>JAIXPK010000366.1 GCA_027486335.1 Verrucomicrobiaceae bacterium | reverse complement strand
TCGGAGCAGCCGCTGGCATTGAAGTAGCGGAGCATGACGTGGTTGATGCCGCAGGCGTTGACGCAGTCGATGAGGACGCGTTCGAGCATGAGTTTGCTCATGCCGTAGGGGTTGATGGGTGCCTGGGGGTGGGATTCGTCCATGGGGACGAAGACGGGGTTGCCGTAGGTGGCGCAGGTGGAGGAGAAGACGAACTGGCGGGTGTTGTGGCGCTGCATGGTTTCGAGCAGCGTGAGCGGGGAGGCGAGATTGTTGCGGTAGTATTTGAGGGGATTGGAGACCGATTCGCCGACGAGGGCGTAGGCGGCGAAGTGGAGGACGGCTTCGATGGGTTGGGAGCTGAAGACGGCGTCCATGGCGGCGGCGTCGCCGAGGTCTGCCTGGACGAAGGAGACGGAAGGGGAGACGAGGGCGTCGCGGTGGCCGAGTTCGAGGGTATCGACGACGACGACTTGTTCGCCGGCTTCAGCGAGCATGCGGACGGTGTGGGAACCGATGTATCCGGCGCCGCCGGTGACGAGAATAGCCATGATATTGTGTTGGTTGGAAGGGAGTTAGAAATCAGATTCTGGGGCAGGGACCGGGTTTGATGCGGCTGTAGTGGGCTCTGACGCGGCTGAGGAACCATGCCCATTTGCGGCCTGGGCGGCCGTTGTCGAGGAGGAAATGGGGGCAGTTTTTGTTGGGGGGGCTGGCGCCGCGGCGGGGCCAGTGGTAGTGGGGGACGACATTGCGGAGGGGGATGCCGTGTTCGTACATGAGGAAGGCGGTGAGTTTGGCGGTGCGTTCGATGGTGGCGGAGCGGTCATTGCCGCGGTGTTCGCACATTTCGATGCCGACGCTGTAGTTGTTGCCGGGGCCGTTGAAGTCGGCGTGTTCGCCTTGTTCGCGTGTGGGGAGGTGTTGGACGGCGCAGTTGTCCTGGACGGTGAAGTGCCATGTGAGGAAGCCGATGCGGTTGCCGCCGGGGCGTTTCTTGGCGCGGAGTTTGCCGTTGGAGAGAGCGCGGGCGTGGTCGAAGGCGTCGCCGGAGTAGTTCTGGGTGGAGTGGATGGTGATGTAGCGGGGGGACATGGGCCGATGGAGTTTGCGGCCGTAGGTGCCTTTGGGGATGAGGCGGGAGATGACGCGGATTTCGCTGCGGAGGAGTCGTTCCGGGGTGATGCCGCCGGTGATGACTGGGGAGCCGGTGGGTGGAGGGGGGTAGCCTTGGGCGGCACCACCGGGGGCGGAGCAGGCGGCGACGAGAGCGCAGAGCAGCGGAACGACCGCGCTGAGCAGGGGCAGGGCTGCGGAGAAACGCATGCGGTGTGGGTACTGTTTCGGCCAGGAAAGTCAAGATATGCCGGAGGGTTGCGGCGGGAAGGGGAGAGGTCCGGGTTTTGGGATGCGACTGTCGCGATGGAGGTGCGAGACGACGATGGCGCGAGGCGGGCACGCGGTGGACGCGGCCAGTTGGGGCCGGCGGCTTATCTCAGGGTGAGATAAGGAACCAAGGTCCGAGGCGAGCCGGGGAGGTCAGGAACCGGCGACGGTGGCGACGGTGTTGGCGCCGGAGACGGCGGCGTCTTTGCCGGTGATGGGCCATGTGGCCTTGAGATTGAGGCGTGCTGGGGGTTCAGCGATGATGCTGGTGCCTTTGCCGGCGTCGACGGCGTGTTCGCCGTAGACGAGGGGGACGACGGTGAAGACGAGGCTTTCGTCGGGCTGGTGCTGGACGTTGAGGAGGGTGGCGTGGAGACGGCGCTTGTTGCGTTGGGAAGAGGTATCGATTTCGATGATGTCGCCGGTGCCGAATTGAGCGGAGGAAGCGCTGCGGGTGGGGATGACGTATTCGATGACGACGTTGCGGTATTCCTTGTCGTGTTCGTTGATGGCGATGGCGCGGGCGACGATGCCTTTGGTGAAGACATCAGTGGCTCCGAGGGGGCGGGCGTGGACGATGCGGAAGCGGCCTTTGACGTAGACTGGGCGGTCGTCCTTGTAGTTGGTGAGGTAGGCGCGGCGAAGGTCGCTGTTTTTCTGGGCGAGGTTGTCCGAGGAGAAGCCGTGGAAGGTCTGGTAGAGTTCTGCCTGGTCGAAGGCCTTGCCGCCGGGGACGTCTTTTTCGGTGAAGCCCTTGAGGCGCTCGAGTTTATTGAAGCGTTCGAGGATGGCGTAGTTCATGGGTTTCTCCGGGTGGGTGAAGACCATGATGGAGAAGAACCATGAGAACGTGGCGAGGCCGAGGAGGAGAGTGATGGCGACGGCCCACCAGAAGATGCCGCCTTCGGTGCGTTCGACGGTGGCGGCGGCCCCGCGTGACCAAGAGCCTCTGGGGGCCTGCATGAATTCGACACGTGGAGGGCGCATGGAAGTGGGAGGGGTCAGGCTGGAGTGGCGCAGGCCTCGCCGTCGGGGACTGGTGGAGATGCGGCTGGGTCGCCGGGTGACTGAGGTTCGAAGGACGTGCCGCAGCCGCAGCTGCGAGCGGCGTTGGGGTTGAGGATTTTGAAGCCTGAGTCGGCGAGGGAGTCTGTGTAATCGAGGGTGCAGCCGTTGAGGTAGGGAGCGCTGGCGAGGTCGACGAGGACCCTGACGCCGTCGCGTTCCGAGATGGAGTCGCCGGTGGCGGGGGCGCTGACTTTCATGACGTACTGGAGCCCTGCGCAGCCACCGCGTTCGACTCCGAGGCGCAGTCCTGATCCTGAGGCGGCGTCTGCGAGGAGGGCGCGCAAGTGGATCACAGCGGAGTCTGTGAGGAGGATCATGGTGGAGGAGTCAGGAGGGCATCGGTTGAGAGGCGGGAAGCGGCCGGCTGAGGGGCCGGAAAACGACTCGGATTTCCGCCTTTTCTTACGGAAATCAAACGCTTCTCTTGTCGGGAGATGCAAAAAATCAAGGTGATGCCTGACACGCTGGCGAGCCAAGTGGCTGCCGGGGAGGTGGTGGAGCGTCCGGCGTCGGTGGTGAAGGAGTTGCTGGAGAACAGCATTGATGCCGGGGCGGGGCGTGTGGACATCCTGGTGAGGCGTGGGGGGACGGCGTTGATCCGGGTGGTGGATGACGGGATGGGGATGGGGCGGGAGGATGCGGCGATGAGTCTGGAGCGGCATGCGACGAGCAAGCTGCGGACGAGCGGGGATCTTGCGGCGATTCGGACGATGGGGTTTCGTGGGGAGGCGCTGCCGAGCATTGCGAGTGTGTCGCGGTTTGTGCTGCGGACGCGGGAGCACGGGGCGGTGAGCGGGACGGAGGTGGTGGTGGAGGGAGGGAGGCTGGTGGGGGTGGCGGATGCTGGGGAGGCACCGGGGACGCAGATTGAGGTGAGGTCGTTGTTTTACAATGTGCCGGCGCGGCGGAAGTTTCTGAAGTCGGAGGCGACGGAGTTCAGTCACATTGAGCAGGTGGTGCGGGTGCATGCGCTGGCGCATCCGGAGATGGCGTTCAGTCTGACGCACGATGAGCGATTGGTGTTCCAGTTGCCTGGGGGGAGTGAGTTGAGGGAACGGATTGCGGGGTTGGCGGGGTTGGAGGTGGCGGAGCGGTTGAGGGAAGTGGTGGAGACTGAGCGTGGTGGGCTGACGGTGCGCGGGTTTCTGGGGGAGCCGGGGATGATGCGGTCGAACCGGGCGTTGCTGCAGACGTTTTTGAATCGGAGGCCGGTGGAGAGTCCGGTGTTTGTGCATGCATTGCGGGGGGCGTATGCGGAGGCGATGCCGCGGGGGGCGTGGCCGGTGGCGTTTTTGTTTATCGGGATCGATCCGGCGGAGGTGGATGTGAATGTGCATCCGGCGAAGCGTGAGGTGCGGTTTCGGGATGGAGGCGGGGTGCAGGCGGCGCTGATGGAGGTGTGTGGGGAAGTGCTGAGGAGGCGGGTGGTGGTGGCGGTGCCGGAGGTTCCTGAGGTGGGTGTTCCGCCGGTGGCGCGGTGGCGGGTGGCGCCGGAGCAGCCCGTGCTGATTCCGGCGGCGGAGCAGCATGCGTTGCGGCGGGACTGGTCGGCGATGGAAGTTAGGGTGGAGAGGGCACCGGTGGAGCGGGAGATGGAGGTGGGACGGGAGATGGAACGGGGTGAGGAAGCGAGCGTGGTGGAGACGGTGGAGGTTCCGGTGGCGCGGGAGCCGGTGGCGGTGCCGTTTCGGATGCTGGATCGGTTAGGTGAGGGGTACTGGCTGATGGAGAGTGAGGAGGGATTGGTGGTGCTGGATTGCCGGGCGGCGCGGGAGCGGATTCTGTATGAGGCGGCGCGGGCGCGGCGACGGGATGAGCCGGTGGAGACGCAGGTATTGCTGGCGCCGATCACGATGGTTTTGAGCCCGCGGGAATTTGATAGTCTGCAGCCGCATCTGGGGACGTTGAGGCGGATGGGGGTGGGTGTGTCGGAGTTTGGGGCGAACACCCTGATGATTGACAGCCTGCCGCCGTTTTTCCGGGCGGACGGGGAGGCGGCGGCCTTGGTGAGCAGCCTGATGGCGGAGTTGCGGGTGGCGGGGGAGCGGGCACCGCAGCGGCGACTGGATGATGATGTGGTGGCGGCGGCGGTGGCGCGGCATGCGGCGCGGGTCCCGGTGCCTGCGGATGCGGGTACGGCGCGGGAGCTGGCGGCGGAGTTGCTAGGGTGCGAGATGCCGTACTGTTGTCCGGAGGGGCATCCGACGATGATCCAGATTTCGTTTCAGGAGCTGGGACGGAAGTTCGGGAAGCGATGAGTTATGGAAAATGGAATGAACACATGGGGACGGGTGATGCCGGTGGTGGTGGCGGCGCTGACGGTGGCTGGGCTGCTGGCGGGGTTGCGGTTTTGCGCGCCGCGGGAGGAGGTGCGGGAGAGGGAGCGGGGAGGGGAGAGGGAGAGGGTGGCGACGGGCGGGCGGCGGGAGATCGGGCGATCGGTGGGTGGGAGGGCGATTGAGGTGACGACGCACGGGAAGGGGGCGCGGGTGGTGCTGATGATGGCGTCGATTCACGGGAGTGAGGGTGCGGGGACGCCGTTGCTGGAGAGACTGCGGGAGCATCTGGAGGCGAATCCGGCGTTGCTTGAGGGGGTGACTTTGCACCTTCTGCCGGTGGCGAATCCTGACGGATTGGCGACGGGGCGGCGGTTCAACCGGCGCGGGGTGGATTTGAACCGGAATTTTCCTGCGGACAATCGTGAGGAGCGGGTGAGGTTTGGGTCTGGGGCGTTGTCGGAGCCGGAGAGCCGGGCGTTGGCGGCGTTTATCCTGGAGCGACGGCCGGAGTTGATTGTGACGATTCATCAGCCGCTGGCGTGCATTGACTGGGACGGGCCGCCGGAGACGGAGCGGCTGGCGCGGGTGCTGGCGGAGGGGAGTGGGTTGCCTGTGAAGAAGCTTGGGGCGAGGCCTGGGTCGCTGGGGGCGTGGTTTGGGGAGACCCTTGGTGGGGCGGTGCTGACGATGGAGTTGCCGGCACGGCCTCCGGGGGAAGTGGAGGCGTTGTGGCGGGAGTACGGGCGGGGATTGGTGGCGCTGCTGAGGGGCCGTTGAGCCGGGCGCATCCCCTTTTGCATTTTTGCGATGGGGCGTGAGGGTGAAGTCCATGCTGGTTCGCTGCGAGTGTTGCGGCGAGGGCAAACTGCTTATGATCGGAGACCTCATCAAGATCCGTCCGGAACAGCTTCCGGCGCGACGCCGGAACCGTACGCCGCTGTGGAAGCGGCCGTGGTTTCGGGTGACAGTACTGACCCTGCTGGCGGCTGGGGTGGTGACGTGGCTGAGCCTGCGGAGTTACCTTGTGCAGTTTCAGGAGAAGGCGGAGACCTTTGATTTGAGCCTGCTGGGGAAGTTCGAGCAGAGCAGTATTCTGTTGGACCGCGACGGGCGTGAGATCGGGCGGCTGGCGAATGAGAACCGGACGCTGGTGCAGTACAGTGACATGCCGCAGTATCTGATTGATGCGCTGGTGGCGACGGAGGACAGCCGGTTCTGGGAGCACAAGGGAGTGGATTACCGGGGGATTGCGCGGGCGGCGAAGGACGGTTTGTTTGCGGGCAGGCTGGTATCGGGGGCGAGTACGATCACGCAGCAGCTGGCGCGGAACACTTATGGGCTGACGGAGCGGACGCGGGAGCGCAAGCTGCTGGAGATCTATCTGGCGGAGCGGATTGAGAGGCACTATCAGAAGCCGACGATCATCGAGCTGTATCTGAACCGGATTCCGTTCGGGAAAGGGTTTTTCGGGATTGAGGCGGCAGCGCAGGGGTATTTCAGCAAGACGACGCGACAGCTGACGAAAGCGGAGGCGGCGACGCTGATTGGGCTGATCAAGAGCCCGCGGTTTTACAATCCGATCAATGATCCGCAGCTGTCGTTGCGGGAGCGGGACCAGACGATCGACCGGATGGTGATCCGGAATTATCTAACGCGGGAGGAAGCGGTGGTGTTGAAGGGGCAGCCGCTGGGGGTGAAGCCGTCGGACACGGTGCGTGCGGCTGGGTATGTGCAGCATGAGATTGAGGATGAGGTGGAAGGGATCCTGACGGAACTTGGGGTGGAGGGGATCGCGGGGAAAGGGTTCCGGGTGCACACGACGATTGATTCGGGGATGCAGCAGGCGATGGAGGCGAGCTTCCTGAAGCGGCTGGCGGAGGTGGAGCAGCGTGAGGATTATCCGAAGGACCGAGAGAAGCTGGCGGATTTCACGGCGAAGCTGGAGGCGCACCGGAAGGCGAACGGGTTGCCGCAGGATGCGCCGCGGCCGGCGTATCTGCAGGGAGCGGGGATTGCGGTGAACAACCGGACGGGCGGGGTGCTGGCGATGGCGGGCGGGCGGAATTTCGGGCAGTCGCAGTACAACCGGGTGCTGCTGACGAAGCGGCCGGCGGCGACGGCGTTTGTGCCGTTTGTGTACACGGCGGCGTTTGAGGACAAGTGGTTTCCGGGGAGCCGGATCATTGATCAGCGGATGGACAACACGCGGGTGATGCTAGGGGCAACGAGCGGGACGCTGGGGGAGTTAGGAGTGGAGACGTTCAATATTCAGCATGACGACACGACGTCGGTGCGGAAGGCGTTGATTCAGGGGAAGAACAACTGTGCGGCGCGGCTAGGGCTGGAGATCGGGGTGGAGAAGGTGACGGCGCTGGCGAAGCGGGCGGGGCTTGGGGAGATGCCGGCGGATCCGGCGGTGCTGCTAGGGCGTCAGGACGTATCTGTGAAGGACATGGCGCTGGCGTACACGATGTTTCCGAATGGCGGGACGAGGCCGGAGGGCATTCATTTTGTGACGAAGATCGAGAATCCCGAGGGTCGGACGATCTGGAAGCGTGCGGAGGAGGGAGCGAAGCAGGTGCCGGTGACGGATCCTGCGGCGGCGTGGATGACGCACAGTTGTCTGGAGGAATCGATGCTGCTGGACATCGGGACGGCGTCTAATGCGAGGGAGTTGGGGTTGAAGCCGATGCCGGTGGCTGGGAAGACGGGGACGCATATCAATTCGAGCGACCTGTGGTTTGCGGGGTACACGAGTGAGGTGACGTGTGCGGTGTGGGTGGGGTTGGACAAGCGTGAGCAGGTGTATCCGTTTGCGTTCGGGCGGCACACGGCGCTGCCGGTGTGGGTGGATGTGATGAATGCGTCGGTGCGTGAGGGGAAGGAGCCGGCGGATTTTGCGGAGCCGCAGGGATTGAGTCTGGTGGAATTGTGCGAGTTGTCGGGGGATGTGGCGTCGGATGCGTGTCTGGAGATGCGGCCTGATCCGGCGGATCCGACGCGGGAGAAGCTGACGAAGATTTCGTACATGGAGTATATCCGTGGCGGGTCGAAGCTGGGGAACGTGTGCAAGCTGCACACGATTGGCGGGGAGACGGCGGCGACGGGGTTCATTGCGGAGCCGGGGGTGCCGGTGCCTCCGACTGGACCGACTGGGGTGAATCCGGCGCTGGCGGCGGCGGATGCGATTCCGGTGCGGATCAGTGCGGCTACGGTGCTTGGGAAGGATCCGTACACGTCGGTGGTGGCGAGTGCGCCTCCGGAAGCGGAGGAGGAGGGGAAGGAGAAAGGGGATCCTGACAAGAAGGGCGGGGACGACGAAAAGAACGTGGCGGTGAAGCCGGCGATACAGGTGGCTCCGGCGATTCCGGCGGCTCCGGTGCCGGTGGTATCGCCTGGGACGGCACCACGGCCGCTGCTGATTCAGCCTGGCAAGGCGGACATCGAGTGAGATGGCGTGCCTTGGAGTGATCCGCTTGCGTAGATGGGAAAAGGACCGTTGCGTTGCGGTTCCGGAAATTTCCCATGCTTGCCCGAACCAGTTCCCCTGATCTTGCTGCCTCTCCTGAGGGGACAGTTGCCTTTCCACTATCCGGCGTGCAGCACCGGCGCCTTGCGAACGGGTTGGAGATCCTGTTCAAGGAGGACCGGAGTGCGCCGCTGGTGAGTGCGCAGGTGTGGGTGCGGACGGGGAGCATCATGGAGGCGAACCTGCTGGGCACTGGGGTGTCGCATCTGGTGGAGCACATGGTTTTTCAGGGGGCGGGGGCGCATGGGCCGGGTGCGGTGGCGCGTCTGGTGCAGGAGACGGGCGGGGTGCTGAATGCGTACACGTCGTTTGACCGGACGGTGTACTGGATCGACACGCTGCGGGAGGGGTTAGATACCGCGCTGGGGGTGCTGGCGGATCTGACGACGGCGGCGCGGTTTCCGCATGCGGAGTTTGAGAAGGAGAAGGATGTGATCCGGCGGGAGATTGACATGGGGCGGGACGATCCGGGGCGGACGGTGAGTCAGCTGATGTTCAGCACGGTTTATCGGGAGCATCCGTATCGTGAGCCGGTGATCGGGCGGCTGGAGTTATTCAACACGGTGGAGCGTGATGCGGCGTTTGGTTACTGGCAGGAGCGGTACACGCCGGAGCGGATGTTTGTGGTGGTGGCAGGGGATACGGATATTGAGACGGTGGAGCGGCTGGTGGAGGAGCGGTTCGGGAAGGTGGAGTCGCGGCCGTCGGCGCATTTGTATCTGCCTGAGGAGCCGGTGCAGACGGCGGCGCGGGCGGCGCATACGGAGTTCAGCACGGAGATCACGCGGATGGAGCTGGCGTGGCGGATTCCGGGCCTGCTGCATGCGGACACGCCGGCGCTTGAGGTGCTAGGGACTCTGATGGGGAGCGGGCGGACGTCGCGGTTGTGGCGGGAGGTGCGGGAGCGGAAGGCACTGGTGCATTCGGTGGGGGCTGGGGCGTACACGCCGGTGCTGAGCGGGATATTTTATGCGAGTGCGGAGTGTGACCCTGACAAGCGCGAGGCGGCGGAGGCGGCGATGCTGGATCAGGTGCGGGCGATTCAGGACAGCGGGGTGACGGAGGCGGATGTGAGGCGGGCGCGGCGGATGTTCCTAGCGGATCAGTTGTCGGGGCTGACGACGACGCGCGGGCAGGCGAGCGATGTGGGGAGCAACTGGCACAGTGCGGGGAATGCGGATTTCACGAGTCATTATCTGGAAGCGGTGGACCGGGTGACGCCGGAGCAGGTGCAGCGGGTGGCGCGGGAGTGGCTGACGCC
>JAIXPK010000127.1 GCA_027486335.1 Verrucomicrobiaceae bacterium | reverse complement strand
TGTGCGGGGCGGTTGTGGTGTTCGGTTTATATTGCCGGGAAGAAGAACCGGGAACTGGTGAAGGTGGGGCCGTATTCGGTGTGCCGGAATCCGCTGTATTTTTTCAGTCTGGTGGGAGCAATCGGGGCGGCGCTGGCTGGGGGGATGGTGAGTTTTGCGGTGGGGATTGCGTTGATATTTGTGCTAGCGTACCGGCCGGTGATTGAGGCGGAGGAGCGGTTTCTGGGGGGCGTGTTCGGGGATGAGTTTACGGACTATGTGCGGACGGTGCCGCGGTTGATGCCGACGTGGGGGCGGTTGGTGCATGCGGAGGTTTGCCAGCCGAGCGGGCGGGTGTTTTACCGGCATGCGCTGAGTGCGCTGTGGTTTCCTGCGGCGGCTGGGGTGGTGATGCTTATTCAGGTGCTGCAGCGGGCGGAGGTGCTGCCGGTGCTGATCAGGCTGCCGTGAGTGGTGCGGGCCGGGAATGTTAGAGCCGGGAGGGCCTGAGGGAAAGCCAGAGGGCGCGGCGCATGAGGGCTTTGACGCGCGGGCGGGAGATTTTGGCGGCGGCAGGGGGTGCGAGGTCGGACTGGGCGTCGAGGAGGTCGAGGGTTTCCGAGCCGATGAGGAGCGGGAGGAGAGCGGCAAAGCGTAGACGGACCGAGTTGAGGTGGCGGACGTAGTCGCGGCCGGAGTCGAGCCATGTGCGAGCGGTGACGAGCCATGAGCGGCGGACGGCGTGCCATGGTTGCCAGTCTGGAGCTGGCCATGCGAGGGAGGAGAGGCCTGCGGCGGCGAGTTGGTCGGCGGGGAGGTAGCAGCGGCCCTGGGCGAGGTCGCTGGGGAGGTCGCGGAGGATATTGACGAGTTGGAGCCCCTTGCCGTAGCGGGTGCCGAGGGTGATCATATCCGCTAGGGGGAGGGAGGCGAAGGTGGGGATGGCGACTGAGCAGGTGGCGGTCCAGAATTCGCCGACGCAGCCGGCGACGAGCCATGTGTATTCCTCGAGGGCGGCGGCGTCGGGGAGGGCGCGGGTGGTGGCGGCGTCCGGGAAGCGGGAGAGGTCGAGGGATTGGCCGTGAATGATGTGTGAGAGGACGGAGAGGGCGAGGGCGTGCTGGTCCGCAGGGAGGGCTGCGCAGGCGCGGAAGCAATCGGGGAGCCGCTGGAGGAGGATGCGTTCGCCGGGGTGGGAGACGGCGTGGGCGCAGGCGGCGGCGGCGTGGAAGAAGGAGTCGGGAGGGTTAGGAGAGGCGAGGGCGTCCTTGAATTGCGTGAGGAGGAGGAGTTGGTCGAGGTTAGGTTGAGCGGCGGAGTCGGCGATGGAGTCGGTGGCGCGTGCGAGCAGGTAGGTGACCGAGAGCGGATTGCGGACGGGGGCTGGGAGGACGCGGAGACTGAGGTAGAACGATCTGGAGACGGCGGCGAGGAGGTCCCGGGTGACGGGGCCTGACTGGACGGCGGCGTTAGGGTTCACGCGAGTGGCGGGGGAAGTCAGCGGATGGTGACGGGGAGGGCCTTCTGGAGGGCGGCGAGGATGCGCTGGTGGGCGGCGTCGACTTCCGAGCCTTCGAGCGTGCGGGAGCGGTCGCGGTAGGTTAGGGAGTAGGCGATGGATTTGCGGCCCGCGGCGAGTTTAGCGCCTGAGGGATCGGAGAAGACATCGAAGACGGAAGCGCCGGTGAAGTGAGGTTCCTTGAGAGAGGCGAAGAAGTCCTCGAATTTGCTATTGGGGAGATCGGCGGCGGATTCGATGGCGACGTCGCGGGTGATGGAGGGGAAGCGTGGGAGGTCGTCGAAGAGGACGTCGTGCTGGACGGCTTTCTGGAGGGCGGCGGAGTCGAGTTCGGCGATGAAGACGGGGAGGCGGGCGCCGATGGCGCGTTCGCGGGCTGGGTGGAGACGACCGCCGAGGCCGACCGACTTGCCATTGATCTGGATGACGCCGCCGGCGAGGAGGACAGCCGGGATGCGGCCGGGTTTCCATTTGACCTGAGCCGATGGGAAGAGGGATTCGATGAGCCCGCGGAGGTCGAAGAGGTCTGCGGCGGCGGGATCGGCGGCGGCCCATGATGGTGGGACGGCCGGGCCGGAGATGAGGATGGAGAGGACGTCGCGTTCGATGGGTTTGCCGTCAGGTGAGGAGGCGAAGACGGTGCCGGATTCGAAGAAGCGGAGAGTGGAGCGGCCCATGCGGATGTTGCGTTCGGCGACGGCGAGGAGGCCGGGGATGAGGCCTGGGCGCATTACGGTGTGGTCGTCGCTGAGCGGGTTTTTGAGTGGGAGGGGAGCGAGCGGCTGCGGGTTGGTGCCGAGGTGGAGGTCGAGCTGGGCGTGGGAGACGAGCTTGATGGTTTGGGCTTCCCAGAGACCGCGGGCGGCGAGGCCTTTGCGGAGGTTCATGCGGAAGTCGTATTGTTCGTCGGCGGTGCTAGGGTCGGAGAAGAGGGCGGCTCCGGCGGCGGGGAGGTTTTCGATCCCGTGGACGCGGGCGATTTCCTCGATGAGGTCGACTGGGCGAGTGAGGTCCTGGCGGTAGGAGGGGATGATCCAGCCGGACGGGGATTTGGTCAGGCCGAGGCAGGAGAGGATGCGGTCGATTTCGGCGTCGGGGATGGGAGTGCCGAGGAGACGGCGCACGTGGTCAGGGTCGAGGGGGACCGTGCCGGTGAGTTTCGGCGGGGAGCCGGCGATGAGGAGGTCAGGGGAGGCGGTGCCTCCGGCGGTTTCGAGGATGAGGCGGACGGCGAGGTCAGAGGCGGCGATGATGGCGTCGGGGTCGACGCCGCGTTCGAAGCGGTAGCTGCTGTCTGAGTGGATGGAGAGACGGCGGCTGGTGCGGCGGACAGAGCTCGTGTGGAAGTAGGCGGCTTCGAGGAGGATGTCGGTGGTGGAGTCGGTGACGCCGGAGTGGGCACCGCCCATGACACCGGCGAGAGCGAGCGGGCCGGAGGGGTCGGCGATGACGAGGTCGAGGGGGTCGAGGGCGAGGGATTTGCCGTCGAGGGTGGTGAAAGGTTCGGCGTCGTGAGCGCGGCGGACGGTGATGGGGCCGGTCAGGGTGGAGGCGTCGAAGGCATGGAGCGGCTGACCGGTTTCCATGAGGACGAAGTTGGTGACATCGACGACATTGTTGATGGGGCGGAGGCCGACGCTTTCGAGGCGCTGGCGGAGCCAGTCCGGGGACGGGCCGATCTTGACGCCGGTGATGCGGCGTGCGGAGTAGAACGGGCAGCCTGCGGGGTCGGCGAGGGAGATTTCGTCGGAGGAGGCCGGGCGAGGAGAGCCGGGGGTGCCGGGGGTGGTCGGGAGGAGCGGGAGGGAGGCGAGGGCGGCGAGTTCGTGGGCCATGCCGCGGTGGGAGAGGAGGTCCGGGCGATTCGGGGTGATTTCGACTTCGAAGAGCGTGTCGGAGGGGATGAACTGGTGGAGCGGGCGGCCGACTGGGGCGTCGGAGGGGAGGATCATGAGGCCCTCGTGGTTGTCGCCGAGGCCGAGTTCGCGGCTGCTGCACATCATGCCGCGGCTGAGGACGCCGCGGAGTTCGCTTTCTTTGATGGTGAAGTTGCCGGGGAGGACTGCGCCGGGGAGGGCGATGGGGACGCAGTCGCCGGGGGCAAAGTTTTTCGCGCCGCAGACGATCTGGCGGGGTTTCGGGGAACCGTCGTCGACTTGGCAGAGGCGGAGTTTATCGGCGTTGGGGTGCGGGATGAAGCTGGTGACTCTGCCGACGACGATGAGGTCCGAGTGGATGCCGCTGGAGTGGATGCCTTCGACTTCGATGCCTGCGAACGTGAGGAGATCGGCGAGGGAGTCTGGCGAGTGGCCGGAGAGGTCGAGGTGGGACGAGAGCCAGGAGAGGGAAACTTTCATGAGTCGAAGAAACGGGGGGCGAGCATGGCGATGGCTTGGCGAGGCGGCAACGGGAAAGCGGGGGGGAGTGGCGGGCTTGACAGAGGGTGGATGGGGAGCGAAGCGGCGGGGTGGGTCGAGATGCACAGAAAGGCGAACGATGAGTATTCCTGCGAAGTATCTGCATGCGGCCGGGTGCCTGCTGGCGCAGGTGGCTGGGGAGGAATTGTCGCGGCAGGAACTGGATGAGGTGGCGTGGGCCGGGTACCGTCGCGGGGACGGGGCGAAAGTGGCGGAGGCGCTGCGGGGGATTCTGCGGAACGGGGCGGCGTATGATGCGGGTTACCGGGGGAAGGCGTGGCTGGCGCTGGCGCGGGGGAAGGAGGCTGGGGATCTTCCGCTGATGCGCCGGGGACTGAGGGAGGAGTTGGCGCGGGACATGGGTGTGGCGTGGCAGATCATGCGGGGGCTGGAGATGATGGGGGAGCGGGTGATGCGGGAGGAACGCGGGGGCGGGGCGTTGTGGGAGGAAGAGGACAACCGGGAGGATGCGGAGCGGTATCTTGAGCGGGTTGGTGGGGGGTGAGGGGGGCTGGGGCGTGGGGAAACTCTTGCGGAGTGGGGTGGTTGGGTGTTGTTAGTGGGGTCTTGCTGGTGCGAGGGTTTGGTTGGGTGGAGGAATAGGGCTGATAGGGCGGATGGGGCGGATGGGGCGGATGGGGTGAGGGAGGGCGGGGATTTGGGGATTACTTCCAATTGCGGATGATTGCTTCGCTGCCGGATTGGGTGCTGACGGCGGCATGCAGTGCTGCTGTCTGTTCTGCGGTGAGGGTTTTGAGAGCGTCGAGATCCTGAGGGGCGAGGCCTTCAGGTCGCTGGGAGACGAGCGTGCGAGCGACTTCGTTGTAGGCAGCGGGATTGGCAGCCGGGTCGGCGAGGCCGGAGAGGGATTTGATGAGGTTCGGGGTTCCGCCGGTCATGAGGAACCATTTGGCAGCATGGGCGAGCATTGCGTTGCGATCTTCCTGTGGTGCCGATGCGGCGATCTGGTAGGCGGCGCCGGATTGGGGCTCCATGATCGCCTTCAGTTCGATGTCATTCTGCCGGGGTGCGCGTCGTGCGGTGGTGGATTCGGCGGGCGGCAGAATGGCGGCTACCGCGTTCCGTTGTTCGGGCGTGGCGGCCGAGAGTGATTGCGTTGCCATGAGTACCAACTTGCGGCGGTGGAATCCCTCTGGAAGCGCATGGAGGACAATTTTGAGCGCTTCCGGAGAAGACAGGGCCATGCTTCTGATGAAGGCATGGGCATCGCTCGGTTTCATGTTGAGGAGAGTTCCCTCGACGACCGATCGGAGCACTTCGGGTGCATCGGGTGCGGTGCCGTGCAGCTTTGAAGCAAACCGCAGCGTGTCACCGTCCGTCCACTGATCGGCGTAATGCTTTTTGAGGGCGGCTAGCAGTTCTCGACCGCTGGCGATTCGGATCTTTGTGAGCCATTCGGGTCCGAAGTGGCTGGTGGCGCGTGATGGGAATAGCCATGATTTATCGGCTCCGGCATGGACGAGGGCCATGATTCCGGCGGCACCACCGTTCAGGGCGGCGAGATCGACGAGACTGCGGCCTGCGCTGCTGAGTGGTGGAGCCAGCCTCGCGAGTGCAATCGCCGATTCTGGTGAACGATTGAGTCGTCCGCCGAGGACGGACTGCCATGCGAGGCGCATCTCCCGTTCAGTGCGAACCGAGGCAAGGGCGCTGGAGATGGAACGATCCGGCAGTTGGGCGAGGGCATCGCCGAGTTCGGGGATGATAGAGAGGGACAATTCGGCTGGAAGGTCGTGAAACACGAATGCCATGGCCTCGTTGGGATTTGTGGTCAGCCACTGACGGAGATCGGCTGCGAGTTCTGCGGTCGGCAGTTCCGCGATTCTGCCGGTGGCGACGAGTTGGCGCAGCTTTGCGGGGATGGCGCGCTTTGGAGTGCCGGGGACCTGGTGTGGTGTGGTGGAGGGCGCGGTTGGTTCGGGGTTGGCCTGAATGGTGTCGCGCGCCGATCCATTGATGACGAGGTTTCGAGTGAGGAACCCGGAGGCAAGACCTGCTAGGCAGATGATGGTGAGTTGAGTCGATCGAGGCATGGAACGGGGATTCGGTGAGGGATGTTAATCACTCTGGCCAGCGTTGCGCGATGGCCTCGGCGACGGCGTCCCGTTGTTGGGGTGGGGTGTTGGCGAGCACCTTTCGGGCGACCGCGAGCCCGGAGGGGCGGGAACTCATGCGTTCGGCCCACACGATGGCGGCCAGGGGGTCACCGTGGATCTCATCGACGAGAGTGGCGATGGCGGCGTCCGGGAGGGAGCCCCGCGGCAGCTTTGACAATGACTCGCTGGCGCCGACGACATCCACTTTCACCCAACTGCTCACGAGATGGTGCATGAATGCCGACTTGGTCGATGGATCCTGGAATGCGGAGGCAGCTTCGAGAGCTGCAGTGGGATTGGCCTGATGGGACAGCATGGATTCGACGAGCCGTTCGGTCGCGGATTGCGCATCCGGGCCGGGGAGGGCTTCGATCGCGTTGATCGCGACAGAGACATCGGAGACAGTCGGGTTGCTGGCATGAGCGAGGTGTTCGGAAAGATAGGCTGCGCGCTCGTGAGCGGTGAGACCGGGGATGAGGTCCGGTGCCACTGCTGAACCTGCGCATGCTTTCAGGATCCAGTCGCGCCCGCTGCCAGTGTCGGGCAAGCATTGGAGAACGGCCTGGGGATCATGGGCGAGTGCCCGCTTTGCGAGGTGCATCAGGGCGTTGGAAGCGACCTTGGACAGACCGTCCGGGTTTGATGAAGCCGCCGCCGTGAGGGTGCGCGAGGCATCTGAAGGACTGAGGTCGCCAGCGGAAAGGAGGAAGATGAGGGACGGGATGGCGGCGAGGGATGCCTGCCCGCCTGCTACCTCCTGAATGAGCGTGTCGCGCAACTCGGGATGCTCGTGGGCGTCGGGAGGAAAATTGGCGAAGATGCCAGCGCGGCAAACATCGGATATGTCGCTGTTGAGGAGCGAGAGGAACTGTTGTGGATCCGCGAAGCCGGCTTGTCCGGCGAGGTAGTAGGGCGTCTTTCCGTTTTCGAGGAAGTTTTCCGAATCCTTGACCATTGCGGCAAATGCGAGGGGAGCGACAATGGCGTCCAGTGCCTCTGGGTCCTTGGATCTTCGCTCCGGCCTGATGAGAGTCCAGTCCGATGAGTGCCGGGCTGATTCCTCGGGGAACAACTGGCGCATCCACGTTGCGAAGCGGGCTATATCATTTGGATCGTGGCGGAAGACCTTTTCTGCGAGGCGCAGTGCGGCCATGTGACGAAGGCGTTCGTCGGTGATGGCGGCGACGGCAGCCTGCTCTGCTTTCCAGAGCGATGAAGACCGGATCTCCGAGCCCGATGCGGAGGGTGGATGCGCAGCTGAGGAGATGGCGCGTGCGTCCGATGGAGACGTGGCGATGCGGATCAGCCAGCCGCCAATGAATGCGGCAGTGAACAGAATCAGCGGGTAAGCCTGGGGAAGCCGGTTGCGTTCGGCGTGCAATGGGCTGGAACGTTGCTGAAGCATGGGGCTGAAGGGTGTCAGTTTCTGCCTGCTGAGTCGAGCCATGCTTTGTAGGCGGCCATCTCACCTTCGGCCAGAACGGTATTGGCCCACATGGCTGCGTCGGCGTCGCTGGCCTGTTTCCAGAGGTCGCTCTCTTTGAAGATTACTCCGGAGATTGCGTTTTTCCGGTCGTCGACTTGTCTGATTTTCGCGCCAACGGTCAATCCGCTATCGCCATACTCTGAATGGCAGACGAGGAAGAGTTTTCGGTTCACTAGCAAAAAAATGATTGACGGGGGATCAGTCGGGAGGGGTGAGTTGCGAGGCGATGGATTCGAGTCCGGCGGATCGGAGGGCTTGTTGGAAGGCGGCGGTATCTTTGAATCGTTCGGCGAGGCGTTCAATGGTGTGGCTTGAGAGTTCGCGGGTATTGAGACGGGCGACGGCTTCGCGGACGACGGTCTCACGCTGTTGCGGGGTCAGGGTTTGGCTGGGTGAACCGAAGGCGAGGTCGAGCAAGCGTTCTGGCCATGCGTCAGCGAGGTGACGGTAGAGGGCTGATTCGGCGATTTCCCGGTCTTCGGGCGTGGCCTGTTCCAGGGCCCATTTCAGAGCGCCTGCGGGATCACCGGTGGCGGCTTTGTGGAAGGCGTCAGATTCGATGGGGACCGCATAGGCAGCTTTGGAGCGCAGCCCGTCGTCGGCCCATGGAATTGGGGCATGAGGATTGTCCCATTTGAAGGATTTTGTGGCGGCGGCTTCGGCCATGGAGCGAGCCAAACCTTGCGGGAGGCTCTGCAGGAGTGTGCTGATGGAGCCGGGGTGTTTTCTGGCCGCTGTTCCGAATGCGGGGCGGAGGTCGGCCATGTCTTTGATTCCGGCGACGGCCTTTGAGGCGATCTGTTGGGAGACAGCGGAGGACTGGAAGTCCTCGGATCGGATGCTGTTGAAGAGTTGTTTCAGCTGGGCGCTGGTCCAGTTGCCGTTCAGTCTTCCGTCCAAGCC
>JAIXPK010000240.1 GCA_027486335.1 Verrucomicrobiaceae bacterium | reverse complement strand
GGGACGGAGATTCCGAAGGATTTCCGGAGTCGTGTGAGGATTGAGAATCCCGGATTGAAGGAGGACCGGGAGGTGGAGATTTATATGAATGCGCCGCTGCGGTATGCGGGGCTGACGTTTTTCCAGTATCAGATGGGGCGGGATGAGCTGGACCGGAGCCGGGGGACGAGTGCGCTGCAGGTGGTGAGGAACCCGTCCTGGTTTTCGCCGTATTTCGGATGTTCGCTGGTGGGGTATGGGATGCTCCGCCATTTTCTACTGCATCTTTTCCGCTTCAGCCAAAAACGCCGTACTGCATGAAACGCTGGATACCAATTGCACTAACCCTTGTGCTGGCCGCATGGGTACTGAGTTTTCTGCGGGGTCCGAAGGATCCTGCGGAGGGGATGCCGCTGCGCGGGTTCGGGAGCCTGCCGGTGGTGCAGAACGGGAGGCATCAGCCGATTGATTCGCTGGCGAGGAATTCGCTGCTGCTGCTGAGGAAGAAGCAGACCTTGAACACGGAGCCGTGGAAGGGCGAGTTTGGAGGGCCGAAGATCATCAGTGCGACGGCGTGGCTGGCGGAGCTGATGTTTGATGCGGCGGCGGCGGATCAGCAGCCGTGTTTCCGGATCGACAATGCGGATGTGATTGGGTTGCTAGGGTTGCCGGCCGGAAAGAGCGAGGCTGGGCGGACCGATGGGAAGCATTATGCGTGGAATCAGATTTCGCCGGGGATGACGAGATTGCGGGCGGAGGTGTCGCGGGCGTCGGAGATCAAAGAGGATCTGCGGACGGCGTATGACAAAGGATTGATGAATCTTTGGGAGGGCTTGAGTCTTTATCAGACACTGCGAGCGGCGGTCGGGCCGGCTTCGGAAGGGAAACTGGCGGAGGGGGTGGCGGCGTTCCGGAAGCAACTGGATCGGAGCCGAGCGGCGTTCAATGCGCAGATGGAAGGGCAGCCGTTTGAGGCGGCGGATCTGGAGTGGGTGAAGCCGCATTTGAATGCGCCGCTGATGGTGCCGACGGCGGCGAAGGGCGGGGAATGGGCGAGGGTGCTGCAGACGGTGGACCTGCCGGAGCCGCATTATGCGCTGACGGCCTATGCGGCGATGGCTGGGGCGTATCGTGCGAAGGATGCGGCGGGGTTTGGCAAGGCGGTGAGTGATTACCGAGGGAAGCTGGAGGCTGCGGGGATTCACGAGGCGGATCTGAAGAAAGCGCCGCGGGAGCAGTTGTTGAATTTCATCGAGCCGTTTTACCGCGGTATGGTGATTTCGGTGCTGGCGTTTCTGCTGTCGATTTTTGTATGGTTTGCGCCCGAGAAGTTTGAGTGGGCGCGGAAGTCGGCGGTGTGGCTGATGGTGCTGGCGCTGGTGGTGATGTCGGCGGGATTGGTGGCGCGGATGGTGCTGGAGGGGAGGCCGCCGGTGACGAATCTGTATTCGTCGGCGTTGTTCATTGGTTGGGCGGCGGCGGCGCTGGGATTGGTGCTGGAAGTGATCTGGCCGCGGGCGATCGGGGTGGCGGTGTCTTCGATGCTAGGGTTCGGGACCCTGATGATTGCGCATTTTCTGTCGTTGGACGGGGACACGATGATCATGCTGAGGGCGGTTCTGGACACGAATTTCTGGCTGGCGACGCATGTGGTGATTGTGACGCTGGGGTATGCGGCGACGTTTGTGGCTGGGATCATCGGGATGATTTATGTGATTCGCGGGTTCTTCACGCGGCATGTGACGAAGGAGATGGGGAAGGCGTTTTCGAGCATGGTGTTTGCGATTGTGTGTTTCGGGGTGCTGTTCAGTTTTGTGGGGACGGTGCTAGGGGGGATCTGGGCTGACCAGAGCTGGGGACGGTTCTGGGGATGGGATCCGAAGGAGAATGGGGCATTGATCATTGTGTTGTGGAATGCGCTGATTCTGCATGCGCGGATGGGTGGGCTGGTGAGGGAACGCGGGCTGATGAATCTGGCGATTTTCGGGAATGTGGTGACGAGCTGGTCGTGGTTCGGGACGAACATGCTAGGGATCGGGCTGCACAGTTACGGATTCATGGGGGCGGCGTTCATGGCGTTGCTGGCGTGGGTGGGGGTGAATCTGCTGCTGATAGGGATCGGGATGATTCCGCAGCGGTACTGGGGGAGTTTTCGGGCGGTGGTGAAGGTGCCTGCGGATGCGCCGGCGCTGCCTGGGGCGACGGCTTGAGCGGGGGAGCTGGCATGCGCATTGATATTGTGACGATCTTTCCGGAGATGTGTGCCGGGCCATTGGGTTTGAGCATGATGGGTCGTGCCCGGGAGAAGGGGTTGTTGGATCTGCGGGTGCATGATTTGAGGGAGTGGGCGACGGACCGGCATCGGAGGGTGGATGACGAGCCGTATGGTGGGGGTCAGGGGATGGTGATGAAGTGCGAGCCGTGGTTTGCGGCGGTGGAGGGGCTGCGCGGGGAGGGGACGAGGACGGTGCTGATGACGCCGCAGGGGCGGCAGTTTTGTCAGGCGGAGGCGAAGGCGTTTGCGCAATGCGGGCATCTCCTGGTGCTGTGCGGGCATTACGAGGGGATTGATCACCGGGTGGTGGAGGCGCTGGTGGACGATGAGATTTCGATCGGGGATTATGTGCTGACGAACGGGGCGATTGCGGCGAATGTGTTTACGGATGCGGTGGTGCGGCTGATTCCGGGGGTGCTGGGGGATGAGCGGTCGGCGGTGGAGGAATCGTTTTCTGATGGATTGCTGGAAGCGCCGTG
>JAIXPK010000398.1 GCA_027486335.1 Verrucomicrobiaceae bacterium | reverse complement strand
CGTCCGCACCACCGGCTCCCTACCGCTCTCCCCATCGATCTCCTCGACGACCACGTCGTCCCCGCCCCGTCCGCACCACCGGCTCCCCACCGCTCTCCCCATCGATCTCCTCGACGACCACGTCGTCCACACCCTCCGACCACACCACCGGCTCCACAGGCTCCCCACCGCCCTCCACATCGATCTCCTCGACGACCACGTCGATCTCATCTTCGATCTCACTGTCGATCTCCTCGACGACCACGTCGTCCACACCCTCCGACCCCCTCGATATCTGAGTCGTCGCCGCCCCTGCCCCTGTCCGCCCCCTCCAGCACGGTACTCAACCCACAGGCATGATAGAGAAGAACGCCCGCCCCTCCGCCTCAGTCGGCAGATTCAAATAATGCGCATCAATCACCGCCTCCGAATTCCCCGCCTCCAGCGCCGTCCTCGACTTGGAACCAAAGGCCCCCACATGATAGGAAATGAATGAATGCCGCAACACATCATGCCCCAGCGCCCGCCGTTTGCGGATCGCCTGCACAGCCCTGTCATGCCCCCGCGGAAACACCGGCCCGGCGTAAGCCTCCAGCCATGCCTTCAAATTCGCCTGCATCGTCACCACTCGCTTTCTCCCCGTCTTAGCAACATCTGCGGGGATGGTAATCACCCCCCGCTCCAAGTCCAGCAAGGGACGCCCCCCAGCCTCCCGGCAGGGAGCCCGCAAACCCTCATGCGCCGCCAGCTTCACCAACTCACCAGACGGCCGAATGCCCGCGAACAAAGCCAGCGCAAAATACTGCACCAGATCACCTTCCCGCACGCGCTCCACATCTCTCATCAAAGCCGCGGCATCAGCGACCGACAGCACCAACGGCACCGCACGGGCGGGCCTTTCCCTCGGTACCGACGCCGCCGGATTCTCAACGTGCCACCGACGCCGCACCCCCGGCATAGGAACGTTGTTCTCCACCCCCATGCACCACGCAAAGAAAGACCGGAGATCAGCCCTCACATTCTCCCTCGTTTTGGGTGACGCCCCCCGCCCATCCCTGCCCCGTAGACTTGCAAGGAATTCCCGCACATCCTCTCCGGTGACTTCCATCACAGGCGGGGTCCATTCCTCGACAAAACTCCGGTCACTGTATCTCGGCAATAGCCTAAGCCATCGTTCAAACGATTTGATAGTGCTTTCCGCATTGGCCACCGAACGCGGCCGCATTCCCCGTGACGACTTGCACCGGAAACACCGAATCCGCGCCTCCCTCACATCTACGGCCTCCACCATCCTTGTCCTCCGAACGTGTTCGGAGTAGAACGCCACGGCCTCGACAAGCGACAGATCAGGCCCCCCCGACGGCAATAACGCCCGCAGCTCATCAAGCCGCTCCACCGCCGCTTCCGCCTCCCTCAACCGAACCAATGGGAGAGAGGTCATGACGGGGTGGAGCCCCTTTTGCAGCGTCATCATTTCCATTTTTTTCGCCGCCATGAACACCTCCGCCTCCCGGCGGTCCTTAAACTTCAGCCTCGCCCACCGGCCCCGCTCATCCTTGAACCCCTGAACCATCCACGTTGTCCACGAGTACCCATTCTTTGACTCCAACAGTTCACGAAGTGAAAGCCGCACCCGGCCCGAATCCCTATCCATCAGACTCATCCGGCCCTTTTTGGGCGACTCCGACTTAGGTTTTACACGCATGCCCCCACCATTTACCCGTGCAACACCCGTGCAATGGAAACTTCACTTAGACGACATTCCCGTGCATTTCCGTGCATTTCAAGCATCCCCCCAGCCGCTCCTCAAGGGAAGGAAAACCCACCGCAACCCATTGATTGAAAGGCACTTGTGGTTGAAAACGGAATAAAACCCGGCCCTTTGCTTTTCAGATTCGAACCCTGTATCGCGCACCATTTTCCCCACACGGCGAAAATCCCACCGGCTTCCACAAAAGGATTCGCAACCGACGAGCATCGCGGCTGAATCTTCATTTTCCCCCAGAAAATCAGAAGATGCCATCAGTAGGGCGGGCTGCACAAGGGATGCCCGATTGCATCAAAGCCCCTCCGCGCCTTCCTCGCCCCATGCCCTCGTCCCTCCCCGCCGACTACCACATGCACACCCCCCTGTGCCGCCACGCCACAGGGACCCCGGAAGCCTTCGTCGCCCACGCCCTCTCCCTCGGTCTCCCCGAAATCGGCTTCTCCGACCACAACCCCATGCCCCAGCCGTTCGACGACTGGCGCATGCTCTCAGAAGACCTCCCCGCCTACTTCACATGGATCGATCAGGCCCGCGCCGCCGCCGCCAACCGCATCCCCGTCCGCATGGGCCTCGAAGTCGACTGGATCGACGGCGGCTCCTCATGGATCCACGAACTCGCCGCCATGGCCCCATGGGACTACTTCATCGGCGGCGTCCATTACCTCGGTTCATGGAACTTCGACAACCCCTCCCTCACTAGCGGCTTCTCCTCCCTCGGCATCGAAGCCTCATGGGACCGCTACTGGCAACTCTTCGCCGACGCCGCACGCAGCGGCTGCTTCGACATCATGGCCCACCCCGACCTCATCAAGAAATTCGGCCACCGCCCCGAGGGCGACCTCGACCGCTGGTACGTTCCAGCCATCAACGCCGTCGCCGAGGCCGGCATCGCCATCGAAATCAATACCGCCGGCCTCTTCAAGGACGTCGCCGAAATGTACCCCGCCCCACGCTTCCTCGAACTCGCCCGCGCCGCCGACATCCCCCTCACGATCAACTCCGACGCACACACCCCCGAAGACTGCGGCCGCGCCTTCTCCGCCGCCGTCTCCCTCGCCAAAGCCGCCGGCTACACCGAACTCGCAAGATTCTCCGCCCGCCAGCGCTCATCCGTTCCGCTAGTGTAACCTGCCGCCCCTCCCGCAAGGCGGGCCGCACGCCGCTGAAGCTAACACTCAAGCACCGCCGTCACCGCCTCCAGCAGGCGCTCCATCGAAAACGGCTTCGCCAGCACCGCGGAAAATCCCCGCGCCGCATGCTCCGCGAGCGCCGCGTCATCCGTGTACCCCGTGGTCAGCACCGCGCGCAGCCCCGGAAATTCCTCGCGCAGTCGCGCCATCACCTCCATCCCGCCCTCCCCGCCCCGAATCTCCAGATCCGCCACCATCACATCAAACGGTTCCTCCTGCCGCGCCGCCTCGCGCCACGCCGCCACCGCCGCCGCACCATCCGCCGTGCACGTCACCGCATACCCATGCGCCCCCAGCATCCGGCTGAAAACCTCGCGCACCAGCGGCTCATCCTCCATCACCAGAACCCGCTTCCCCCGCGGCCGCTTCACCACCGCCTCCATCACCTCCTCCTCCCGCAGATTCAGCAGCAACGCCGCCTCTTCACCCCACGACACCCGCGTCACAGTCACCTCAAGCACGCACTCTCCCCCATCCCCCCGCGGCTGCACCACCCCCCTCAGCACCCGACTCCCCACGCCCCAGAGCCCAGGAAAATCCTCCCGATCAAACAACCCCGGCATCGCCAGCGACAGAAACTGCTGCCGCAACCCTCCCCCTGGATACTCCAGCAGCACCTCCGCCGCCCCATTCGCATCCAGCACCAACCCCTCCCGCTCCGTCACCAGCACCGCAGCCACCGGCCCCTTCCGGAACACCTCCTCAAATCGCCCCCGGAACGCCCTCGACTCCCCCCATACCCGCTCGCGCTCCCGCCACCGCAGCACCGCACGCTCCGCCACCAGCAACCTCACCGCCGCCACCGCCCCACCCACCTCGGGATCCGGCAGAAAATCGTCCACCCCCCGCTTCAGCCACCAGCCCACCCACTCCTCATCATCCGCCCCCTCACCCACCGCCAGCAACTGACAACCATCCCCCCGCGACCTCACCAACCACACCAGATCCGCCACCGCCGCCGCCCGCTCCCGCTCCAGCCGCACCACCAGACAATCCGGCAGCACGCACTCCCGCAACCGCACCATCGCCCCATCAATCGACCCCTCCAGCACACACTCATGCCCCCGCCCCCTCAACCACCCAACCAACCCCGCCCCGCCTGCCCCCCCATCCACCACCACCGTCCGCACCAACTCCACCATCAGTCCCGGCACCGGGTCCACCCCAGCCCCGCCCGCCCCTCGCCCCTCACTGATGTCATCGTCACCCATCATTTCCCCACCCTATACCCACCTCCCCCATCCGCATCCCGAGTTTTCACCCCACATTCCCCTCCCACAAGAGGCCTGTCCAATAATCCGCCCCACCCCCCAGAAATCCGTCTTCCCACACCCTTCCCCTCCAAGAGGTCTGTCTAAATGTCCGCACGTTTTCCTTGTCCCCGCCCTGCCCAATCCGGTCTGCCTTCTGGTCCCCACATCCCTCCGAAGAAGTCTGTCTTCTTAATGGGCCGGGGAGCGTCTGAAGCGGCTCCCGAAGAGGTCTGTCTCATTGCACACCCCCCAATCCCGCACCCGTCGCGAAGAAGTCCGTCTTCTTATCCGCACACGTCTTCTTATCCGCACATCCTCCCCCACGAGAGGTCTGTCTAATTGTCCGCGCGTTCTCCTTGGCCCCGCCCTGCCCAAACCGGTCTACCATTCGGTCCCCGCCTCCCCCTCCCAAGAGGTCTGTCTCATTGCACGCCTCCCAATCCCGCGCCCGTCGCGAAGAAGTCCGCCTTCTTATCCGAACCCCACCCGCTCGCTCAAGGCTCCGACTCCCTTCCCGCGGCAGCGCGGGGCCGCAGGCGAAGGTCATCAGCATTCTCTTTCAGGCGCATCCCGCGCTATACGCCCCGACGGGCTGAGGGCCGGGCAAAGGGCCACTCAACTTCGTCGGCTGCGGGAAAAGCCAACGTGCGCGGCTGTCGTCTCAACGCGCCCGGCAATACCATTCACATCCAGAAAAGCCGGGGCGTCATCTTCGCCAACAATTACATCGCCGGCCCGCGCATCAGAGCATTCCCAGCATCATCAAAGCGCCTCGAATTCCTCCCGGGTGCCTTTCGACTTTTGATACTCCATCAGGATCTTCCAGCGGCCATCGCGCTTCACGAGCAGGCCCTCGAAGTGGATGTATTCCCGGGTTTCCTTCCCGTCGGCGTCGGTGGCGGAGTAGAGAAACATGCCCGTCTCGTGCGCGGTGGTCGCATCCCCAAGACGACGGGAGAACTTGAAGGTCACGCTGGCCTTCATCGCGCCGCTCCTGGTGGCGTCGAATTCCTTCTTCCAGCGTTTTAGGGCGCCGGCCAGCGGGGAGGTGGTGTTTTTGGATCCAGAGACTAGCACTCCCTCCGGATGGCACGTCGCTTCGTAGGCTGTGAAATCCCCAGCGCCCACAGCTCTCGAAACCTCTGCCCAGTATTCGTCGAGCTGTTTCAGACGCACCGTGTCGGGGGCCGCTTCATCGGCCAGAACGCAAAAAGGAAACAGGAACGCGAGGGCCGCAACAAGGATGGCTTTCATAGTGCCCCCAGCCTACCAGGCACAGGACGCTCTTCCAATCAGGAAAGAAACCCAAAGAGGCCTGTCCAATTACCCCTTTTCCTTGTCCGCACCCCAAACCCGCCACCCCCAAAGAGCTCTGTCTCACTGTTTGCGCCTCGGGCACCCCTCCGAAGCCCCCTCTCTGAAGAGGTCTGCCCAATCATCCCGACCCAGCAGAACATCCCTCCGCCCGCACTCCCGTAAACCCCCCAGCGGTTCCCCCGAACCCCACGCACCAGCCCGATTGCCACACCCCGCCTCCGATGGCATCATCCCTCCCATGCCGCCCCCGCCTCATCCCGCCGCCCCTCCCCCCATCGGCCGGCGAGCCGCCCTCTGCAGCCTCGCGGGCAGTTCCCTCATCCTTCCCGGCCTGCTCTCCGAACTCCTCGCCTCTGACTCCCCCACTCCCGACCGCGACCCCCTCGCCGGCGCTTCCCCCCACATCCCCGCCCGCGCCCAGCGCGTCATCTTCATCTTCTCCAATGGCGGCGTCTCCCACATGGACACGTTCGACCACAAACCCGAACTTTACCGCGCCGACGGCAAGAAAACCGGCATCGGTGGCGGCCTCTCCAACCAGCAGCGCATCCTCCTCAAACCCGGCTGGCAATTCCGCCCAGGCGGCCAGTGCGGCACCATGGTCAGCGACCTCTTCCCCCATCTCCGGGAATGCATGGACGACATCTGCGTCATCCGCTCCATGAAGGGCAACGACAACGAGCACTACAACGCCACCCTCGGCATCCACACCGGCTCATTCTTCTTCTCCCGCCCGGGCATCGGCTCGTGGGTCAGCTACGGCCTCGGCACCCTCAACCGCAACCTCCCATCATTCGTCGTCCTCGCCGCAGCCATGCCCTACGCCGGCACCCAGATCTTCAGCAACGACTTCCTCCCCGCCTACCACCAGGGCGTCCGCGTCATCCCGGGCCCCGAACCCATCGCCAATCTCGACCGCCGTTCCTCCACCTCCGGCCTTCAGGAACTCGAAAATGGCCTAACCGAATCCTTCAACCGCCGCCACCTCGACGCCCGTGGCCACGACTCCCGCCTCGACGCACGCATCCGCTCCTTCGAAACCGCCTTCCACATGCAGTCCGGTGCCCGAGAAGTCTTCAACACCGACAGCGAAACAGACGAAACCCTAGCCCTCTACGGCATGAAACGCGGCCAATCCGACGGCTTCGGCTGGCAATGCCTCGTCGCACGCCGCATGGCCGAACGCGGCGTCCGCTTCGTCGAAATCGTCGACGGCAGCTCCAGCCACAACTGGGACCAGCACGGCGACATGGCCGAACACGCCCAGCACGCCCGCAACATCGACCAACCCGTCGCAGGCCTCCTCCGCGACCTCAAACGCCGAGGCATGCTCGACGACACCCTCGTCGTCTGGACCACCGAATTCGGCCGCACCCCCGGCGTCGACGGCACCAAAGGCCGCGGCCATCACAGCGCCTGCTTCTCCTCATGGATGGCCGGCGGCGGCGTCAAAGGCGGCATCACCCACGGCTCCACAGACGACACCGGTGCCACCGTCGCCTCCAACCTCGTCCACGTCCACGACTTCCACGCCACCATCCTTCACCTCCTCGGCATCAACCACGAACGCCTGACTTTCCGTCACGGCGGTCGCGACTTCCGCCTAACCGACGTCCACGGCCATGTCGTTCATCAGATTCTGGCTTAATGCCGCCGCATGGCTCGCCGCCATCGCCGCAACCATCGCCACCACCACCGCTCGCGCCGAAGACGCCCGCTTCATCAAGGCGATCAACCTCAACGGCCCGGCCCTGATCATCGACGGTCGCCAGTGGCTCGGCAGCAGCAACTCCCCTGACTTCAAAGCATCCGGCCAGCACTTCGAAAACCAGCAGGTCCCCCTCCGTCCACCCACCGACCCCGGACGCACCCGCATGCTCCGCAGCAGCACATGGGGCCAAGACGCCACCCTCGAATTCTCTAACCTCCCCGACGTCCCTCACCAGATCATCCTCTGGATCTGGGAAGACAACCAATCGGAACAATGCCGCTTCGCCATCAACGGCCGCACCGTCCTCGACAAGTTCTCCACCGGCACCGGCGGCTCATGGCACCGCCTCGGCCCGTGGCCCTGCCGCCCCAACCAAGGCCGCATCCGCATCACCGCCGACGGAGGTGCCGCTAATTTCTCCGGCATCGAACTCTGGGCCGGCGACGGCCCCATTCCTCCTCCCGATCCCTCCAGCGGCTTCAACCTCCATCCCTCAACCGAACAACTAGCCTTTTTCGAAAAGCGCATCCGCCCGCTCCTCATCGGAAAATGCCTCGACTGCCACAGCGCCTCAGCCAAAACCCTCCGCGGCGGCCTTCTCCTCGATAGCCGCGCCGGCATCCTCCGCGGCGGCGATCACGGCCCAGTCATCATCCCCGGCCATCCCGACCAAAGCCCGCTCATCATCGCCGTCCGCCGTCAGCAGCAGGACTTCGCCATGCCGCCGGACCACCCGCTCGAACCATCAGAAATCACCGACCTCGCCTCATGGATCACCATGGGAGCCCCCGATCCCCGGACCGACGACACCGTCTCCCTAACTCGCGAACGCTCCGCCGCATCCCTCCGCGCCGCCGCCGACTGGTGGTCCCTCAAACCTCTAACTGACCCAGCCCCGCCAGCCGTCCGCGAAACCTCATGGCCGCGCCATGACCTCGACCGCTTCATCCTCGCACGCCTCGAAGCCGCCTCCCTGACACCCGCCCCCGACGCCGACCGCCGCACGCTCATCCGCCGCGCCTCCTACACCCTGACAGGTCTCCCGCCCTCCCCGGACGACGTCGCCGCCTTCCTCGCCGACTCCTCACCCGACGCCTTCGCCTCCGTCGTCGACCGCCTCCTCGCCTCCCCTCAATACGGCGAACGCTGGGGCCGACACTGGCTCGATGTCGTCCGCTACGCCGATACCGCCGGCGACAATTCCGACTTCCCCGTCCCTCAGGCCTATCGCTACCGCGACTGGGTCATCGCCGCCGTCAGCAAGGACCTGCCCTATCCGGAATTTGTAAAGCTCCAGCTCGCCGGCGACCTCATCCCCGACCTCCCGGACTCCGATCGCGCCGCCGCCATCACCGCAACCGGCTACCTCGCCATCTCCCGACGCTTCGGCTCCCGCGTCGACGACTACCCATGGCACCTAACCATCGAAGACACCATCGACAACCTCGGCCGCGCCTTCCTCGGCACCTCCATCAGCTGCGCCCGCTGCCACGACCACAAATTCGACCCCGTCAGCACTCAGGATTACTACGCCCTCTACGGCATCTTCCAAAGCACCCGCTACCCGTGGCCTGGCATCGAACTCGAACAGAAACAACGCGACTTCATCCCGCTCGTCTCCGGAAAAATCACCAACCCGCTCCGCGACACCGCCTACGCAGTCACCGACGCCCCGGAACCTCGCAACGCCACCGTCCAGAAAAAGGGCAACCCCGACCAGCCCGGCGAATCCGTCCCACGCCGCTTCCTGACAGTCCTCGGCGGCCACCCGCTCCCTCCTGACAACCCCACCAGCGGCCGTCTCGCCCTCGCCGACTGGATCTTCCACCCTTCCAATCCCCTCCCCGCCCGCGTCGCCGTCAACCGCGTCTGGCTCCACCACTTCGGCACCGGCATCGTCCCCACACCTAACGACTTCGGCCGCCAGGGCCAGCCTCCCTCCCACCCCGATCTCCTCGACTGGCTCGCCTCACGCTTCATCAGCGACGGCTGGCAACTCAAGCCGCTCCACCGCCGCATCCTCCTCTCCCGCACATGGCAGCAGGCCTCCACTCGTTCCCCCGCCGCCGCCGAATCCGACCCTCTCAACTCCCTCCTCTCCAGCTTCCCTCGCCAGCGTCTCGACGCCGAATCCCTGCGCGACACGCTCCTCCTCCTCGGCCGATCCCTCAAAACCGGCCCACTAGGCCCTCACCCGTTCCCTTCACCTAACGACTGGAAATTCACCCAGCACAATCCGTTCAAGGCCATCTATGACTCAGACCACCGCACCGTCTACCTGATGACCCCGCGCATCCAGAAACACCCGTTCCTCTCCGTCTTCGACGGCCCCGACGCCTCCGCCAGCACCGGCCAGCGTCTCACCAGCACCACTCCCCTCCAGGCCCTCTTCCTCCTCAACGACCCACTCGTCCACCGCCAGGCCGACCGCTTCGCCGCCGCTCTCATCCGCGAATTTCCTGACAATCCATCCCGCATCACCAGCCTGTTCTCACAACTCTTCTCCCGTCCTCCCACCACGGACGAATCCAGCGACGCCACCTCTTTCCTCGAAAGCGCCCGCGCCACCGGCACCGATCCATGGCCCGCCCTCGTCCGCGCCCTCTTCCGCACCAACGAATTCATCTGGCTCGACTAAGCCCCGTCCCTCACGGCTTAACCTGCCACGCCTCGTCAAAAAACCCCGCACCCGCCGTCTTGCCCGGCGCTTCATCGTTAGGTGCAGTCGTGATATCGATCACCGCCCAGTCCGGCAGCTTCGGATTCTGCAGCGAATTCGTCGACGAATGCGCCTCCCGGAACGTCAATCCGCTGTTCAGCACCACATAACGCGCAGGATTCAGCGGATTCGGATAAATACACACCGGCACCATCGTCGCCCCGTCAAACGTCCGGCTCCCCACCTTCACCCCGCTCCCGTCCCAGCGCACCGGCAACTGCGGCAGCACCTTCGCCGTCACCGTATTCGCCTCCGCATCACCCCACAGAATCAGATGGTAATCCCGGATGTCCGCCGCCGTCACCTCCGACGCCTTCCGCGTCCTCACATCCCCGCGCATCAGCCACCGCCAACGCCCGCTCCCATACTTCATCTCCTCCTCCACCCACGCCTGCACCTTCGCATCCGCACACGCCTTGTCAGGCACCACCCAGAGAAACGGAGCCGTGAACGCATCGTCTATCGGCCCCTGCAACCCCGGTCGCTTCCTCAAGCCCCCCTCCTGATCCGGCCCGATCCGCCACATTCCCTCGCGCCTTACTAGCAACACCGCCTTCCCGCTCCCGCCGCCATCCAACTGCTGCCCGTCAATCGTCACCGCGAGCTTCCCGCCGAAATTCTCCCCGCGCTGCGACTCCAGCCGCAGCGACGTCACATTCGCCGTCGTAATCGTCACCGCCGACGCCGACGGAATCACCGCATCCATCTTCGCATCCACCCGCGCCTCCTGCCAGTGCTCCCCCAGTCCAGTCACATGCAGCCAGTGCAGCCGCGGATAATCCAGCGTCCTCCCCTGCCACGACAGCCTCAGCGGATACGGGGTCGCCCGCTCCCGCAGCAGCGATTCCTGCACCAGCTTCTCCACCTCGCCTCGGACCGCCGTCTCATACTTGTGCTCCACCCCCGGCCCGATCAAATGCGTTAGCGCCGCTCCCTGCTTCTGAAACTCCTCCGCCATGATCTCCGCCGACGCCCGCTGCTTGTCCTTCTCCCCGCTGTACGAAATCACCGGCACATTCAGCAGATTCCGCACCGCCACCGGCACATCATTCTGCCCCCACAACGCCACTTCCCACGGCGGCAGCTTCGCCACCTCCCCGTCATTCAGATTCCGGTAGCGCCTCACATCCACAAACCCCGCCCCCGTATGCACCACCGCCCAGCGGTCCGTATAATGCGCCCCTAGCAACCACGCCCCGGCCCCGCCCATCGAAAATCCCGCCAGCGCCGTCCGCTCCGGATCAATCCGCTTCTCCCTCACCAGCAACCCTCGCACATCCAGTACATCCTGCTCCCCGGCATTCTTGTAACCCGTGCAGAACCGCCCGAACGGATGCACAATCACCGTCCCCTTCGGATGAAACTGCCCGGGCTTCAGCATGTGCTCATGCAGAAAATGCAGGTCCGTCGACGTGTCGCCGCGCCCGTGCAGCCAAATCCACGCCGGAGCCCCCGTCGCAGGCGCATCATCCGGCACCTCCAGCGCAAACGGCTG
>JAIXPK010000085.1 GCA_027486335.1 Verrucomicrobiaceae bacterium | reverse complement strand
TGCCCCTTCTCCTCCAGAATGTGCAGCATCCGCCGCACCGCCATCGGCGTCGGTGGATCCGGCAACGCCTCCACCACCTGATTCACCGTCGCCTCCCCCCGCGCATACAGCGCATCCATTATCTGTCGTTCGCGGCGCGTCAGTTGGGCACTGTCAGTCATGGCATTCGTGTCGGTTAAGGATTTAGCGTTGCTTATTTAACGGACAAACCGCCACCTGCAAGTTCAATTCGTTACATTTTTAACGGCTCCCCCGCCAAGCAGAAGGCCGCGCTCCGTTTCCGGAGCGCGGCCCATGCTGGAATCAATTCCGACTCTCCGCTCAGATCGCGTCGAGGAGGGAATCAGCTTCGTCCTCGATAGAGTCGAGGCCGTCCGATTTCCGAAGGTCGATTTCCTCGTGGACCTTCATCTCGCGGTTCCGGAGGAAGCCGGTACCAGCAGGGATGAGGTGGCCCATGATGACGTTTTCCTTGAACCCGCGCAGCCAGTCGAACTTGCCGAGCGTGGCGGCGTCGGTGAGGACGCGGGTCGTGTCCTGGAAGGACGCGGCCGAGATGAACGAATCAGTTTCAAGGCTCGCCTTGGTGATCCCGAGCAGAACCGGCTCGGCTTCCGCCGGCTTACCGCCCTGCTCCACGATGACGCGGTTGGCTTCCTCGAACTCGATGCGCTCGATCTGATCGCCCCAGAGGAACTCAGTGTCGCCCGGATCGGTAATCTTCACCTTGCGCAGCATCTGGCGGATGATGATCTCGATGTGCTTGTCGTTGATCTCCACCCCTTGGAGGCGATAGACCTCCTGAACCTCGTTGACGAGGTGCTCCTGGAGTTCATGAGGCCCGAGGATCTCGAGGATTTCATGCGGTACCACCGGCCCTTCGGTCAGCTGATCCCCCTTCTTCACGCGGTCACCATCGAATACGATGATGTGCTTACCGCGCGGGACGAGGTGTTCTTCTTCCTCACCGGACTCGTCGTCGCGGACGATGACCTTGCGCTTGCCGCGGACCATTCCACCGATGGAAACCGCACCGTCGATCTTCGCGATCTCGGCGTGATCCTTCGGCTTCCGGGCCTCGAACAGTTCCGCAACTCGGGGAAGACCACCGGTAATGTCCTTCGCCTTGCTAACCTTCCGGGGCGTCTTGGCCAGGGTAACCCCCGCATCGACGTGCTCGCCCTTCTTGACCGAAAGGAACGCGCCGGCAGGAATCGAGTAACTCGCCAGCACTTCCTTGGACTTCGGTGCGAGAACGACGATCTGCGGGTGCAGGTCTTCCTTGTGCTCAAGGACGATCATCTGATCGGAGCCCTTCTCGCCGGACTTGCCGAGCGTGATCCCGGGGATCATGTCGCGGAAGTCAATGATACCCTCGCGCTCCGTGATGACCGGAACGGCGTGCTGTTCCCATGTGACGAGCGTTTCGCCCTTCTTGATCGACTCGTTCTCACCCTTGTAGATGACCGAACCGATTACCAGCTTGTGGCTTTCCAGTTCGAGGCCCTCGCTGTCGACGACCGAAACCGTACCGTTCTTGGTGAGCACGATGAAGTTACCGTCCGGCGCCTTGACGGCCCGGATATCGTTGTAGCGGACAATCCCGGAGTGCTTGACCTTGATGATCGGCTGCTTGAACGAACCACCAGCAACACCACCGATGTGGAACGTACGCATGGTCAGCTGCGTTCCCGGCTCACCGATCGACTGAGCGGCGACGATGCCGACCGCTTCACCAACCTTGACAGGGTGGCCCGTGCCGAGGTGCAGACCATAGCAGAGGGCGCAGCAACCACGCTTGCTTTCACAAGTGAGCACCGAGCGAATCTTGAGCTGCTCAACCCCGATGCGGGTGAGCGACTCCGCCTGCTTCTCGGTGATGACGTCGTTCGTCCGGACGATGGTCTCGCCAGTCACCGGATCCTTCACGGTCTCGCACGAGGCGCGGCCGTAGATCCGCTGCTTGAGGTCCACGACTTCTTCATCCCCTTCATAAAGGGAACGGACGAGAATGCCGTTAGTGGTTCCGCAGGTTTCTTCGAAGACGATCACGTCCTGCGCCACGTCGACGAGTTTCCGCGTCATGTAGCCGGAGTCCGCCGTCTTGAGCGCCGTGTCGGAGAGACCCTTCCGCGCACCGTGCGTGGAAATGAAGTACTCCAGCACCGTCAGGCCTTCGCGGAAGTTCGAGGTGATCGGGCGTTCGATGATCTCGCCGGAAGGCTTGGCCATCAGACCGCGCATCCCGCCAAGCTGCTTGATCTGCTGCTTGTTACCCCGCGCACCGGAGTCGACCATCATGAACAGCGGATTCGCGAACTTCTTGCCTTCGTTGTGCTCGAGCTGGCGGAAGAGCGTCTGCTGAATGTGGTCACCGGCCTGCGTCCACAAGTCGATGATCATGTTGTAGCGTTCGCGGTCGGTGATGATCCCGCGGCGGTGCTGCTTGTCGATTTCCTCGAGGCGCACGTAGGCCTTCTCCAGCTCTTCCTTCTTCTCGGCCGGAATCACCATGTCAGTGATACCAATCGAACATCCGGACTGCGTGGCTGCCTTGAATCCGAGTTCCTTGAGCCGGTCGAGCGCGCGCACCGTTTCTTCGTGGCCGGACGTCTGCCAGCAGCGCCAGATGATGTCCGAAAGCTGCTTCTTGCCGACGTTCTTGTTGATGAAGCCGAGCGCGACAGGCCAGATCTCGTTGAAGCGGACGCGGCCCGCAGTCGTTTCGATGAGGCCCTTGGTTTCGTCGCCGAACACCGTCTTGAGTCCCTTGTCAGGATTGCGGAACAGAATCGGCTGATGGAGTTCGATCCCGTTTTCGGCGAGCGCCATTTCAACTTCCGCCTGATCGGAGAAGAGCGGACGGCGATTCTCGTCCTTGATCTTGACCTGACTGGTCCGGGTGTGTGTGAGGAAGTACGACCCGAGGGTAATGTCCTGCGAAGGCGTCGTCACCGGCTTCCCGCTGGATGGCGAGAAGATGTTGTTGGTCGCCAGCATCAGGAGGCGAGCCTCCATCTGGGCTTCCACCGACAGCGGGACGTGCACGGCCATCTGGTCACCGTCGAAGTCCGCGTTGTAAGCAGTACACACGAGCGGGTGGATCCGGATGGCTTCCCCTTCAATAAGAACTGGCTCGAAGGCCTGAATCGAGAGGCGGTGCAGCGTCGGAGCGCGGTTGAGCAGCACCGGGTGACCCTTCGTGACTTCTTCAAGAATGTCCCACACCTCCGGAGTCCGGCGCTCAATCATCTTCTTGGCGCTGCGCACCGTGTGCACATAACCGAGTTCCTTGAGGCGGCGGATGATGAATGGCTCGAACAACACGAGCGCCATCTTCTTCGGAAGACCGCACTGATTCAGCTTCAGTTCAGGCCCGATGACGATAACGGAACGGCCAGAGTAGTCGACCCGCTTGCCGAGAAGGTTCTGACGGAAACGCCCACCCTTGCCCTTGAGCATGTCGGACAGCGACTTCAGCGGACGGTTGCCGGCTCCGGTGACGGCACGACCGTGACGGCCGTTGTCGAAGAGTGCATCCACCGCTTCCTGAAGCATCCGCTTCTCATTCCGGATGATGACGTCCGGGGTCTTGAGCTGGAGCAGGTTCTTGAGCCGGTTGTTCCGGTTGATGACGCGGCGGTAGAGGTCGTTGAGGTCAGACGTCGCGAAGCGACCACCCTCGAGCGGCACCAGCGGACGAAGGTCCGGAGGAATCACCGGGAGCACATCCAGCACCATCCATTCCGGACGGGACCGCGATGAATGGAAACCCTGCGCGAGCTTCAGCCGCTTCGCCAGCTTCTTGCGCGTCTGCTTCGAACGCGTCTTCGTCATCGCGTCCTGAAGCTCGATCACCAGCTCCGGAAGATTGACACCGGCGAGCAGGTCCTGGACCGCCGCAGCACCCATCCCGTAGCGGAAGCTGTCTTCACCATACTGTTCCTCGGCTTCCCGGAACTCAACCTCAGTCAGCAACTGCCCGCGCGTGAACGGCGTGTTCAGCGGGTCGATGACGATGTAATCCTCATAATAGATCACCCGTTCCAGCTGGCGCGCCGTCATGTCCAGCATCAGACCGAGGCGGCTCGGCATGCACTTGTAGAACCAGATGTGGCTCACCGGCACAGCCAGTTCAATGTGGCCCATCCGCTCGCGGCGGACGCGGCTCAGCGTCACTTCAACACCGCAGCGGTCGCAGACCACGCCCTTGTGCTTGATGCGCTTGTACTTGCCGCAGGAACATTCCCAGTCGCGCGTCGGTCCGAAGATCCGCTCGCAGAACAGGCCGCCCTTCTCGGGCTTGAATGTGCGGTAGTTGATGGTTTCCGGGTTCTTGACCTCGCCGCGGCTCCAGCTCCGGATCGTGTCCGGAGCGGCGACCGTGATCGCAACGTGGTCAAATCCCTGTGGGCGGGTGTCTCCGCCAAAGAGTTCTCGAAGCTGGGTTTCGACGCTCATGAATGGGAAAAAGTAAAGTTAGTGAAGTGAAAAGGTGAGGAGTTGCGGGCCGGTGCAACGCACACCGGCCCGCGGAATAACCGTCAGGCGCTCAGGATGCCAAGCCCCTGCCCGTCCGGACCGGCCTTGGAGTTCCCGACTTTGACGTCGAGGCCCAGCGACTGCATTTCCTTGATGAGGACGTTGAACGATTCCGGCGTGCCGGCCTCGAGCGTGTTGTCCCCCTTGACGATCGCTTCGTAGATCCTCGTACGGCCCTGGACGTCGTCCGATTTGACCGTGAGGAGTTCCTGCAGCGTGTAGGCGGCACCGTAGGCCTCAAGGGCCCAGACTTCCATTTCACCGAAGCGCTGGCCGCCATACTGCGCCTTACCCCCCAGCGGCTGCTGGGTGACGAGGCTGTACGGACCAACCGCCCGGGCGTGGATCTTGTCAGCGACAAGGTGGCCCAGCTTCATCATGTAGATCACCCCGACAACGACTTCCTGGTGGAATGGATCACCGGTGCGTCCGTCGAAGAGACGGGACTTGCCGTTGAGGCCAATCCAGGTGTGCTCGGTGGTGTCGCGGGCTTCCTTGAGATACCCCATGATCTTTTCTTCGGGAATCCCGTCGAAAACCGGCGTCGCGATAGTCATCCCAAGCGCCCGCGCCGCGACCCCAAGGTGCGTCTCAAGAACCTGACCGACGTTCATCCGGGAAGGCACGCCGAGCGGATTCAGAACGATGTCCACCGGACGTCCGTCTTCGAGGAACGGCATGTCCTCTTCAGGAACGATCTTGGCGACGACCCCCTTGTTTCCGTGGCGGCCAGCCATCTTGTCACCCACGGAGAGTTTCCGCTTCGACGCAATGTAGACCTTCACCTGCTTCACGATGCCGCTGTCCGGTTCATCACCGGTTTCGACCTTATCGAGGGCCGCTTCGCGCTCTTCTTCAAGCTCAGCGAACTTCTGTTCAAGGCCGGCGATGATGTCGAAGATCTTGTTCCGGATCGGGCTCGCGTCCATGTCGATATGGTCGTGAGCCTCAGCCACCTTGGCCAGGAGCGCCTTGGTGATCTTCTTGTTCGCCGGGATCAGGATTTCTCCAGTCTGAGCGTTGACGACGTCCAGCGGGCTCTTCTCGTTGAGGAGAATGTCCGCAAGGCGGTCCGTTAGCTGGTTGACCAGTTCAAGGTGCTTGGCTTTGAACTCCTCTTCAATCTGCTTGAGCTGCTTCTTGCTGTCGGCAGCAGAGAGCTTCTCTCGAGCATTCTGATTCCGTGAGGAAACGCGGACATCCATGACGATACCCGTGCAACCCGACGGAACGCGCAGCGACGTATCCTTAACGTCAGCGGCCTTCTCACCGAAGATGGCACGGAGCAGGCGCTCTTCAGGGGCCAGTTCGGTTTCCGACTTCGGCGTGATCTTGCCGACGAGAATGTCGCCAGGCTTCACCTCAGCACCGATACGCACCACCCCGTCCTGACCAAGGTTCTTGAGCGCCTCTTCACCAACGTTCGGAATGTCCCGGGTGATTTCCTCGGGGCCGAGCTTGGTGTCGCGGGCGCTGACTTCGAATTCCTCAATGTGGATCGACGTGTAGATATCCTCCTTCACCACCCTCTGGGAAATGGTGATGGCGTCCTCGAAGTTATAGCCGTTCCATGGCATGAACGCCACGAGCACGTTCCGGCCGAGGGCGAGTTCTCCGCCCTGCGTGCAGGGACCGTCAGCGAGCACGTCTCCGGGCTTCACCTTCTCACCCTTCCGGATGATCGGCCGCTGATTGATGCAGGTCCCGGCGTTGGAACGCATGAACTTGCGCAGCGGCATCACCCAGATTCCTTTGTCAGGGTTGTGCTTCACACAGAACGGATCCGCGAGGAACTCCGCCTCCGTGCAGGGCAGCTTCCCGTCCTTGGTCACAATGATGACCTCGGCACTGGCTGCAGCGACGACTCCCTTGCAGTCCTTGTCAGCGACGAGGACCGCCTTGGAATCCCGCGCCGCCTTGCCTTCCATCCCGGTGCCCACAATCGGAGCCTCCGGAACCAGCAATGGCACGCCCTGGCGCTGCATGTTAGAACCCATCAGCGCCCGGTTGGCATCGTCATGCTCAAGGAACGGAATCAGACCGGCCGCAATCGACACGAGCTGCTTCGGACTAACGTCCATGTACGTCGCCTCGGTCGGATCGACTTCGAGGAAGTCGCCGCGGAAACGAACCGTGATCCGCTTGTTCACAAAGTGGCCGTCATCCAGCGTCGGATTGTTGGCCTGCGCAATCATGTGTGCCTCTTCCTGGTCCGCCGTGAGATACTCGATCTTGTCGTGCACCACTCCATTCACGATCTTGCGGTAGGGCGTCTCGATGAAGCCGAACTCGTTGATCCGGGCGAACGTCGACATCGAGTTGATCAGACCGATGTTCGGACCTTCCGGCGTCTCAATCGGACAGATCCGCCCGTAGTGGGACTGGTGAACGTCCCGGACTTCGAAGCCGGCGCGGTCACGATTCAGACCACCAGGCCCAAGCGCGGAAAGACGACGCTTGTGGGTCAGTTCCGCCAGCGGATTCGTCTGGTCCATGAACTGACTGAGCTGGCTGCGGCCGAAGAAGTCCCGCACCACCGCCGAGAGCGCCTTCGGATTGATCAGCTTGGCCGGCGTCATGCCCTCCATATTGACATCAAAGAGCGTCATGCGCTCCTTCACGAGACGTTCCGTCCGGGAAAGGCCCACCCGGCACTGGTTGGCCAGCAATTCGCCCACAGCCCGAACACGGCGGCTGCCCAAGTGGTCAATGTCATCCAGGATCCCCTCACCGCTGCGCAGCTTGAGCAGGTAGCGGATCGCGGCAATGAAGTCCTGTGCCACGAGAATCCTCGTGTCGTCAGACTGCTTCAGACCGAGTTTCTGGTTGATCTTGTATCGGCCGACGCGGGTGAGGTCATACTTCTTCGGGTCGAAGAAGAGACGCTTCAGCAGAGCGCGGGCGTTCGGCACCGTGGGAGGATCCCCAGGGCGGAGGCGGCGGTAGATGTCCTTGAGCGCTTCATCTTCATCGCGCGCCGGATCCTTCTTGAGGGACTTCAGGAGAAGGTCATCCGCGGAAACCGAAATAACCTTGACCGTCTTGTGCCCGAGATCCAGCAACTGACGAACCATCCCAGGAGTCAGCGGCTCGAACGACTTCGCAATGATGGTTTCGCCGTCGACGACGTCGGCGATGAGCACGCGATTGCTGAGTTCAGCCTCATCCAGAGACATCTTCAGCTTGAGGTCTTCAATCTGATAGAACTCGCGGATGATCTGCTCGTCCGTCCCATAGCCGATCGCACGGAGGAATGTGGTCGCAAGGAACTTGCGGCGGCGGCGGCGCCGGTCAAGATACACGTACAGAAGGTCGTTCGTGTCGAACTGCACTTCCAGCCATGAACCACGGTCCGGGATGATCCGGAATCCAAACAATTCCTTCCCGTTCAGGTGAAGGTTCTTCTCAAAACAGACACCCGGCGAACGGTGCAACTGGGAAACCACCACCCGCTCCGCTCCATTGATGACGAACGTGCCGCGCTCCGTCATCAGGGGCAATTCACCCATGTAAACCCGTTCCTCCTTGGTCCCCGTCTCGTCCTTCAAGGTGAAGGTCACGTAGAGCGGCGCAGAAAACGTCTCCCCGTCCCGCTGCGCCTGGTGGGCAGTCAGCTTCGGTTCTCCCACTTCATAGTGCGCAAAGTCAAGGACAGTCTTGTTGTCGTAACTCTCAATCGGGAAGACCTCTTTGAAGACACTCTGCAGACCAACGACGATGCGTCGAGACGCCGCCAGTTCCTTCTGTAGAAACTCTTTGTAGCTGTTGAGTTGAACCTCGATGAGGTTGGGAGGATCAATGACTTCCGTAAGCTTGCCGAAATGGAGGCGGTCTGACATGGGCGGGGTGCGGTGGAAAGTGTGGGATGGGATCGGAAAGGCTGGCCTGAATCAGGACAACTCACGGCGGGAACAGGGCCCCTTCTTCAATCACGAAGGGTATGGTCAATCGGGCGGCCGGGACTTCCGGACCTATGGAGGTGGCTGATTCCCGTCTCTGGCTCCCAAACTCCTCAAAGAGGAGTCAGGAAACAAAAAACGGAAAACGCCCGGCCCGCGCTTCCCGGAAACCCGGGAAGCGCGGAAACGGGTTGGATAACTGGTGTGTGAATCGGGTCAAATCATTACTTGATCTCGACCTTGGCACCGGCGGCTTCAAGCTTCTTCTTGATTTCCTCGGCTTCGGCCTTCGGAATGCCCGACTTAATGGCCTTCGGCGCGCCTTCAACAAGAGCCTTGGCTTCAGCGAGACCGAGACCGGCCACCGCACCACGGACTTCCTTAATGACGGCAATCTTATTGCCGCCGCTGTCAACGAGAATCACGTCGAATTCCGTCTTCTCTTCAACGGGAGCAGCAGGACCGCCACCGGCCGGAGCGGCTGTCGCTGCGGCGCTGACGCCCCACTTTTCTTCAAGGGTCTTCACGAGTTCGGAAGCCTCAAGGATAGTGAGTCCGGAGAGGTCATCGACGAGTTTATTGATGTCTGCCATAGGTTTGGGTCAGTATCACCGTTCTCCGGAGCCCCGGAGTGATTGAGTGCGGCGGCCGCTGCACCGGTGAGGAACTGGGTTGGTTTTTCTGTCTGTTAGTTCTGGGTTTGGAAGTCCGGGCGAAAACGTCCGGAAATGGGTTACGCGGCGGTTTCCGCCGGAGCTTCTTCGGCGGCCGGCGGGCCACCACCGTCCTTCTCGATCTTCGCGGCGATCGCACGGGCAATGGAAGCCGCAGGAGCGTTGAGGACACCGAGGAGCTTGGCGAGGAGGTTTTCACGGCTGCCGACTTCGGCAAGCCCCTTGACTTCGTCCGCAGTGAGGAACGAGCCGTCAAGCACACCGCTCTTGATCACGGGGCGCTGGAACTCCTTGTGCGCACCAGCGATGACCTTCGCCGCAGCACAGACGTCCTTCTGTCCGAAGACAATGGCAGTCTGGCCGACGAGATCCTTCTGGAGTTCGACAGGGTAATTCTTGGCGTCACCGGCAGCCTTGATGTAGCTGTTCTTGGAGACGTGGAAGGTGGCATCCACTTCGCGCAGGTTCTTGCGGATGTTGTTGAACTGCTTCATCGTCAACCCCGTGTAGTCCACGAGGAAGAGGAATGGCGCAGTTTCAAGCCGCTGGAGCAGCTGGGCGACGATGGGTTTCTTGTCAGGATTCATGATCCGTTGAAAATAGGGTGAAGTTGGCGGCTGAGATCAGTTGCGGGCGTATTTCGCCGCGTCGATCTTGACCGACGGCGTCATCGTCGCGGTGACGTGGATGGTTTCAATGTACTTGCCGCGCGCAGTCGCCGGCTTGGCACGATAGACGGCCTCAATCACAGCCTCGGCATTCTCGGCCAGCTGCTGGGTGGTGAAGGACGCCTTGCCAACGGGGACGGAAATGTTCCCATTCTTGTCCAGCTTGAAGTCAACACGACCAGCCTTCACCGCCTTCACGGCAGCGGCAGTATCATCGGTCACCGTGCCCGTCTTCGGGTTCGGCATCAAACCGCGAGGCCCGAGCTGACGACCGAGCTTCCGAACTTCCGACATCGCTTCGGTCGTGGCAATCGCGACATCAAAGTCGAGGAAGCCTTCCGTGACCTTCTTGATGAGGTCTTCGTAGCCCACAAACTCCGCACCAGCCGCCTTGGCGGCTTCTGCGGCATTGCCCTTGGCAAACACCAACACCGTCACCTTCTTACCCGTACCGTGCGGCAGCGGGCAAGTGGAACGGATCATCTGATCGCCCTTCCGGGGATCGACTCCCATGTGCATCGAGATAGTGACCGATTGGTCGAACTTGGGGGCGGGGAACTTCTTGAGCGCCTCCATGGCCTCCTCGAAGAGGTGAGTCTTGCCTTCCGTCACGAGTTTGGCGGCGGCCTTGTAGCGTTTGCTGCGTTTAGTTGCGGGCATTGGTTTGTGGCAGTGTTGACGGAGAAGCGGGGCAATCAATAGTCCGGTGCAGGCGTCTGAAAAGACGCTGTCCAGTCTGGAAATTTCTCTGCTGTCTCCTCCTGCGGTTGGTGTTGTTCAGTTCCCGGAGCAGCGTCGGACAACTCGTCCGCCACAGCATCCGGAAGGGAGATTATTCGATTATATCGATGCCCATCTGGCGGGCAGTACCGGCGATGATTCGGAAAGCCGCCTCATCACTGTTGGCGTTGAGGTCAGGCATCTTCTGCTTCGCGACCGCCATGACTTGCGCCTTGGTCAGCTTGGCAACCTTTTCCTTGTGCGGTACCTTGGATCCGGAGGCAATGTTCGCAGCCTTCTTCAGCAGGTTGCCGGCAGGCGGCTGCTTGGTGATGAAGGTGAACGATTTGTCCTTATAAACGGTGATGACCACCGGGAGGACATCGCCAGCCTGCTTCTGGGTGTTCGCATTGAACTCCTTGCAGAACTGCATGATGTTGACACCCGCTTGCCCGAGTGCCGGACCGACAGGGGGCGCCGGATTCGCCGCCCCGGCGGGAATCTGGAGCTTGATGACTTTGACGATTTCTTTGGCCATTGATGGATCAGACTGGAAGTTTGCCCTTAGGAAGTTCCCTCGCGGACGGCGGGCGGCGGCCGCGAAAATGGTTCACTAGATCAGGAGGACTCCTCCGCCTTCTCGACCTGCCAGAACTCGAGATCTACAGGCGTCGCTCTGCCGAAAATACTGACAGACACCCGCAGCTTGCCGCGTTCCGGGTCAATTTCCTCGACCAGCCCGATCTGAGCTTCAAACGGACCGTCATTGACACGGACCGAATCCCCTACCTCGAAGGAAATCTTCGGCTTCACGTGATCGGTGGCCTCGCGGATCTGGTTGAGCATCTGCTCGACCTCCTTGGGCCGCATGGGAGTCGGCTTGTCGCGAGTCCCGGCAAAATTGATCACCCCTGGAGTATCCTTGATGAAGTACCAACTGCGGTCCACAATCCCACCCTGCTCATTGAGCATGTGCATGTTGATCAACAGGTAACCCGGGAAAAACTTCCGGCGACTCTCACTGCGGCGCCCCTTCCCCTTCGTGTCCTTCTTGACCTCCGAAACCCGCTCCATCGGAAGCAGCACCTCGTAAACCAAATCGGTCATCTCCTCCGTGATCATCCGACGGCTCAAGTTGTCCTTGACCTTCTGTTCCTGACCGGACAGGACGTGCACGACGAACCACTGGTCTTTTGCGTCAGGAATGGCACCCATGAGGAATTGAAGAAAGTCGGATTGGAGAGGTGGTGTGAGTGACCCGCGCCGCAACGCGCTCGGCCGTTTCGTGCTTCAGAGGACCTTGGTGAAGAATCCCATGACGTAGGCCATGATGAAATCCCAGAAGGCAACCCATGCGCCGAGGAGAACAACCGCCACGATCACAACGACAGTGGAATCAGTGAGTTCCTTGAACTTCTTGAAGCCCTTCTCCCGCGCGTCCCATGGCCACGAGGTTTTCTTCAGCTCAAGGCCGACGTCGGAAAAGAATTTGCGGATGGAGCCGAACATGGTTCAGAAAGGGGACCGGGGAAACAGCAAGGAGAACGAAAATGGCACGCGAGGGGGGACTCGAACCCACAACCAACGGTTTTGGAGACCGCTACTCTACCAATTGAGCTACTCGCGTAAATTTTTCCGCTTTTCGCGGGATGGCAGCGTGGACGC
>JAIXPK010000239.1 GCA_027486335.1 Verrucomicrobiaceae bacterium | reverse complement strand
GCCCGCCGCTTCGGCGTCGGCACCCGCAGAATCTCCCTCGGCATGCTCGGCGGCGTCGCCCTCCTCGAAGGCCCCGCCCCCTCCGTCAAAGGCGACATCCTCATCACCATCGCCGGCCCGCTCGTCAATGTCCTCATCTGGTTCGCCTCCGATACCGCCCTCGGCTTCATCCACCGCGCCGCCCTCTCCTCCGGCGGCCTCTCCGAATCCGGCATCCCCTTCAGCGAATCCCTCGTCTTCCCAAAACTCGCCCTCGAGTTCCTCCGCGACATCAACATCGGTCTCCTCTGGTTCAATCTCATCCCCGCCTTCCCCATGGACGGCGGCCGTCTCCTCTTCGGCCTCCTCCGCCTCAAACTCAATCCTCTCAAGGCCCTCACCATCACCCTCACCGTCGCCCAGATCGCCGCGGCCGGCATGATGGCATGGGCCGTCTGGCGCTTCACCCACGGCGGCGGCAGCATCATCATGGGCTTCATCGCCTATCAGATCTTCTCCTCCGCACGCGCCAACCTGTCAAATATCCGCGCCGCCGCCGCCCAGCGCTGACTTGGCAGTGTTTGCGTAATCCCAGCAATCAGCGCATGCCGCCGAAGCAAGGCCGTCCTGGCCTTGTCGCTGCCTCAACGAAGCACCATCCACCGTGCTTCCATAGTCCCTTCCCACGCAAGGAACAGCCTCCCCGCTACCGGCCCTCCTGCTCTTTCTAATTCAGACTAATCATCCATCCCCGGCACCGCCTGCGCCGGATCCACCGGCTTCCCCTCCCATTCCCATAACCCCACCCCGCCCGGCCGCCTCAGAATCCGGTGCGCACTCCCAGGCACACACGGCACATCCACCTTCGGCAACCACTCCGCCAGCGCACGCTTCCGCCCCTCACACTCCGCCCGCCCCGCCAGATTCTCCCACTCGTTAGGATCTTTCTCGAGGTCGTACAGCTCCTCGCTCCCGTCCGCATAACGAATGTACCGCCACCGCCGGTCCCGCACGCTGTGATTCCCTTGATTGTGCGTCGTCACCGCCGGCCGTTCCCGCGCCGCCCCCGGATCCTCCAACTGCGCCCGCAGGCTCATCCCATCCAATCCCTCCACCGCCCCGATCCCGCACAAATCCGTCAGGGTCGGAAACAGATCCAGCAGTTCCACCGCCTCCCGACACCGCCCCCCACTCACCACCCCCGGCCCAGCCACCAGCAGCGGCACCCGCGTCGATCGCTCCCATAGCGAATTCTTCCCCGTAATCCCCTTCTCCCCCAGATGCCACCCATGGTCGCTCCAGAACACCACCACCGTGTTCCCCGCCCGACCCGTCGCCTCCAGCGCCGCCAGCACCCTCCCCACCATCGCATCCATCGCACTAATCGACGCCAGATACGCCCGCACCAGCGGCCGCCACTCCCCATGCCGCCGCAATGACACCAGTCGCGGCTCCGGCAGCTTCCAGTGCAGCAGCCACGAAAACGCCGGCGTGTCCACCCGATCATCCTCCCTAACCTCCGGCATCACCAACCCTTCGTCAGGATACAGATCAAACCACCGCTGCGGCGCATAACACGGCACATGCGGCAACCGGAACCCGCACGCTACAAAAAACGGCCTCCCCGCATCCGCCGTCCGCAACGCCTCGCACGCCGCCGCCGCGATCTTCCCATCCGCATTCTCATCGTCACTCGCCGGATACACTCCCCAATCCATCGCCGCCAGATTCGACGGATACCCCGATAACCGCCTCCCAGGCCTCGGCATCCCCGGCGCAGGCCCCGTCCGCTCAAACTCCGCCGCCATCTCCTCCGCACCCAGCGCCCCGTCATGCCACACTTTCCCGCAACTGTACGTCGCATACCCAGCCCGCCGAAACGCCTGCGGCAAACTCACCCGATCCCGCCACGCCGCCACTTTCCTCACCCCCGGCGCCAACCCGTGAATTCCCGTCCGCGACGGCCTCAACCCCAGCAGCACACTCGTCCGCGACGGATTGCACAACGGAGCCTGACAATGCGCATTCGTAAACACCACCCCTCGCGCACCCAATCCATCCAGATGCGGGGTCTTCACCTGCCGATGCCCACCCAGCACCCCCACCCAGTCATTCAAATCATCCGCCACTAGAAACAACACATTCGGCGGCATCCCCGCCACCCGCACCACCCCCATCAGCAGCATCAGAAAAATCCATCGCTTCATCCCCTCCCTCTCCACCACCCCACCACCCTCGCCACCTCTTTCCCCCACGCACCAACGGACATTGCACCTCCCTCTCATTTGTTATACTCTCCCCCCATGACCTCTCGCCGCTCCCTCCTCTCTCTCCTCGCCCTCCTCCCGATCTCCACAACCGCCGCGCCTCCCGCCACCCCCATCCCTCCCCAACCCGGTAAAACCGCCGTCATCGTCGTCGACATCCAGGGCGACTTCACCGAAGCCCACAAAGGCTCCCTCGCCGTCCCCGGCACCGACTCCACCTACCTCGCCGCCGTCGCCGCCGCCACCACCTCCCTCAAAGCCGCAGGCCTCCCCATCTTCGCCACCCAGGACTGGCACCCAGCCAACCACATCTCCTTCTTCTCCAATCACCCAGGCCGCAAACCCTTCGAATCCATCTCCCTCAACGGTCGCACCCAGGTCCTCTGGCCTCCCCACTGCATCCGCAAATCCCAAGGCGCTAACCTCCTCCTCGACCGCAACCTCTTCTCCGCAGTCGTCCAGAAGGGCAAAGACAAACGCTACGACTCCTACTCCGGCTTCAAAGACGACGGCGGCTCCTCCACACGCATGGAATCCCTCCTCCGCAAAGCCGACATCTCCCACGTCATCGTCTACGGAGTCGCCACCGACTACTGCGTCCGCGCCACCGCCCTCGACGCCGCCGCCGCCGGCTTCCACGTCACCATGATCACCGACCTCTCCCGCGGCGTCGCCCCGGCCTCCACCACCCAAGCCATCGCCGACCTCAAAGCCAAAGGCGTCCGCGTCGTCCCCAAACTCTCCGACGCTCTTCCACCCACTCCCGCCACGCGCTGAATTGGCTCACGGCACCACCGCCGCCGCAGGCTTCATCAGCGCATCATACACCAGCTTCACCCGCTCCGGCCCAATGCTCACCTCCCCACGGAACGGATAATCCATCGCCACAATCAGAAAAATCAGCATCCCCACCCCAAACGACAGCAAACCCCCAATCACCAGATGCACGTCAAACCGCATCCGGAAAAACAAGATCAGGATCGAGTTCACCAACGCGCCCGTCGCCACCACCCACCACATCACCGTCGGAATCCCGGCATTCGTATTCTGAATCCGCTTGCTCCGGTGCTCCACCATCCGCCCGTACGCAGCCGTCGTCTCCGCATGCAGGATCTCCTCACTCGCATCCGCAGGCTTGAACCGACTCAGCGTCTTCTGGAAATCCGTCGCCAGTTTCACCCCAGTCGGATCCATCAACCCCTTCCGCTGCGCCGGCCACTCCCCATCCACAATGTTCGCCGTGTACACCCGCAGCTTGTCATGCAGCGCCGTCCGCGCCGGCTCAGGATAATTGTCGCAATCCCGCCACAACGCCGCCAGCCCCGCAGACTCACTCGCCACAATCCCCTCCAGATCCGCCGCATTCTGATACGTCGACACCGCCAGCAACCCCAGCAGCAACCCGTAAAATACCCCGAACGCCCCCAGCGCATACCCCGCCAGATCATTGATCCCCTCCTGGCTCTTCAACCACACCCGCAGAATCGGACTGATGAAAATGATCCCAGTCCACGTCACCCCCACAAACAGGATCGCGAGTAGAATGGCAAGCGTCAGCGTCGGTATGTCGTAAACCCAGAAAAACATGGCGTCGGTTTCTGTCGAATTTCCTTCCAGATTGAGGCACCTCCCGCCATCCCGCAAGCACCCTTTTGTCAGGCCAGCCCCTCCATGCCCCCCCTTGGCTCCACCAGCTCCGCTTCACCACCGGAAAGCACAGAAAGGATTCAGATTAATGGAACTTGAATTGACGAATTGTGCCGAATTTGATGCAATCCAGTCGGTTTCGCACAATCCCCCCTCCCCTGTCTGACCATGAAACGGCTCATCCCCGCCCTCCTCCTCGCGCTCTCACCTCTCGCACTCCACGCCACCGAAATCCTCTCGGACAACTTCAACGCTCCGGACACCACCAACTTCGACGGCTCAGACCAAACCCTCCGCCGCTCCGGCCTCCTCGGCCCCTCCGTCCAGCTCCGCTCCTCCCTCATCCAGCACGCCATCTCCGGCAACCAACTCCGACTCCTCCGCGCCGCCTCCGAAGGCCGCATCCGCTTCCACGACGCCGCCAACCTCGCCAACTGGTGGGACTTCGCCTCCGGCGATGCCGGTGCCACCATCCTCTCCGAAGGCGGATTCAAACTCGAATTCGACTGGACCCCCATCAACGCCACCGACGCCAACTGGGTCGAGGTCTCCGTCGGCATCGGCACCGTCGCCCAGGTCGGCTCGGAACCCGCCACCCGCGTCAATCACGCCCAGACCGACCTCGGCATCCTCCTCCGCCACAGCGGCGGCTCCCAGATCTTCGACAACGGCTCCGCAGTCACCGGCGCCACCGTTCCAGTCACCGCCGCCAAACGCCGCGTCTCCATCTCCTACGCCTTCAACTCCTTCGCCAACGGCACCACCGTCACCGCCAACGCCTCCATCGACGGAGCCGCCGTCGTCACCAACCGCAACTTCACATGGGACAACAATAACAACCAGCTCTTCATCGAGTTCGGTACCAACGTCCCCACCACCAACGGCCTCAATACCCTCATCGACAACTTCACCATCAAAGGCCTCCTCCCGCGCTTCAGCCCAGCCATCAGCTCCACCCGCTTCTTCTCCTCCGTCGGCTCCTCCGGCCTCGTCGCCACCCTCTCAGGCTCCACCGACGGCACCCCGGAAGAAGGCACCTTCACCCTCGTCCCAGGCAACGGCGACACAGACAACGCCCTCTTCAAAATCAACGGCAACCGCCTCGAACCCTCCGGTGCCCTCGATTTCCTCAACGTCCCGGACAACTCCACGTACTCCATCAGAATCCGCGGCACCAGTAACACGTCCGGCACTTTCTCGGAACGTTCCTACTCCCTCACCCTCATCAGCGACACCGATAGCGATAACCTCGGCGACACATGGGAATCCGCCAAAGCCGGCAATCTCACCGACCTCACCGCCCTCTCCAACGGCCCAGGCCCTGGCCCAGGCTCAGGCAACTTCGACGCCGACTCGCTCTCCGACGCTCAGGAATACGCCATCGGGACTTCCCGCTTCCCTAACCTCAATCCCAAAGCCGCCGACTCCGACGGCGATGGCCTCGAAGACGGTGCCGAAATCACCCCCACCGCCCCGCGCCTCGAAACCAATCCCACCCTCGCCGACTCCGACGGCGACAGCCTCAACGACAAGGACGAAACTAATACCGGCACGTTCGTCAGCGCCTCCGACACCGGCTCCAACCCGCTCCGCTACGACTCCGACGGCGATCAGTACCCCGACGGCTTCGAAGCCCGCAACGGCGGCAACCCGCTCAACGCCAGCATCCTCCCCACCACCCTCCCTCCCGGCTTCGCCCTCGGCATCGTCACCGATGACGCCAGCACAGGCATCAGCCCAGACTTCACCTACACCCACAAAATCAGCGGCGGCAGCGCCGCCAGCATCAACGGGGTCGACCTCGATGTCCTCGACACGGTCTCCACTCCCCCCAACTTCGCATGGGACGGCTTCACCGGCGGCAAAAACTTCATCGGCCCGGCCATCAACAATGGCGAATGGATCTCCTCCGTCACCGAACCCGGTGCCCAGCAACTCTTCGGCACCTTCACCTTCTCCGGCGCAGGTGCAGCCGCAGGCAACCGTCAGCGCTTCACTCTCTCAGGCCTCGAACCCGGCCTCACCTACGAATTCCGCCTCTACGTGCGCAAGTGGTCCAACACCACCGTCCGCCCAGCCGCCCTCACCTTCATCAACGGCTCGGAATCCCGCGACTTCTTCCTCCTCGAAGACCGCCCCAACATCGTCCTCAACGACGCCACCAAGGGCGAAGCCGCCTACTTCCTCAGCTGCACCTACACCGCTCAATCCACGGACTTCATCATGGATGTCCTCGTCCCACCAGTCTCCTCCGCCAACGGCAGCTTCCACATGTACGGCCTCACCAACCGCGCCGCCGGCACTCCCCCGGACCTCGAAATCGCCAGTATCTCCCGCGCCACCGACGGTTCCAAGGTCACGCTCACCATCAAGTCCCGTCCTTCCCGCATCTACGCGGTCGATTTCTCCACCAATCTCGCCTCATGGGTCGAACTTTCCGACGCCGTCCCCTCAGCCGGTAACCTCACCATCTATGAAGACTCCGTCGCCTCCAACCGTACCAATGCCTTCTACCGCGTCCGCGATGTGACCCCTCCCTGAAAAAATTCTCTCCCCCCGGATTGACCTCCAGTCCGCCGGAATGCGGCACCTGCCCTCATAAGGCCGGTCCCGGCGTTCCGGCGGATTCTTCTTTCCCACCGTCCCCTCACCGCCCACCCTCATGAAATCCCCATCTTTCCTGCCGCTCGCCCTCGGCCTCACCTGCGCGCTCCTCATCCCCCAGCTCGCCGTGGCCTCGCCGGATTCCGTGGTCGTCTTCAACGAGGTCCACTACAACCCCACCGGCACAGGCGAAGCCGCTGAATGGATCGAGGTCTTCAACCAGCTCGGCATCCGCGCCGATATCTCCGGCTGGCGCATCGACGGCATCGGCTACACGTTCCCCCCAAACACCTTCATCAACCCCGGAGCCTACGCCGTCATCGCCAAAACCCCCGGCCAAGGCCAGCTCGGTCCCTTCACCGGCTCTCTCTCCAACGGCGGCGAAACCCTCCGACTCATCAATCAGAGCGACCGCATGATGGACGAACTCACCTTCGCCGACTCCGACCCATGGCCCGATGCCCCCGACGGCTCAGGCTACTCGCTCGCCAAAATCGCCCCCTACACCGCCAGCACCCCGCACGCCAACTGGACCACTTCCGCCCAACCAGGCGGCACCCCCGGCACCGCCAACTTCCCAGACGCCTCCACCCCTCCACCAGTCGTCACCACCAATCTCATCCCCGTCGCCAAGGTCTGGCGCTACAACGAATCCGGCGCCGACCTCGGCCCGAATTGGCACAAATCCCCAAACCCAGTCGGCGGCTCATGGAAAGCAGGCCCCGGCGCTCTCGCCTACGAAACCAGCGCCCACACCATCCCCTTCGGCACCGACCTCGCCTTCCCAGGCCTCAATAACCCCTACGTCGTCACCTACTACTTCGAAACAGAGTTCGACCTCGCCTCCCCGCTCGCCTCCGCCATCAGTTCCCTCAAACTCCGCCACGCCATCGACGACGGTGCCGTCTTCTACCTCAACGGCACAGAAATCTTCCGCCACAACATGCCGGCCGGCACCATCACCGCCGCCACCCTGGCCACCGTCAACGCCGAAGCCCCAGCCCTCTCCGCCAGCACCCCAGTCCCCTCCGCCGCCCTCGTCCCCGGCACCAACCGTCTCTCCGTCGAGGTCCACCAGTTCGCCTCCGGCAACAGCGACGTCGTCTTCGGCGCGGAACTCGACATCGAAAACTTCGCCCCAGTCCCCGGCGCTCCACCCGCCCTCCGCTTCAACGAAATCCCAGGAGCCGCGGATCCTAACTACTGGATCGAACTAATCAACGCCGGCGCCTCCTCCATCGACACCACAGGCATCATCATCACCGCCGGCAACGACCCCCTCCGCCAGTTCTCTCTCCCCGCCTCCTCCCTCGCACCCGGCGCTCTCCTCCTCATCCCCGGCGATTCCCTCGGCTTCCGCCCCGCAGAATCCGAAAAACTCTTCCTCTTCTCCCCAGCCCGCGCCCAGCTCCTCGACACGCGTCCCCAAACCGGTCGTCTCCGCGGCCGCTCCGCCGAACGCGCCAACGCATGGCTCTATCCCACCGCCCCGACCCCCGGATCTCCTAACACGTTCTCCTTCACCGACGCCGTCGTCATCAGCGAAATCCAGTACAACCCTCCCGTCCTCCCAGCCGTCGCCGACCGCCCCGCCACCTACCAGTCCACCACCGTCATCGACCACGGAGCCCTCTGGCGCTACAACGCCGCCGACGACAGTCTCCCAGCCGACTGGGCCACCATCCCCCACCCGGTCGAAGGCAATTGGAAATCCGCGCCCTCCCCGCTCGGCGTCGAAACCGCCATCCTCCCCGTCCCCCTAGCCACTTCCCTCACCCCCTACAACCCCGCCACCATCACCTACTACTTCGAACGCGAATTCTCCGTCACCGCCGCCCAGATCGCCGCCGCAGAATCCATCGAACTCACCCACCTCGTCGACGACGGCGCGGTCTTCTACCTCAACGGCGCAGAACTCGGCTCTCGCTTCACCATGCCCGCCGGCCCCATCGGCCCGGAAACCCTAGCCGTCCCCGGTGTCGCCGACGCCGCCCTCGTCACCGTCCTCATCCCCACCTCCTCTCTCGTCCCAGGCACCAACCGAATCTCCGTCGAGGTCCACCAGAACGCCATCGACAGCAACGATGTCGTCTTCAGTCTCAAACTCGCCCTCCGCACGCTCCTCACCCCAGCCGTCCCCGGCCAGCCGCTCCGCAGCTCGGATAACAAATGGGTCGAAATCGCTAACCGCTCCGCCGCCCCAGTCGACGTCTCCGGCTGGGACTTCGGCAGCGGCATCGACTTCTCCTTCCCCCCCGGCACTTCCCTCGCCCCAGGCGAACACGCCTGCATCGTCCAGAACCCCACCGCCTTCGCCACCGCCTACCCAGGCGCCCGCATCCTCGGCGTCTTTTCAGGCTCTCTCTCCGCTACCTCCGACCGCCTCGAACTCCGCGACGCCCGCCGCAACCCAGTCGACGAGGTCCGCTACTTCGACAGCGGCTTCTGGCCCGAATCCCCCGACGGCGGCGGCACCACCCTCGAACTAACCGACCTCGACGCCGACAACGCTACCCCAGGCGCATGGGCCGCCAGCAACGAATCCTCCCGCACCGCATGGAAAACCTACTCCTACCGTGCCACCGCCGCCGCCAGCAATGGCCCCGACGCCGTATGGCTGGAATTCAACATGGGCATGCTCGGAGCAGGCGAAATCTGGATCGATAACGTCAGTGTCATCGAACTCCCCGCCACCACCGCCCTCCAGAAACTCAACGACACTTCCTTCGACTCCACCACCGCATGGCGGCTCCGCGGCAACCACCGCCGCGGTGGCATCATCCCGGAACCAGGCAACCCCACCAACAGAATCCTCCGCCTCGTCGCCACCGGCCCCACCGAACACATGCACAATCAGGTCGAGACCACGCTCAGAAACGGCGTCGTCAACGGCCGGGAATACGAAATCTCCTTCCGCGCTCGCTGGGTCTCCGGCAACAGTCAGCTCCACACGCGTCTCTACTTCAATCGTCTCGCCCGCGTCACCCAGATCGACCGCCCAGCCAACGGCGGCACTCCCTCCGCTCCTAACTCCACCGCCGTCCCCAACGCCGGCCCCACCTTCTCCGGCCTCAGACACGCCCCCGCCGTCCCTCCCGTCTCCCAACCCATCACCGTCTCCGCCTTCGCCTCCGACCCCGACAACATCGCCTCGCTCTCGCTCTTCTACTCGGTCAACGACGCCGCCTTCCAGTCCACTTCCATGTCCGCCAACGCCTCCGGTCGCTACGAAGGCGTCATCCCCGGCCAGGCCGCCGGCGCAGTCATCCAGTACTACCTCCGCGGCACCGACTCCCTCGGCGCGGTCGCCCTCTGGCCCGCCGCAGGCCCCGCCTCCCGAACCCTCTGCAAGGTCAATGACAACACCGCCGCCACCAACGGCTGGCACAACTTCCGCCTCATCACCACCAACGCCGACCGCACCCTCATGCACACCCCCACAGAGGTCATGAGCAACGACCGCATCGAGGCCACCGTCATCGACCGCGAAGGCGACATCTACTACAACGCCGGTGCCCGCCTCAAAAGCAGTCAGCGCGGCCGCAACCAGACCGGCCGCGTCGGCTACAACATCGACTTCCCCTCCGACTCCCTCTACCGCGGCGCTCACGCCGGTGTCGCCGTCGACCGCTCCGAAGGCCAGTCCCCAGGCCAGCGTGAACTCCTCTTCGATATCGGCATCTCCAACTCCGGCGGCCCCATCAGCCGCTACAATGACTTCATCAAAATCCTCGCCCCTAACTCCGCCCTCACCGGCGGCGCTCTCCTCCAGATGGCACGCTACGAGGATGTCTTCCTCGACTCCCAGTTCGAGAACGGCTCGGACGGCAAACTCTACGAATACGAACTCGTCTACTACCCCACCACTACCTCCACCGGCACCCCCACCGGCCCCAAACTCCCGGAACCTGACAACGTCACCGGCGTCACCGTCTCCAATCTCGGCGACGACAAGGAACGCTACCGCTGGCACTTCCTTAACAAAATCAACCGCGAGCAGGACGACTTCGCCCCCATCATCAACTACTGCAAGCTCTTCTCCACCTCAGGCACCGCCTTCGAAAACGCACTCCCCTCACGCATCGATCTCGACCCGTGGTTCCGCGGCATGGCCTACGCCGTCTGCACCGGCGCTGGCGACAACGCCGCCGCCGGCGACGCCCACAACGGCATCTACTACGCCAGACCCGACGGCCGCATCATCTTCTTCCCACACGACATGGACTTCGCCTTCGATGCCAACCGCAGCATCTTCGCCAACAGCCAGGTCGGATCCCTGACCTCAGCCCCCGCACGCCGCCGCCAGTACCTCGGCCACCTCCACGACCTCGCCACCACCACCTTCACAAACGCCTACATGGCTCAGTGGACATCCCATCTCGCCTCCATCGATCCCACTCAGGACTGGGCCGCAGAACTCACCTACATCACCTCACGGTCCAACAGCGTCCTGACTCAGATCCGCTCCTCCATCGCTCAGGTCACCTTCGCTATCACCACACCCTCCCCGCTCACCGTCAACTCCAGCTCCGCCACCCTCAACGGCAGCGGATGGGTCAATGTCCGCAATATCCGGATCGCCGGCAGCACCGAATTCCTCCCCGTCACATGGACCGCCAACTCCACATGGCGCGTCATCGTCCCAGCCCCACCAGGCTCACGCCCGCTCACGCTCCAGGCACTCGACTTCAACGGCAACCTCATCGGCACAGCCACCATCACCATCAATAACACTTCCCTCACCGAACCCGCCACCGCCGCCAATCTCGTGGTCTCGGAAATCATGTACAACCCGCCATCCCTCTCCCCGACCGAAGCCATCAACGGCTTCACCGACCCCGACCAGTTCGAATTCATCGAACTCATGAACGCCGGCCCTAACCCAGTCAGTCTCGACGGGGTCCGCTTCACCACCGGCCTCGACTTCAACTTCCCCTCAGGCGTCGTCCTCTCGCCTAGCCAGCGCATCACCGCCACCCGCGACCGCGCCGCCTTCCTCTTCCGCTACCCATCCGCCGCCACCTCCCTCGCCACAGGAGTCTTCCTCAACACCTCCGGCCTCAGCAACGGCGGCGAATCCCTCACCCTCACCGCCGCCGACGGAACCACCATCCAGTCCTTCACCTACGACGACTCCCCACCATGGCCCACCGCCGCTGACGGTCTCGGCCACAGTCTCGTCCTCCTCAACCCGCTCTCCCGCCCAGACCACAACCTCCCCGCCAACTGGCGCGCCAGCGCCTCCCAAGGCGGCTCCCCAGGCGCGTCCGACTCCATCCCATTCACGGGCAACCCCACCGCCGACTCCGACAACGACGGGCTCTTCGACTTCATGGAGTACGCCCTCGGCTCCAACCCCGCCTCCCCCAACCCGTCCCCCATCACCTTCTCCGCCTCCCCAGACGGCTCCATCGAACTCTCCTTCTCCCGCGCCACCGCCGCCGACGACGCCATCCT
>JAIXPK010000109.1 GCA_027486335.1 Verrucomicrobiaceae bacterium | reverse complement strand
GAGCAACTGAAGCGTGAGACGGCGGCGTTTGAAGCGCTGCGTCCGAGCACGGACATGGTGGGTCTGGAAGAGGCCTTCAAGTTCGCGCAGGAAGAATGGCGCCCTGGTCAGAAGTGACCGTGGCTGGCTGGCGGCATAGATTGCCGTGCGGCTGAAGATAACGAGAGACCCTCTCCGGGAGCGATGCTTCCGGGGAGGGTCTTTTTGTGGGGAGGGGTGGTGCCCAGAGCGGTGCTCTGGGCTTGGTATCTGGTGTCCCGTTGGGACGCGGGTCGGAGGTGGATGGCGCAGGGCGGGGTAATGAGACGGACCTCTTCGTTCCTGTTCTGGAGCGGTTGCGGCATGGGAACAATTCGCTGGCGGACGACTTGATGGGTGAGCGCCCGGGTTGGATTCAGCGGGGGGGGGGAATTGATACGAGGGCTTGAATGGGTGAGGGGATGGGGCAGGGTGGAGATATGGCGAGAATTTCGATCCTGTTTTCTTCGGTGGTGCTCGGGCTCTGCGGGTGCGGGCGGCAAGAATCGGTGGTGGTGACGGTGCCGCCGGCGGCGGTGGTGGAGGTTGACCGGTCGAAGGAGGCGGTGGAGGAGTTTCGGGCGGAGGTGCTGGCGGTGCGGGATTGGCTGCGGGAGCGGACGAAGGGGTCGGGAGGGAATCCGCTGGCGCTGGCGGGGAGTCTGAAGGGGCTTGGGGAGAAGGTGAAGGGGATTCGGACGGACAAGCTGCCGCCTGAGTTGCGGGAGGCGTTCGGGGATTTGGGTGAGGCGTTTGGGGATGCAGGGTCGGTGCTGAAGGAGGTGCCGACGAAGCCGGACGAGATGCTGCCGTTCATTCTCAAATCTGCGCAGGATCCGGAATTTCTTGCGAAGGTGCAGCGGGTACTGGTGACTGGGAATGCGGCGGCGGCGAGGCTGCGCGAGACGGGCAAGAAGTATGGGATTGAGGATTTGGATCTGCAGATTGGGGGAAGCCGGGCGTCGGATGAGGGCGGGGCGAAGTGAGTCAGGCGCGTCTTCTGCGGCGGAGGGTGATGGCGGCGGAGAAGGCGGCGACTGGCAGGAGAACCCCTGAGGGTTCGGGGGCGGGGGTGATGGTGATCTGGCCGGAACTCACGATGTTGAGGGTATTGACGACGCCGGCGGCGAGGTTGTCGGCTTCGGTGAGCATGTTGAAAGAGAAGGATTCGAGGCCGAGCGGGCCGGACCAACCGAACGCCATTTCGGCGGCGCTGGGTGCTGGGGTGGAGTTGTTGGCGTCGATCTGGAGGGGGCCCGCCGAGCCGAGGAGGGTGCCGGATGGGGAGATTGCGGGGTGGTCGCTGTCGAGGTAGCTTTGGGCGGTGACGAGGGCGGCGTTTCTGGTGAACATTGGGCCGGCGAAACGGAATGTGGAGGAGGCCTCAGATGTTGCTGTGGTGCCGGGAGGGGCGGTCAGGCTGGACAGGCTGGTGAGGACGGAGACTTTACCGGTGCCGGTGCCGCGGATGGAACCGGTGACGCTGTTGAAGTAATGAATGGTGTCGAGGGTGCCGCCATTGGAGAAGTGATCGGTGAAGGTGTATCCGTCCAGCACGAGAGGGGTGCCGCCGAATCCACCGACGGTGATGAGCCATGGTGCAGGGTCTTCGTCGAAGGGGCCGTTGTCGGCGACGGTTACCGACGATCCGAGATTTCCAGTGAAGGTGACGGTGAGTGCTGCGCAGGCTGACTGGACGGAGGTGGCAGCAATGAGCAGACAGGCGATGGCGGATGGGAGGTTCATAGTGGTATGTGGTGATGCCGTACAGGCGGCGACGCAACATTCCATGAGTGGTGATGATGTCAAGTTAAGCTGGAAATGCGGTAATCACGGGATTTGGACTGGTGAGAGGGTGTGGGAGGAGGGAGCGTGCGGCGCAACTCGATTAGTGTCGTGCTGACGATGGGGGGGGCCCGGGATCCTTGGGCGGAGGGGTGTGCTGAAGGGGAGCGGCGGACGCAAAACGGGGCTTCCGTTGCCGGAAGCCCCGTGAGGGAATGAGCTAAAATTGGTGGTGCGTGCCGGTCAGCGGGTCACGCGGCGGCGGCGGAGGGCGACGAGTCCGGCGGCGATGCCGACTGGAAGAGCCGTGTGGGAAGGCTCGGGGACTTGCTCAAGGAAGGAGGTACCGGAAAAATTGAAGGTGTTCCTAGATGCGCCCGCGGTGGAGGTAGGAGTGACGCCATAGAACACACCCATACTGAAGCTTTCAGTTGTGAAGGGGGCACCGACATTATTGTAACCTGAGAAAGCCGCGGAGGTATTTGAAGTAGTCGGGTGTCCGAAAAGCGATTCAGTACCGCCGAAAACTTCGATCCCATTCGTCATGGCATCATTGGAATCGGTCGGATCGTAGTAGGCGCCATACACGACATCCGAAGTGTTGTTGGCGTTATTGAGAGAGGTCAATGTCATCTGAAGCGTGGTGTCCGACTGCGACCTCATCGGTTCACCACTGATGGAAGCGAAGCCAGTGTAGTTCACATACACAGAGACTTGGGCGTTGTGACCTAGGTTATCATCGGCCGCTGCCGCCCACGTCGTTGCGTTTTGAGGACCACTTACCGCCAAATTTTGGATTGAGGGTACTGAAGACTGAATGGAGTACCTCGCACCGTCCAAACCGCCGAGTGGCTCGTACGTGATGGCAGCGAAGTAGCTCGCGAAAGAATATCTAATGGTGCCATCGCTGACGTTGATCGAGGTATTCGCTGTGATCTGGCCGTTGACCAAGCCATCGTCGTCTTCGAGACCGCCATCTTCGATCGTGTAGGAGGCTGTTCCGACGCTGAAAGTCATCGTCAATCCGGCAGAACTGCTCAAGGGGGCGGCCATGAGAGCGATGAGAGAGGTGGCAATTTTGCGGTTCATGATTGCGAAAGAGTTGTTTGGGCGGCGGGAATCAGAGTAGCAGGCGACGAGCCATCATCGTCCGCAATTGGGTGGGCATCAATCTTTATTTTGTCCGTAGGATTGGTTGCGCCGCAATTTTCAGTCGGGGTGAATCTGGAGCAACCCTCAAATGGGAGGGGAGGAAGGGTGGGGAGGGGTGGGGATTTTTCGGAGCGTAAGGAAACACGACTGGTGGTGGCATGAGAGTATTGGATTTGGCTTGCGGTGTGGGGAGGCTGGGCGTTAGAAGGGTGGTGATGGAAACGGACGAACTGCCCCCGGAAGAACAGACTGCTGATGTGCGGCGCACTAGGCCGTTTCAGGTGATTCCGGTGACGATTGGGGTGGTGGTGGTGGCGATGATTGCGGGAGGGCTGATCTGGCAGCAGGGGAAGTCGGCGAAGGCTGAGAGTGTGCGGATGGCCGGAGTAGGAGCGGCGTATTTGGAGAAGGGGGATAAGGTGGCGGCGCGGGCTTGTTTGAGCAGCGCGGTGATTCTTGATCCTGAGAATGCGGAGGCGCAGAGGCTGTTGAATTCGCTAGGGGAGGATGGGCTGGTTCCTGTGGTGAAGCGCGGGCCGAATGGGGAGGTATTGGAGGGGTCGGTGACGATGGTGGTGCCGGTACCGGCGCAGGTGATTCCGGAGAAGCCGATGGTGATGCCTGAGAAGATTGCGGAGAGTCCGCGGCTGGATCCTGCGCTGGTGGAGAAGCATTTGAAGCGGGCGGAGGAGTTGGCTGGGGAGAACAAGTGGGAGGGAGCGGAGGCGGCCCTGAGGGAAGCGGTGGCGGTGGATTTGAGTATGAAAAGCAAGCGGGCGCTGGCGATGTTTCTGATGGGGAGGCCGATGAGTGCGGAGAAAGTGCCGGAGTTGCTGGAATTGCTGCGGGATGTGGGGCAGAGTCAGACGGTGGAGGGAGCGGCGGCGTTGTCGACGGCGTTGCTGAAGGGGATGGTGCCTGCCGGGGAGATTGCGGCGTGGCTGACGCTGATCCGGGCGCATCCGCATGCTACGCTGCCGATGCTGCTGGCGAGTGACCGGGTGGATGTGCAGTTGCGGCCGAGAGAGAAGCCGGTGGTGGCGGCTCTGGCGGTGAAGCGGGTGGAGGGCGCGCCGGTGGTGGATCGGGTGGCGGTGCTGCAGTGGTTGGCGGAGATTGGGGAGGAGAGGCAGGGAAAGGGGTTGCTGACGCTTGATGAGGCGATGAAGGAGATTCCGCTGCTTGACGTGTGGATCCTGACGAAGGTGCGGGTAGGAGAATGGGATGCGGTGCTGGAGGCATTGAACCGGCCGGAGAGTCCATTGCCTGGGCATGTGGTGAAGATGCTGAAGGGGCGGGCGCTCACGAGCACGGGGAAGGCGAAGGAAGGGCGGGCGTTGTGCGTCGAGGCGATTCGGGAGGCTGCGGGGGATCGGAAGCGGATGATTCAGTTGCTGTCGATGCTGGCGGGGCTGAACGAGCAGGAGTTGTTTGAAGCGGAGTTTGGGAAGGCGCTGGGGAATCCTGATGAGGCGGAGGCGGTTCTGGCCGGGGTGAGTGGATCCGTTTACCGGACGCGGGATGCGCTGTTAGTGAGGCGGATGTATGAGATTGCGGCGGAGTCGCCGGTGTTGAAGGGGTCGGTGACGGTAAAAAGTATCTTATCGCATTATCGGCTGATGCTGGGGATGGAGGAAGACATTGTGGAGCTGGCGAACCGGACGGAGCGGCATGTGGACGATCCGGTGCCGAGGGTGACGCTGGCGCTGGCGATGTTGAATCTGGGGGATCGTGTGAGAGCGTTGTCGGAGTTGGAGGCGCGGAAGCCGGACATTGATGTGACGTCGCTGGGGGTATCGCAGCAGGCGGTGGTGGCGGCGGTGCTGGCGGCGAATTTCCGGCGTGATGAGGCGCTTGGGATGGTGGCGAGGATGCCGATGGACCGGTTGACGGAGCTGGAATCTGAGTGGCTGCGCGGGTATCTGGATGAGGATGTGGCTCCGAAGTATCAGATGAAGGTGAAGGAGAAGGAGGGGGAGGAGTGGAAGAAGACGGCGTGGAGGATTGGGATTGATGCTGGGATTGTGGTTGGGGTGCTGCTGTTGTGGCATGTGTACATGAGGTTCCGGTATGGGAGGTTGGTGCGGGGGAGCGCGTGAGGCGGGGTGGGAAATCACGTTTCCTTCACTGTTGCGCCGGGTGGGGGTCTGGTGCGAAAACACCCGTCATGACAATAGTACAGAGAGTACCGGTGATGGTGGTCGCGTCGATGCTGGCGGCGGCGAGTGTGACGGCGGTGGTGGCGCAGGGGCCTGGGGTGGGGGCGGCTGGGAGTGGGGAGGTGGCGACTGGGGCGGTGGCGGCGCAGCTTAAGCTGGCTGGGGAGCTGGTGGCGAAGGGGGATGCGGCTGAGGCGGAGAAAGTGTTGAGGGGGGCGGTGGCGGCGGACCGGACGATGGAGAGCAAGCGAGCGCTGGCGGATTTTCTGATGAACCGGCCGATGACCAGGGAATTGGCGGCTGAAGTGTTGCGGTTGCTGGGGGAATTGAGTGAGGATCAGACGAAGGCGGGGGCGGAGGCGCTGACGGTTGGGCTGATGAGGCGGTTGATTCCGCCGGCGGAGGTGGACGGGTGGATGGGGCGGTTGAGGAGTCATCCTGGGGTGACGCCGCTGATGCTGGTGGCGGTGGACCGGATTGAGATGGGGATGAAGCCGGGAGAGCGTGGTGAGATTGCGGCGCGGGCGGTGAAGCGGCTTGAGGGGGCGGCAGTAGGGGATCGTGAGGATGGCGTGCGGATGCTGACGGAGATGGGGGAATTCAAGCTGGCGCTGCCGTTGTTGAGTCGGGAGGAAGCGGTGATGGACGAGGGGAAGCTGGGGGCGTGGTCGGCGGTGCGGATTGGGTTGGAGGAGTGGGGGGAGATTCTTGAGGTGATGGCGATGCCCGGGTTGCCGATATCGGAGTCGATGCAGAAGCTGTTGAAGGGGCGTGCGCTGATTGGGACGGGGAAGGTGGAGGAGGGGCGTGCGCTTTGTCAGGAGGCGTGCCGGGATGGGAAGGTGAAGCCTGAGGAGCGGGCGGGATTGTTTGCGCTGCTGGCGTCGTTGCGGGAGCCTGCGTTGTTTGAGGAGGAGTTGCGGCTGGTGCTGGGTGATTCTGGCGCGGCGGGGTTGGTGATGAGGGCGGTGGTGCCGGTGCTGCGGCGCAGTCGTGACGCGCGGGTGATGCATCATCTTTATGAGCTGGCGGCTGGGTCTGCGGTGCTGGGGAAGGATCCTGAGGTGCAGGCGAAGCATTCGTATTACCGGATGATTCTGGGGATGCCTGAGAAGGCGGCGCAGCTTGAGGAGCGATTGAATGCGGCGCCGCTGGCGGCGGGGCCGCGTGTGACGTATGTGCTGGGGTTGCTGCAGGAGGGGAAGGGTGAGCAGGCGCTGAGGGAGTTGCAGATCCGGAAGCCGCCGCTTGAGGAGAGCAAGATGGAGCCGTCGCAGATTGCGGTGGTAGCCGGGGTACTTGCGGCGACCGGGCATGGACAGGATGCTGCGGCGGTGGCTGGGCGGGTGGCTCTTCCTGCGCTGACGGTGCAGGAGGCGGAGTGGTTGGGCGGGCAGCTGGAGAAGGCCGGGCTGTTGAAGGTGCCAGCTGCGGGGGGGGCAGGTGTGGCGGAGGCGGAACCCAGGGCGACGGGGTGGCAGCGGAGTGTGGCGCGGTATGGGTTTGATCTTCTGCTGGTGGCGGGGGCGTACGCGCTGTGGGTGATCTGGCGGAAGTTCATCCGGAAATCGGCTTAAGGGGCCGAGTAGAGATCATGCATATACTCGACATATTTGCCAGGCAGGCGACGACGTTTTCGTTTGAGTTTTTTCCGCCGAAGACGGCGGAGGGGGCGCAGGCGTTGTTTGAGACGATCCGGCAGCTGGAGGCATTCCGGCCGGATTTTGTGAGTGTGACGTATGGAGCTGGTGGGTCGACGCGGGAGGTGACGCATGAGCTGGTGGTGCGATTGAAGAAGGAGACGGCGCTGGATCCGGTGCCGCATCTGACGTGTGTGTGCCATGGGGAGGGGGACATCACGGCGATACTGGAGCGGTATGCGGAGGAGGGGGTGGGGAACATACTGGCGTTGCGGGGGGATCCGCCGAAGGGTCGCGGGGATCATGACTGGTCGCGGGATGCGTTTCGTTATGCGGCGGAGCTGGTGGCGCACATCCGGAGGTTTAATGAGCGCGGGTACCATCCGGATCGGCGCGGGTTCGGGATTGGGGTGGCGGGTTTTCCGGAGGGGCATCCGCTGACGCCGAACCGGCTGGTGGAGATGGATTATCTGAAGGCGAAGGTGGATGCGGGGGCGGATTACATCTGCACGCAGCTGTTTTTTGATAATCATCAGTTTTATGATTTCCGGGAGCGGTGCGAGCTGGCGGGGATCCGGGTGCCGATCATTGCGGGGATCATGCCTGTGACGACGACGCAGGGGATGAGGCGGATGGCGGAGTTGTCAGGGGGATCTGTGTTTCCGGCGCGGATGCTGAAGATGCTGGCGCGGGCGGGGGACGATGCGGAGGCGGTGAGGCGGGTGGGATTGCACTATGCGGCGGAGCAGTGTGCGGACCTGCTGCATCACGGGGTGTCGGGGCTGCATTTCTACACCTTGAACCAGTCGAGTGCGACGAGGGAGATTTATGCGAGCCTTGGATTGAGGGGCAACTGAGGCGGTGGTTATGGGGGCGATTTACGGAGCGATCGAGGCTGGGGGGACGAAGTTTGTGCTGGCGTGCGGGCGCGGGCCTGGGGAGCTGCTGGAGGAGCGGACCCTGCCGACGACGACTCCGGAGGAGACGTTAGGAGCGTGTGTGGCGTGGTTCCGGGAGGTGCAGGAGCGGCATGGGGAGCTGGCGGGGATTGGGGTGGGGACGTTCGGGCCGGCTGGGGTGCATGAGGATGCGGCGGACTGGGGATGGATTACGACGACGCCGAAGCCTGGGTGGCGGGACACGGATGTGGCTGGGTATGTGGGGCGGGGGTTGGGGTTGCCGGTGGCGTTTGATACGGATGTGAATGCGGCGGCGCTGGGGGAGTGGCTGTGGGGTGCGGGGGGGGGTTGCGAAGTGGTGTTGTATCTGACGGTGGGGACGGGGATTGGTGGCGGGGTGGTGATGGGCGGGAAGCCGCTGCATGGGGTGCTGCATCCTGAGATGGGGCATGTGCGGACGGCGCGTGCGGGTGGGGATGAATTTGCCGGGGTGTGTCCGTGGCATGGGGATTGCCTTGAGGGAATGGCGAGCGGGCCGGCGATTGCGGCGCGGTGGGGGAAGCCGGCGGGGGATTTGCCGGTTGGGCATGAGGCGTGGGCGTTGGAGGCGCACTATCTGGCGGAGGCGTGTGCGGGATTTCTGTGCACGCTGAGTCCGCAGCGGGTGATACTCGGGGGCGGGGTGATGGGTGTGCCGGGGTTGCTGGAGCGGGTGAGGGCGGGCGTGCGGGAGCGGTTGGGCGGGTATCTGCAGCATCCCTTGTACAGCGGAGGGCTGGAGGACTGTGTGGTGGCTCCGGGATTGGGGGCGAGGTCGGGGATTCTGGGGGCGCTGGCGCTGGCGAGGCAACTTGTGCGTTAGTAGGTGTGCCGAGGGAGATGTTATGGATTATGTGTGGTTCAGTCTTGTGATGCTGCTGGGGCAGTTTTCGCCCGGGCCGGACATGCTATTGCTGATGAAGAATGCGCTGAGTCTGCCGCTGCGGACGGCGTGGTGCACGGTGCTGGGGATTGCGGTGGGGCTGATGGTGCACACGGGGGTGGCGCTGGGGGGATTGTCGGTGCTGCTGGTGCGGTCGCCGGTGGCGGGACGGGTGTTAGGGTTGTGCGGCGGGCTGTATCTGGGATGGTTAGCATGGAAGCTGCTGCGGAGTGCGGTGTCGGGAGGGACGACGGGCGGGATTGAGGGCAGAGCGGAAGTGCTGACGCCGAGGGGTGCGTTTGTGCAGGGACTGGTGACGAACCTGCTGAATCCGAAGGCTGTGATCTTTCTGGCGAGTGTTCTGGCGGCGATGCTTGGGCCGGAACCGAGTGTGGTGAGGAAGGCGGGGTTCTGGCTGATTGTGGTGGGGCAGGCGCTGGTGTTCTGGAGTTTGTTTGTGTGGCTGCTGCAGCGACCGGCGGTGCAGCGGGCGTATCTGGGGGCAGAGCGTTGGTGGAACGCGGGATTCGGGCTGGCGCTGGGGTTGGTGGCGGTGCGGGCGCTGATGGGGGCGTTTTGGGATTGAGAGGGTGTGAGAGTGCTGCGTTGCGGCGGTGGAGAGAAGGCCGGGGTGGACTTGCTGCGGTGGCTGTCGCTGGGGAGGTAGGGACGCTGGCATTGGGGTCACAGGCGGGGACGCCCGTGCCACTTTGCTTGCGTGGAGACATTTGCATTGAGAGTCACAGGCGGGACGCCCGTGCCGCTTTGGCTTGATGTGTTCGCGCGCCCCGTTGGGCCGGAATGGGTGGGTGTGTGGGGAGACGAGGGGGTCAGGCGCTGCCCAGTTTGGCGAGGACGGTGGCGGCGACGGTTTCTGCGGGGATTTCGAGCATGCAGCGGAAGTCGATCGGGCAGGTGCGGCGGAAGCAGGGGGAGCATTCGACGTGGCGGCGGATGACGGTGGAGGCGGCGCTGCGTGGGCCGGTGGCGGCGGGTTCGGTGGAGCCGAAGATGGCGATGACCGGGGTGCCGAGGAGTTGGGCGAAGTGCATGGTGCCGGTGTCGTTGGTAAGGAGGAGGCGGCACTGGCGGAGGCGGGCGGCGAGTTCTTCGAGGGTGGTTTGTCCGGCGAGGTTTTCGGCGGAGGTGCCGATGAGTGAGGCGAGCTGGGCTCCCATGTTTTTTTCGGCGGGAGCGCCGAAGATGAGCCAATGGCAGGGCAGTTTGGAGGCGACCTCGCGGGCGGCTTCGGCGAAGCGGTCGAGCGGGTAGCGTTTGGCGGGGCCGTATTCGGCACCGGCGCAGAGCCCGAGGGTGAGAGGTGAGGAGGGTTCGGGTGGAGGGAGGACTGGGTCGTGGAGGGAGGGGTCCTCGACATTGGCGCCGAGACGCCATGCGATGCGGAGGTAGAATCTGGAGTGGTGTTCGACGGGGCCGACTTTTTTCTTGGGTGGGATGATCTGGTGGAGGAGTTTGCGACGCCAGTGGCCCTTGTAGCCGACGATGCGGAGGACGCCTGCGAGTTTCATTTCGAGGGCGGAGCGGAGACTGTTGGGGAGGAGGATGCCGGAGTCCCATGGGTGGCCGGCCTTTTTGAGGAGTTTGGCGACGGCGAGGATGGAGGCGTTTTTGGGGAAGGGGATGACCTCGTCGACGTCTGGGACCATGCGCCAGACGGCGGCGATTTTTTCCGGTACGAGGATGGTGACGCGGGCGTCGGGGCGGCCGCGTTTGAGGGCGCGGACGGCTGGGACGGCCATGCAGGCGTCGCCGAGCCAGTTGGGCGAGCGGACGAGGATGTGGAAGGGCTGGAGGGCTTCGGTGGGCATGGAAGGGGGGAGGGTGATGCCGCGGCGGTACTTTGCGAGGAGGAATTCCGGGTTGGGGGTTTTCCAGCGGTTGTGGACCCAGAACCAGTCGTGTGGGGAGCTGCGGATATTGGATTCGAGGGCGACGTTGAGGGCGGCGGTGGCGAGTTCGATGTCTGGGGGTGCGTCGAGTTTTGGGCTGATGATCATGCGCCAGCGGCCTGGGGCGTCGGTGACGACGGAGACAGGGAGGATGGGGGCACCGGTTTTGCGGCTGAGGAGAGCGGCGAGGTTGGTGGTGGAGGCGAGGCGATTGAAGAGAGGGGACCACTGGCCGGCGTCGCCGGCGTGCTGATCGACGAGGATGCCGACGCCGCCGTTGTTGCGGAGCCAGCGGACGGGGCCGTTGAAGCCGTCGTGGCGGTTGAAGAGACGGCAGCCGGTGCGCTGGCGGCAGCGGAGGACGTG
>JAIXPK010000531.1 GCA_027486335.1 Verrucomicrobiaceae bacterium | reverse complement strand
GCGCCCCCACTTCGGGGGCTGCGGCGTTCGGCATCGCTACGCTCGCCTCACGCCGCAGCCCCCGAAGGAGCTTGCCGCCCAAGGCTAAAGCCTTTTACAGAACAGACATTACACCCCCTGTCCCCATAAGAATCCCGATGGTAGTTAGCATGTGTCTTGTTTTCATGTTGGTTTCTGTTCTGATAATTCTCTAATCTTCAAGGAAACAGAGAAAGTGACTTTTCCGGCATCCCGTCCGTAAATATAGGGCGCTGTTTATTTCCGCGCCGCCGAGAGACGGCCAAAGACCTTTCCTCCTACGGCGGCGGCAGGAGGCAGGGTGATGGTGACCGTTTCCCGCCCGGCGGAGGGCAGATCGGGTTGAATCGTCACATTGCCACTGGTGCTTTGTGGCAACACCACGTCCGTCCAGCCGCCTAGCGTGCTGCTGAATTGAAAGACCTGAGCCGTGTCCGCCGTCGTATCGCTGCCGCGCACAAAGCGGAAAACCAGACTTCCCTGACTGACGGAGGCCTCAGGCAGAATAGCGGTGGACAGCACCCGGGGATCGCCGCCGAGAATGTATTCCATGAGATTCTGAATCCTATCCCCGTCAGGATCCGCCAACGGCGCGGAATCCGTCAGCCCAGGGAAGCCGGCCAGCCAGGCGCTATAGCCACCACCAGCTGGAGTATAGCCGAGGAGCAATTGCGATCCGGAAGCAGTCAGACGCCAGCTCCCGGTTCCGGAAAAACCCGGAACATTCACCTTCCAATTGTCTGCCGTCAGACCAGTGACGCTGCCGGATACGCTGGCGAGAACAAACTGCCGGGCGGTTTCGGAAAAGTTAACCATAAGGCTGGTGTCCAGGAGAATACTCAAAGGGGAACCCGGGGTGGCGGAGATCGCCAGACTGCCGCTGTTGATGCTATCGTAGCCAAGACCCGCGTCACCATTCCAATCCGTCAAGCCCACGGCCAGGGTCGACCCAGGGGCGAAAGCGAAGGAGGACATCCCGAAGGCCAGGCCGATGCCATTGCCCGGAGCGAGCGTGCCTTCCACGATCACCGGGCTCCCGGTATTCAGGCCACCCTCCAATTGTGCGCCCGGCAAGACCCGCACGGTGGTTCCGTTCATGGGTCCGTCCGTGGCCAACATTCCGCCTTCAACGCGGGTGTCGCCGGAATAGGAGAGGGTGCCGCTCAGCGTCAGCTTGCCGTCACCCGTTTTCACCAGCCCGCCCAGACTGTTAGTCTTCAAGTCGGAATTGGTGAGAACGTGGGTGAAGGACGTCAGCGGAACCGTGGCCCCGCCTCCTGAGAAGACGAAGTTGAGGCTTTCCCCCACCGCGTAGTTCCTGCCGGGAGAAGTCATCAGGATGCGGGTGACACTGCCGCTCACCACTTCAGCGATAGCCGTGGCGCCGCTGCCTGGACCATCGTTGACGATACTGACCAGCGGTGCGCCGAGATACCCCGAACCACCCGCCGCCAGAGTGAACCCGCCGCCCTCCGGGTAAATCCCCGATCCCTCTGCGGCCAGCAGACTGGTCTCAAGGGCGACGTTAAACCCAGCCGTGTCCACGGTTAGTCCACCACGGTGAATCGATCCGCTGGCCACGCTGGGCGATATCAGGGAGATCGCATCAGCACCTGCCCGCAGCGTCGCTCCATTGAAATTCACCGCCGTCTGCACTGTCCCCGTGGCTTGGTGGATCGGGCCTCCCAAGACCAGAGTGCCCTGATTCAAATTCAGCACCGCCCGCGTGGCACCGCCTGCCGAACCGACCGCAAGGCCCGTGGGGTTCAACGTGGTGACGGTCGCCGAACCGCCCGCGAGACTGCCCAAATTCAGGATGCCACTGGAGTCGGCGCGATCACCAATCAGAAAGCGATAGCCCGGAGCAACCGTCGCCTCGCCCCCGAGAAAGGAGGCCACGCCCTCGCCCTTCGCCCCGCCGAATCCGCCGATCGCCACCCAGCGCGCCGAATTCAGGAGGCCGCCGGTCTGAACAAAAGCTCCAAGACCTTCATTGCCGATGCGCATCCCCGACACACTTCCCCCTCCCCCGGTATTGAGTGTTCCTCCGTTTAGATGATAGGCCCCGTACGATCCACTGGCCGTGGCAACACCTCCGCCAATTTCCAGATACTCCACGCCGGGCCCACCCACATTGACCGTGCCGTCCGACTGGTGAATGGAAGCCGCCGCGCCATCGCCCGGAGCCAGCCTCACACTGCCGGAAAAATCCAGCGTTCCCGTGCTGTCCATTCGGAGGGAAGCACGCAATCCCTTACCATCGGCCAGCCGGAGGTTCCCATTTCCGTTGGAAGATGCATCTCCAATGTAATGCACCGCTCCTTCATTTAGAAGTCCCGGACCGGAAACACTCTGATTCCCAGTCAGCGTCAGGGTTCCCGCCCCTGACTTTTTCCATCCGGCCAGCCCGGTGACCGGCACACTGATAGCGGCCGACGCTTCCGCGGCGAGCACGGACGTCTCCACCAGAGTGAGGGGTCCCGTGCCCGAGAGCGTGTAGCCCGGTGCCGTGAAAAGAAGCGAACGTGCGGTGATCGGCTCCAGCATCAGGATGGCCTTTGGACCAGCCGCGCCGAATATCGCCTCCTGCACATTACCGCCGTTCCAAAGCACCGGGCCGCCCGCGCTCCAGTTCGGAGACGACGTGTTCCACTGCGCATTGACGGCACCCGTCCACGTCAGACTGACCGGGGGCGGTGGCAGGGGAACCTGGTTGAAGCTCAGGTTGTCAATCGCGTGACGGCCGTTTGAACCGTAAGTCTCGGATATCCGGCTGAATGTTAGCCTGTAGTCTTCCCCCAATGCTCCGGTGAAATTCGGGGAAATGGTCACCACATTATTGGTGAGGGTGAGTCCAGGACTGCTCCAGACCACATTCGAGGCGGAATCCGTCAGCGTGATGTCCCAGACCGTGGTGCCGGCCGTCTGAGGCGTCTGGCAGAAATCGAAGGAGTTGAGAACAAGGGCAAAACCGTCATCCGCTACGAAATCGATAGTATGGAAGCCCACGTCCAACTGGCCAACCCTCGGAATACTTCCCTCATTATCCCATGCAGAGCCTCCCACCGTTTTATTCTCAAGGTCGGTAAACTGGACGGAAGTATGAATATCCCAGACCGCGTCCCAGATGAGCGCGATGTTTGGCGTGACCCCGTTTGTAACCACACAGCCACTGGAGTCCGCAACGGCGTTGGATCCCAATCCGGCGGGAACGGTGGCGTTGCTGCCGCCAAGCTGACCAAAACCGATGATCGTGGACTTTCCAATGCCAGCCGTCCCCAAAAGGATTCCGATGGTGAGAATTCGATGATTTGCGGTCATGTAGGGTTTGCTGTGAATGGTGATGATTCTGAAAGCGTGTAAGGCGGAGACTCGCCCGCAGCCATCGGGTGGAATGCCCGAAGTTTACCTACCCGACCGCAGCGCGTGAGCCGCCCGGCGGCGAGGCACAGATCCGGCTTAGTCTTCAATAGGGAGATCATATTGCGGTGGCAGGGGATGCCCCTCCGGATGGAATCCGGAAAGTCACCTTCTCCTCCCACGTCCGTCGCATGCCATCAACTTGCCTCATGTGATAAAAAGGTTGCGCAATTACTACGCCCACTTTTATCTCTCATTGAATTTTAGTCTAATACGACTGAATCCATCGTCGCTCACCGCAATGAGCGAAGGATGCGACGGGCGGGAGCACGCGGGCATGCGAAGAGCCAGTGAAAATTGCCGGGCGCAAAGGGGACAGCCGGCTTTGACCCGTTCGCAATCCCTTCTCTCCGCCGGGCCTCCCACCCGCATCGCCCCTCAAGGCACGCACCCGTCTCGGGAAATTCCAGCGATCACCGCGTCTCGCCAACCGCCAACCGCGCCTCAATCTCCCGCACCGCCCACCGCGCATGCTCCGCAATCAGCTCGTCCCCGCCGCTCGCCGCCATCTCCAGCACGCCTAGATCCTCCCGCTCACCGACATTCCCTAACGCCACACACACATTCCGCAGAAACGCACTCCGCCCGATCCTCTTCACCGGCGACCACCGGAACAACTCCCGGAATCCTCCCTCGTCCAACCCCAGAAAATCCCGCAGCGCCCAATGCGCCACAAATGGCCGCGCCGCAAACGCCTGCTCCCGCGACGCCACCGCAAACCGATTCCACGGACACACCTCCAGACACTCGTCACACCCGTAAATCCGATCCCCCAGCGCCCGCCGGAATTCCTCGGGAATCGCCCCTTTGTGCTCGATCGTAAGATACGATAGGCACCGTCTCGCATCCAATCGCCGCACCGCCGTGATCGCCTGCGTCGGACACGCCTCCACACAACGCACACACGTCCCGCAACGGTCCCGCTCCACTTCATCCGCAGGCATCTCCAAGGTCGTCAGCAGCTCCGCCAGAAAAAACCACGCCCCCAGCCGCCGGTGAATCTGCACCGTACTCTTCCCGTTCCATCCCATCCCCGCCGCCGTCGCCCAGTCCCGCTCCAGCACCGGCCCCGTATCCACATAATACCGCTGCCGCCCCCCGTACTCCTGCATCACCGCATCAAGATCCCTCAATCGTCCCTCGATCACGCTGTGATAGTCATCCCCGTGCGCATAACGCGCCATCCTCCCGCGCACTCCTCCCTCCCAAACCACTTCTCCCTCCGCCGGCAGATAATTCAGCGCCAGCACCACCACCGACCGACACCCCGGCAGCACTTCCCGAGGATCCATCCGCCGCTCCGGCCCGCGCTCCATCCAATCCATCGTCCCATGCGCCCCCGCTTCTAACCACTCACCAAACAACTCCGCATGACCGGCCGGCCCCGCCACCGACGCAATCCGGCAATCGTCAAACCCTAACTCCAGCGCCGCCCGCCGCACCGACTCGCGACACGCGACCCCATCCTCCCTCACCGCTGTCACGTCGTCCCCCATCGCCCCGGTTCTCAGTTCTCTGGCCCCCGCCATCCCGCAAAATGCAGCCGCACACTCTCCGCCAACCCATACGCCGCCTCATCCGGCGTCAGATCCCCACTGTCACTCTCAATGTCCGCCGCCGCCCGATACAACGGCCGCCGCGCCTCCAGCAGCGACCTCACCGTCTCCCGCGGATTCTCCGTCCGCAAAAGCGGCCGCTCGTGATTCCTCGACACCCGCTCCCAGATCACCGCCTCCGGCGTGTCCAGCCAGATCACACACCCCAACCGCTTCAGCTTCTCCACATTGTCAGGCACCGTCACAATCCCCCCGCCCGTCGCAATCACCAGCCGCCCCTTCCCCACCAGCAACTCATCCAGCACCGCCGTCTCCCTCCTCCGGAACCCAGCCTCACCCTCCTCCGCAAATATCGCCGGAATCGCCCGCCCCGCCCGCCTCACCACCAGCGCATCCGTATCCACAAACCGGAACCCTAGCTTCTCCGCCAGCCGCGGCCCGAGCGTGGACTTCCCGCACCCCATGAATCCAATCAGGACCACATTGAGCGGATCATCAGGCTGCTTCCGGTCGGCTTCCATGTCGCTATCCCCCAAAGTTCGCGGCGTTTCCCCAAGGATGCAAGCACAGGCACTCTCCCACATCCCACGATCGCGTTTGCCCACACCCCGTTCACAGTCCAGGAAACATCCCAGTACTTTCATGCAAACCGAAGTCGCACCCACCGATCGTCCCGATTTTCTCAAGGAGGCCGTCCGCCGAGCCGTCGAACTCCTCGCCGCCGGCGAAACCGTCGCTCTCCCCACCGAAACCGTCTACGGCCTCGCCGCCGATGCCCTCAACCCAGACGCCGTCGCCAAAATCTTCATCGCCAAAGACCGCCCCGCCTTCGACCCGCTCATCGTCCACCTCCCACACAAAGATCGGCTCCCCGAAATCGCCATCGTCCCCGCAGACATCGCCCCCACCGTCGCCCTCCTCATCGAAAACTTCTGGCCAGGCCCGCTCACACTCATCCTCCCCAAAAACCCGGCCGTCCCCGACGCCGTCACCGCCGGCCTCCCCACCGTCGCCGTCCGCATCAGCGACCACCCAGTCTTCCAGCGCGTCATCACCAGTCTCAAACGCCCGCTCGCCGCCCCCAGCGCCAACCGCTTCGGCCGCATCAGCCCCACCTCCGCCGCCGCCGTCCTCAAAGAACTCGACACCCGCATCCCCCTCGTCGTCGACGGCGGTGCCTGCCACGCCGGGCTCGAATCCACCATCGTCAAAATCATCCCCGGTGACCCCAAACCCACCCTCCGCGTCCTCCGCGCAGGCCCAGTCACCAAAGACGACCTCAAAGCCTTCGGCCGCGTCGAATTCGCCAACGCCGCCCCGCACCCCGACCATCCCGTCGCCCCGGAAGCCCCAGGCCTCCTCCCCTCCCACTACGCCCCGCGCACTCCCCTCCATCTCCTCGCCGAAGGCGAGGTCTTCCAACCCGTCCCCGGCCGCCGCTACGCCCTCCTCAGCTACCGCGGCGACCCCGACGACGGTTCCTTCGGCCTCCCCTGCTGGGAACACTCAATCGTCCTCAGCCCCGGCAAAGGCAAACTCCCGGAAGCCGCCGTCCGCTTCTTCCACGCCCTCCGCCAGCTCGACGAATCCGGCGTCGACGAAATCATCGCCGAAGCCATCCCCGAACGCGGCCTCGGCGTCGCCATCATGGAACGTCTCCGCCGCGCCGCCACGCCACCGCCAGCGCCCCCCGCATGAATCAGCACGCTCCCGCCGACGACCGGCCCGCGTCCGCCAAAACCACCGGCATCGTCGCCCTCGCCGTCATGAGCAGCCGCCTGCTCGGCCTCATCCGCGAGGTCCTCTTCGCCGCTAACTTCGACGGCTTCCTCCGCGACGCCTTTATCGCCGCCTTCCGCATCCCTAACCTCCTCCGCGATCTCTTCGCAGAAGGTGCCCTCTCCACAGCCTTCATCACCGTCTTCTCACAGAAGATGAAAACCGATGGCGACCGCTCCGCATGGGCCCTCGCCCACAAAATCCTCACGCTCGCCGCCGTCGTCATGAGCGCCATCTCCCTCCTCGGGATCCTCATCGCCAGACCGGTCGTCGGCCTCCTCCTCGATAAGTGGTCCCCGGAAAAACAGGAATACACCGCCCGCCTCACGCAGGTCATGTTCCCGTTCATCCTGCTCGTCTCCCTCGCCGCTCTCGTCATGGGCATGCTCAATGCCAAAAAGGTCTTCGCCGTCCCAGCCATGGCCAGCAGCTGCTTCAATATCCTCTCCATCGCCGGCGGCTTCGGCCTCGCATGGATCCTCGACAACCACTCCACCCCAGGCCTCGACGCCAATGGCATGATCGGCTTCGCCATCGGCACGCTCCTCGGCGGTCTCGCCCAGCTCCTCATCCAACTCCCCTCCCTCCGCCGCGTCGGCTACCGCTTCCGACCCGACTTCGCATGGCGCGACCCAGGCGTACGCCGCATCCTAACCCTCATGGTCCCCTCCGTCATCGCAGGCAGCGCGGTCCAGATCAATGTCTTCATGAACACGGGCTTCGCCGCCCACCTCCCTATCGAAAACGGCCCGACCTCATGGCTCAATGTCGCCTTCCGCCTCATGCAGCTCCCCCTCGGGGTCTTCGGCGTCGCCGTCGCCACCGTCACCATCCCCGTCCTCTCCCGCGTCGCCACCGACGGCATCAGCGCCAAATTCCGCGACATCCTCGGCAGCGGTCTCCGTCTCGTCACGTTCCTAACTCTCCCCTGCGCCGCAGGCCTCTTCATCCTCGCCCACCCGGTCATCTCCGTCCTCTACGAACACGGCGAATTCAAAGCATGGGAAACCGTCGAAACCGCCGCCATCCTCCGCTGGTACTCCATCGGCCTCGTCTTCTACTCCTGCATCAAAATCATCCAGCCAGCCTTCACCACCATCGACCGCAACAGGATCCCGATGTACATCGCCTTCCTCTCCATCGCCGTCAACGCTGGCCTCAATTCCATCTTCGTCCACGTCCTCCATAAGGACCACGTCTGGCTCGCCGTCACCACCACCGCCGTCGCCGCACTCAACTTCCTCCTCCTCTACGTCGCCCTAGCCAGAATTGCCGGCGGCCTCGAAACCCGGAAACTCCTCGCCGCCACCGCCCGTCTCCTCGTCCCCCTCGGCGGTCTCTCCCTCGTCGCATGGGTCGCATGGCACACGGTCCTCGAACCCCGCTGGCCTTACTTCTCCACCCTCGCCAGAACCGTCTCCCTCGGCTGCGCCATCACCGCCGCAGGCACCGCCTTCGCCATGCTCGCTCACGTCCTCCACATCGACGAAGCCCGCCAGTTCTCCTCCATGCTCGAACGCCGCTTCAACCGCCGCTCCCGACGATCCTCATGACTTTCCTGACACCCTCCATCCTCGCCCGCACCCTCACCGCAGCCCTCTTCTCCTCCGCCGCCCACGCCCAGCTCTCCATCTCCGACCCCGGCCAGGACGTCTTCAACTTCTCCGCCCCCACCGGCGAACTCAGCGGGCTCTCATGGCTCGCCGCCGATTCCTATCAAGCCGTCAGCGACGCCGTCAATGAACGCCGCTCGGTCACACTCCGCATCTCCCTCAACCCCGCCGACGGCCGCATCTCCGCCGCCTCACAATCCGCCGCCTCCACCCTCGCCACCGGCTACGACCTCGAAGGCATCGCATGGTGCCCGCCTCGCAACTCTTTCTTCATCTCCGACGAAGGCCAATGGCCAGACGGCGGCTTCCTTCGCGAATTCCTCCCCGACGGCTCGCTCCTCCGCTCCCTCTCCCTCCCCTCAGTCATCCTCAACGACCGCCAGAACTTCAGCCTCGAATCCTGCTCATGGGCCGCCGGTGCCCTCTGGTCCGCTAACGAAGAAGCACTCGCCCAGGAAAGCTCGCTCTCCTCCGCCTCCTCAGGCTCCGTCGTCCGTCTCCTCAAACTCGATCACCGGCTCCAGCCCGCCGGCCAATGGGCCTACCTAACCGACTCCTTCGGCACCGACAGTCCCTTCACCTCCCTCGAACGCAGCGGCATCTGCGACCTCTGCGCCCTCCCCGACGGCAATCTCCTCGTCCTCGAACGCACGCTCGGCCTCGGCTCCATCCCTTCCTTCCGCATCCGCATCTACCTCGTCAGCTTCACCGACGCCACCGACGTCTCCTCCATCCCGGACCTCGACGAAGCCGCCCACCGCAGGGTCTCCAAAACCCTCCTCTGGGAACGCAACATGGGCTCCGTCCAGACCCGAAACTTCGAAGCCATCACCCTCGGCCCTCCCCTCCCCGCCATCGCCCCGGACGCCCGCTCCCTCCTCCTCCTCGCCGACAATGGCGGCGACGCCGCCGGCACTCAACACCTCTACGCCCTCGTCCTCCGCGGTCTCGTCTCCCCTCCCCCCATGGCCTCATGGCGTCAGGCCTTCTGGGGGTCTCCAGATCCACTAGCCGACGCCGCCCCCGACGCCGATCCCGACCGCGACTCGCTCTCCAATCTCTCGGAATACGCCCTCGGCGGCGACCCGCTCTCCGCTTCCTCCTCCCCTCTCCCCCGCTCCTCTCCCGGCATCGGCCTCGCCCTCTCCTTCAATCGCTTCCCCGACCGCACCGACATCACCCTAACGGTTCAATCGTCCGACTCCCCCGGAGGCCCATGGCTCCCCATCGCCCGCAGCACCAGCGGCACTCCCTTTTCACCCCTCGACGCCGCCGTCTCCATCACCGAATCCGGCCCGGAATTCTCCCGCGCCGTCACCGTCCGCGACTCCACCACCTCCGCCACTCGTCGCTTCCTCCGTCTCGCCATCACCGCACCCTGACAATCCCTCCCGGCCCTGCCCCCTACTCCATCAGCGCCGCCAGCAGGTCCCCTAGCGCCACACTCGCCACCGCCGTCGCCTTGTCGCTCATCGCATACGGCAGAATCAATTGCCCGCCGTGAATCAGCGACCCGCAGCTGTACACCACATTCGGCACATAACCCTCCCGCTCAATCCCCTCAGGACACAGCAGCGGCTCCCGCAACCGCCCGATCACCCGGGTCGGATCTTCCAGATCCAGCAGCGCCGCTCCAATGCAATACCGACGCATCAACCCAACCCCGTGCGTGATCACCAGCCACCCGGCCTCGGTCTCAATCGGCGACCCGCAATTCCCGATCTTCACCGACTCCCAGGCCTCCGACGGCCGCAGAATCAGATGCGGATCGCTCCAGTAATGCGGATTGTCGGAAAACATCACATACAGATTCTCATCATCCTGCCGCGACAGCATCGCATACCGCCCGCCCACCCGCCGTGGAAACAACGCCATCCCTTTGTTCTGCACCGCCGCCCCGTTCAAGGTCAGCACCCGGAAATGCCGGAAATCCGTCGTCTCGATGAACTGCGGCAGAATCGCCCGCCCGTTATACGCCGTGTACGTCGCATAGTACATCACCGCGCCATCGTCCTCCGTGAACCTCACAAACCGGGCGTCCTCAATCCCGTTGCTCTCATTGTCACTCACCGGAAACAGAATCCGCTCGCTCACCTCCAGCCCCGCCGGAAAACTCACTTCGTAATTCGAATCCGCCAGCCACTTCATGCACTCGAGCGTCCGCCGCGTCTCGTGCGTCTGCGGCACATGCTCCCGCCTCACCCGCGCCAGTCCCTGCGCCAGTTCATGCCGCGTGAACTCGGTTCCTAGCACATCCATTACGCCGTGCGTGCACGTGTTGTCAAAACCCATCTCGTGCAGCTTGATCACAAATCGCGACTTCCGGTACGCAGGATCAGGCAGCACCTCCGGCAGGCTCACATACCGCGACACCGGCGCAAACGTGATCGCCCCGCTCGCAGATATCACGCCCTCACGAAACTCTATCGACGAAATATGCCCCTCACCCGTCGCCCGCAGGCTCATGATAAACCTCAATTCCCCGGCCGCCAGTCCGCTCTGGTCAGGATGCGGCACAATTGACGGATTGAACAATGCCGCCGACTCCAGCGCATACTCCCCAGTGAAAATCGCCCCGATCAGCAGCTGTCGCGCCGGACTCAGCACCCGATGCGTGAATATCGCCGGCGACACTTTCCGGAAATGCTCCATCAGCTCCCGATCAATATCCAGATGCCGTCCCTCGAACGCCACATGCACTTCCGCCACCTCCCTCGTCACTTCATCCTCACTCAACGCCAGCGCCCGTCCAATGATCCTCGCCTGCTGCGTCGCACTCGACGGAATAAACGGCCGCAGAATCACCCGCCCGCTCTCCGGAGGCAGCATCACCGGATGCCGGTAAACAGGCACTCGGCTCATATTCCTTCCGCCGCCAGCGGATGCGTCGCAAAATTCATCGCCGCCAGCGCCAGATGAAACGCAAGGGTCGACTCCGCTCCCTGATTCTGATTGATCCGGTCAACATGCAGCCCATCCGCACACCCGCCACTCGCAGGATCATAAAGCGGCAATGACAGATCATTCCGGCCCAGAAACCACTCAAACGCCCGCCGCGCCTCCCGGAACCACATCTCCTCCCCCGTCAGCCGCCACGCATCCAGACACGCCGCCACCATCGCCTGCGCCTCCACAGGCTGCTGGTCGAAATGCGCCCTCACTCCCTCCCTCACATAAAATCCGCCACTCCCCACCGGCCGGAAACACGCCGCTGGCGTCGTCTGTATCGACACCAGCCACCGCAGCGATTCCTCACCAATCCGGAACGCTTCGTCATTACCCGCCGACCGCCCGCTCAGCATCAGCGCCTGACTCAATCGCGCATTGTCATACGTCACACTCCCCTCAAACCACGGCCAGTCCGGCGATGACGCATGGTGCCAGAGCTTCACCAGCCCGCCCATCAGCTTCTCCCTCAATTCCTTCGCCGCCCGATGCTCAGGATTCGCCCCGATGAACTCATGCAGCCCCAGCAGCGTGAACGCCCACGACCGCGGAGCCGTAAACTCCTCCACCACCGTCATCCCGTGCACAAACCACTCCGTGCTCAACTGCCGCTGACCCGGATCCCGCGCCTGCCTCGCCCCCGTTCCCAGCGCCCACATCGCCCGCCCATGGCTGTCCTCACTCCCAGCCACCTCCAGCCACCGCCGCTCGAAACTCATGAAATTCCGGAACCGCCCGGTCTCCCGGTGCAGCGCCGACACCAGAAACGCTAGGCTCCTAGTCCCCAGTCCGCGTAGGCTCTGCTCCCGCGTCGAGGTCCCCAGTCCGTCCAGATAACAGCACAAAATGTACGCCCTCGCATTGTCGTCCGTGCAGTACCCGTGATGAAAATCCGGCACCGTGAACAGCGCATGCTGCAGCATCCCCGTCCCGTCAAACATCCTCACCAGATGGTCCAGTCTCGGCGGCGGTAGATCATACGTCCGCGCCGCCGCATTCCAACCCGCAAACGCACTCCGCGCCGGTTCCCTCGCCTCCTCCCGCACCGCCTCAAAACACTCCAGATACCGCCGCGCCACCGCCGGCCAGATCATCCCCCGCCCAGCCTGCCACGCCGCTTCCCGCGTCCGCCGCATCAGCTCAGGATCATTCAGATAGGCCGCCACCGCCGCCGCCAGCGCCGCCGGCTGCGCAAAAGGCACCAGTGTCCCCCGACCCTCCGTCAGCAGCTCCCGCGCATGCCAGTACGGGGTCGCAATCACCGCCTTCCCAGCCCCGAACACCTGCGCAAGCGTCCCCGATGTGATCTGCTCTTCATTCAGATAGGGCGTCAGATAGATATCCGTCGCCCGGATGAACTCCCTCAAATCCTCCGCCGTCACATAACGATTGTAGAAAATCACGTGCCTCTTCACCCCCAACTCCTCCGCCAGCCACTCCAGACTCAACCGGTACCGCTCACCCTCCCGCGCCACCAGCTGCGGATGCGTCGCCCCAACCACCAGATACACCACCTCAGGATGCTCCCTCACAATCTCCGGCAGCGCCCGAATCACATGCTCAATCCCCTTACCGGGCCCGATCAGCCCGAACGTCAGCAGCACGGTCCTCCCACCCACCCCGAACTGCACCTTGTACGCCCCGGGATCATGAAACGCGATGTCAGGAATCCCATGCGGAATCACCTCGATCTTCCCCTCCGGCACCCCGTAAACACTCCGCAGAATCTCCGCTCCCTTCTCCGCCATCACCACTAACCGGCTGCTCCGCCGCTCAATCTCCCGCATCACCCGCCGCTGCGTCCCGTCAGGCTCGCTCAGCACGGTGTGCAATGTCGTCACCACAGGCATCCTCACTTCTTCCAGCAGCGCCAGCAGATGCGCCCCCGCAGGCCCCCCGTAAATCCCGAACTCATGCTGCACACACAGCACATCCGCATTGTCAAAATTCAGACAGTCCGCCACCCTCCGGTACGAATCCACATCGTTCTCCCTCAACTCCCGTCTCACCCGCACCGGATAGTCATACCCTTCATCCCTATCCGTCACCGCCACCGCATAACAATTCAGTTCAGGCGCCTCCGTGCTCACCGCCTCACACAAGTCTCTCGTGAATGTTGCAATCCCGCAGAGCCGGGGAACATAGTTTCCAAGAAACGCCACCCGCTCCACTCGCGGTAATCGGCTCACCATGTGAACCGGGGGGAAATCTGCATATCACCAGCAGACAGCCTGCCCGCACTTAAGCAAGCTCTCATTTCCCCCATTCGCTCATCATCATCATCCATTCGCCACACGCTCTCTCTTTTGCTTATATATCCTCCACAATCATCTCCCGCCGCCCTCCCCCATGCCAGACCCCCCACCGTCCCACGCCTTCCACACCACCCACTGGTCTCTCGTCAATGCCGCCTGCTCCGGCTCGCCCGACGCCGTCGCCGCTTCCCTCGAATCCCTCTGCCGTCTCTACTGGCCCCCTCTCTTCTCATGGGTCCGCCAGCGCGGCCACTCCCCCCACGACGCCGAAGACCTCACTCAGGAATTCTTCGCCCGTCTCCTCTCGCGCGACTGGCTCCTCCGCGCCGACCCCGACCGCGGCCGCTTCCGGACCTTCCTCCTCGTCGCCATGAAACGCTTCCTCGCCAACGAATGGGATCGCTCCACCTCCCTCAAACGCGGCGGCCGCACTCCCATCTTCAGTCTCGACGCCTCCCCGGATTCCCTAACCGCTCTCGATTCCCACCCCCCCGCCGACCCCGATCGCGACTTCGACCGCCGCTGGGCCCTCACCGTCCTCTCCCACGCCATGGACTCACTCCGCCTCGAACACGATGCCTCCCATCGCTCCCGCGAATTCGAAATCCTGAAGCCCTGCCTCACCGCCGACCGCGCCAACCTCGACTACCCAGCCCTCGCCGCCTCCCTCGGCATCACCGAAGCCTCCGCCCGCAGCGCCGTCCACAGGCTCCGCAAACGCTTCCGCGACGCCTTCCGCTCCGCCGTCGCCGCCACCGTCGCCAATCCCAATGACACCGACGCAGAAATGCACGCCCTCATCGCCGCCCTCGCCTCGGCCTGATTTCTCATCTTTTCTTCCCCCTCCCCGCCACATCGCTCCCCATCCGCTTAATCTCATGGTATGAACGCTTCCCCTTCCTGCCCGCGCTGCGGTGCCTCCCTAACCTCCAACTCGGTCGACGGGCTCTGCGCCCGCTGTCTCGCCGCCCTCCATTTCGACTCTCTCCTCACCCCCGCCAGCCCACCAACCAACCAGCAACCGCTCCCCTCCATCGACTCCATCCAGCCGTTCTTCCCCCAGCTCGAAATCCTCGAATGCCTCGGCCGCGGCGGCATGGGCGTCGTCTTCAAAGCCAGACAACGCTCCCTCAACAGGCTCGTCGCCCTCAAACTCCTCGCCCCGGAACGCGCCTCCGACCCCACCTTCGCCGCCCGCTTCGCCACCGAAGCCAAAACCCTCGCCGCTCTGAGCCACCCTAACATCGTCGCCATCCACGACTTCGGCGAAGCCGCCGGCAGCTGCTTCCTCATCATGGAATTCATCGACGGTCTCAATCTCCGCCAGCTCCTCCAATCCCGCCGTCTCTCCCCCTCCGAAGCCCTCGCCATCGTCCCCCCAATCTGCGACGCCCTCCAGTGCGCCCACAACCACGGCATCGTCCACCGCGACATCAAACCCGAAAACCTCCTCATCGATAAATCCGGCACCGTCAAAATCGCCGACTTCGGCATCGCCACCATCATGGACGGCACCACCGCCGACCCTTCCTCCGATCCCATCCCCCTCCCCGCCGCCGGCACCCCAGCCTACGCCGCCCCCGAACAACGCTCCGGCGCCGCCGCCGACCACCGCGCCGACATCTACTCCCTCGGCGTCGTCCTCTACGAAATGCTCACCGGCGAACGACCCAACGGCCCGCTCATCCCTCCATCCCAGCGGGTCCACGTCAGCATCAGCATCGACTCCGTCGTCCTCAAAGCCCTCTCCCTCTCCCCAGACCTCCGCTTCAATACCGCCCTCGACTTCCGCACCAGTCTCGAAGCCGCCATCTCTCCTCCTCCAGCATCCCCTCCCGCACCCCCGACCGCCCCGCCCATCCCTCCTGACACCTCCACCGTCCCATCCCCCCCCGACCCCTCACGCCCCCGTCTCCTCCGTCTCCGCCGCATCTTCCTAGCAACCATCGCCATCAGCACATTCCTCTTCTGCGGCATGCAGCGCGATGTCACCCAGCCAGATACTCGCGTCACCGGCCAGATCCGCGAAACATGGCACTTCGGCCTCGTCCCCGCCATCCCCGCTCGCGATGGCTTCCCCGGCATCCCCGGCCCGTGGCGCGAGGAACTCAAAACCTACGGCGCCAACGGCACCACCTCCTCCTCCCGCACCATCTGGCTCTCCACCTCCATGGTCGCCGGGCTCTTCGCCTTCGCCGCCCTCGCTGGCTTCGTCACCGCCGTCGAATCCGAACGCCGTCTCGCCCGTCTCCCTAACCCTCCCGAACCCGTCTTCCTCCTCCCGCTAACCCGCACCAATCCCGACCGCCCCCGCTCGCTCCACATCCCTAATTTCGCCCGCGCCCTCCTCCTCCTCGGCTGCACCGCGCTCCTCCTCTCCTGTCTCATGGTCATCGCCCTCCAGAGCCTCTTCGGCGGCTCCGGCCCGCTCCTCCTAACCATGACCATCTCCTCCGCCATGATCGTCTCCGTCATGCTCCCAGCACTCCTCCGCCAATCCGTCACCACCCCGCACGCTCCTCCGGCCTCTCCGTCCACCGCACCCACCAATCCCACGTCCCGCACCGAAATCGCTCTCGCCCTCATCTTGTGGTCCGCCGCCACCGCCACCCTCCTCCTCCTCCGAACGTCATGGCTCCGGCACCCGGAACTCACCATCCTCCCCGCCCTAGCCATCCCCGCCGCCGCCTTCGCCGCCCGATCCCGTCTCCGCCCGATTCCCGGCCGCACCCCAGCCAATCCCCGCAAACACGAATGGCTAGGCTGGTTTCTTTGCGCCCTCGCGGCTTCCTGCGCAATCTTCTACTTCGTCTCCATGCTGGGCGAATCCGGCGGCTGGCACCCCGCCCCGGCTGAATCCTCCGTCGTCCGGATGCTCTTCGCCCCCGCCATCGCCATCGCCCTCACCCTTGCCTCATTCTTCATCCGCGAGGCCTCATTCATCCGCAAAGCCTCAAAACGCGACACCAACCCGCCTCCATCCTCAAGCCGTAGTTCCAACATCTTGCTCTCTCTCATCTCCATCCTCCTCCTCTGGGCCGCTCTCGCCCAACCATTCTTCCGCCGCCACCTCGACCCATCGCCCCCAATCAGTGAGCTCCCATCCTCCACCACCCCGCCCCCACCCACCCTCGCCCTCCCATCCCCCTCCATCCCCGGTCTCTTCACCACCCAGGGCCAGCACCGTCTCACCCCATCAGCCGTCCTCACCATCGACCCACCAGACACCAGCACCGGCCCTCCCGGCCAACGCGGCTTCTCCCTCCAAATCACCCACCCGGACGGCACTTCCTCCACCATCAGCCGCACTCCGCTCGCCGCAGGCAACGAACCGTTCTTCGCCACATACGACGCCCCCACCGACACGCTCTGGCTCGGCTCACCATCCACCATCGGCTTCACGAACCTGGCCAATCCCGGCGACTACAAAGCATGGCACCACCCGACATCCATCCCTCCGGAAATCGCCACGCGTCTCCCCGCCCACGTCCGAACAATCCTCCTCCAGTGGTTCCCGGAACCAACACCCTGACAATCCCTCACCGCGCCGCTTCCGCCAGCTCGAAACACACCGCCTCGCGGTCGTTCCTCACCAGCAGATACCGACCCGCCAGACACGGCTGATTCCACGTCTTGCTCGTCAATGCCGGAATCCGCGCCACCACCGTTTCCTCCTTTTCACTCGCCGCCACCACCACCACTTCCCCGCGCTCACTCTGAATCACCAGCACCGGCCCCGCCCCTAGCATCTGCCCGTGCCCGTAACTCGACCCCCGCCACAACGCCCGTCCGTCACTCAGATCCAGACACGTCAATCGCCCCTCATCCAATCCCCAAACCCGCTCGCCACGCACCACCGGATTCGTAAACTTCGGCTTCAGCTTCAGACTCTGCCACAGAATCTCCGGAGCCTTCCCCCTCGCCGTCCGCAGCATCGTCGTCCCCACACCATAACCAATTCCCACCAGCACCCGGTCCGGACTCAGAAATACCGGATTCGCCACGTTCGCCGGAGCACCCTTGAATCCTTCCTTCCACTCCCACCGCGCCTCACCCGTCCCCGGATCCACCCCAGTCACCCGGTCCGCAAACACCGTGATCACCTCTCCCCCGTCGTCTCGCTGCCCCATCACCGAGGTCCCGTATCCCGCTCGATCCGGCCCACTCCGCCACACTGTCTCCCCGGTCGCCACCGCAAACGCCGCCAGCGTCCGCTCGCCCTCGCCCATCGTCACGATCACTTTGTCCCCCAAGACCAGCGGACTACAGCTCATCGCCCACATTAGATTCTTCCGCCCGCCATTCCCTAGCGTTTCCTTCCGCCAGATCAGCGCCCCGGTCTTCCCGTCAAGGCACACCAGAATTCCCGTCGCCCCCATCGCATACACCCGACCCTCATAAGCCGTCGGCGTCGCCCGCGGCCCGATCCCTCCCATCGCTTCCTCAAACCGCGCCTTCTCCGCATGCACCCACAGCGGCTCGCCTGTCACTTTGTGATAGGCCACCGTCACTTCCTCCTCGCCTCGCTGCTCCTGGGTCACCGCAAAATCCCCAGCCACCGCAAACCCGCTCCACCCCAACCCCACTTCCCTACGCCACAACTCCCGCACGCCCTGCGCCGGCCAGTCACTCGCCAGCTCCTTCCCCTCACTGTCATTCGTCCCGCCCGTCCCCAGAAACCGCGGCGAATCCCCCGCCTCATCCGTCGTAAACCGCTCCGCCCCCGCCGCCCGCACCGCCAGCGGTGCCAATCCCTCCCCCGGCCGCGGCTGCCACCGCCACGCCAGTTGCGGCAGAAAATCCCCCATGTGCCCGTCCTTCCTCACCATCGACGCCACCACCCCGCCGCACAACAACACCAACCCAACTCCCACCCACCGCTTCCGCCACGGCAACCGGCTCAATAACAACAACCACAGCATCCCCAGCAGCAGCGACCCGAACACCGCCCCGATCCCCGCCACCGTCGCCATGTAACTGTACTGGTCCAGCGCCGGCACCACCTTCAGCGCCACCAAACCAAGCCACGGCAACCCCATCATCACAGCAAGCAGCTTCCAACGGGGCGGTTTCACTTCATTCGTCGTCTTCACCCCGACACCAACACCACTCCCGCTCACTCCGAAACCCCGAATCCTCATCCCCCCATTCCTACATTTCCTTTCCTCTCGACACCGCACCAGCCTCCGCCAAGCGTATCCCCTGCACGCGGCCCCCGCCCACCCACTTTCCCACTCATGAACATCCTGAGCCACAAATCCCCGACCTTCGCCGCCGATCTCCTCTCGCTCGACCGCCGCCACATCCCCACCCCGGAACTCATGGCCTACGTCGGCAACATCATCGACACCGTCCGCTCCGGTGGCGACAAGGCCGTCGCCGACTTCGCCAACCAGTTCGACCACGCCTCGCTCTCCCCCGACTCCCTCGCCGTCCCCCCGGACGTCGTCGCCGCCGCCGCCAAATCCGTCCCCTCAAAGGTCAAAAAGGCCCTCAAAGCCTCCTGCCGCAATGTCGTCGCCTTCGCCAAACGCAGTCTCCGCAAGGGCTGGCACATGAAAAATGAACAGGGCGCTGTCGTCGGCGAATCCTATCAACCATTCCAGCGCGTCGGCATCTACGTCCCAGGCGGAACCGCACCCCTCATCTCCACCGTCATCATGACGGTCACCCTCGCCAAAGCCGCCGGCGTCCCCGAAATCGTCGTCTGCTCGCCCTGCGGCCCAGACGGCCGCATCAACGACGCCATGCTCTACGCCCTCCACCTCGCCGGAGCCACCGAGATCTACCGCATCGGCGGAGCCCACGCCATCGCCGCCCTCACCTTCGGCACCGAATCCATCCGCCCAGTCGACAAAATCATGGGCCCAGGCAACAAATTCGTCGTCGAAGCCAAACGCCAGCTCTTCGGCGCCGTCGCCATCGACCTCCTCCCCGGCCCCAGCGAAATCATGGTCCTCGCCGACGACTCCGCTCGCCCGGACTTCATCGCCGCCGACCTCCTCGCCCAGGCCGAACACGGCCGCGACAGCAAGGTCCTCCTCGCCACCCCATCCCTCAAACTCCTCCGCGCCGTCGAAAAAGAAGTCGCCCGTCTCCTCGATCTCCTCCCACGCGCCGACATCGCCCGCGCCTCCCTCGAATCCGGCGGCTACCTCGTCCACATCAAAGACCTCAACCAGGGCGTCGCCATCGCCAACGCATGGGCCCCCGAACACCTCAGCCTCGTCGTCCGCAACGACCGCAAACTCATCCCCCTCATCCGGACCTCCGGAGCCATCTTCGTCGGCAACTACAGCCCAGTCGCCGCCGGCGACTTCCTCGCAGGCCCCAGCCACACCCTCCCCACCGGCGGCGCTGGCAAATCCTTCCCAGGCCTCACCGTCGACCAGTTCCAGCGCCGCACCAGCATCGTCCGTCTCAACCGCTCCGCACTCCGCAAATCCGAACCCTTCATCTCCACCTTCTCCGAAATCGAAGGCCTCGCCGCCCACGGCCTCTCCGCCTCCATCCGCGCCAATTCCTGACATCTATCAACACTCACGGCCCAAAGGGGCCAAAATATGATAGCCCGGGGCAACGCCCCACGTCAGCCAGACCCCGCCATCATCCCATCGGCCCAAAGGGCCCAAAATATGATAATCCGGGGCAACGCCCCACGTCAGCCAGACCCCGCCATCATCCCATCGGCCCAAAGGGCCCAAATATGATAGCCTGGGGCAACGCCCCATATGCGTTAACCTAGTAATTATAATTTTCTTGAATGTTGGGCGGAGTGGCTGCACCATTCCGGGATGACTCTGTCCGAACTTGAGGCTGACTGGAATGTGATCCTCCGATGG
>JAIXPK010000357.1 GCA_027486335.1 Verrucomicrobiaceae bacterium | reverse complement strand
TAGGTTTCCGAGAGCGGTTTGAAGGTGGTAGCGTCGAGACCTTCGGCGGTTCTGAATGGGCCGAAGTTGGATAGGGCGGCTTTTCTTATGAGGGCGGGCGAAGGCGTGTCGATGCGGGTGTCGTTAGCGCCTGTGCCGGTGACGCCGCCGCCGAGGAAGTGGATGGTGCCGTCGCGGCGGACATAGCCGTGGCCGAGGTCGGTGTCGGTCGCGAGTTTGGGCGAGGGGCCGCGTGGGGGCGATGGTTTGTCTTCGCAGGCGGCGGTGCTGAGGAGAAGGAGGCAGCCGAGGGCGCGGGTGAAGAGGGTGAGTGAGCTCATTTTTGAATCGGGGCGGGAAGATCGATGTCGAACTGAGGGAGGAGACTTTTGCTGACGAGGTGGTCGTGGTAGCGCTGCTGTTGTTTCTGGTCGAGGATGGGAGCGAGCAGGGCGTGTTGATTGCGGATTTGTGTGCCGACGACGTCGAGGAGTTGTTTTTTGAATTCTGGTGAATCGGGAGGGAGTGGATTGGGGCCGTCGAAGGCGGCGGAGAGGAAGTTGGCCTCGGCGAGATCGGTGAGTTCCATCTGGGCGGGTGACTGATTTTTCTGGAGAGCCATGAAGGCGCGGAAATCGCCGTCCTGCCTGAGTTTTTCGGCGGACGAGGACTGAAGGAGTTCGAAGGCGCGGTTTTTCTGTGCTTCGTTGAGATTGAGGACGGGCGAGATGGTGGCGAGTTCGCGGTAGGCTAGGGACTCGATGTTGCTTTGATGGACTTTGGCTTCGCGGGCGTCGAAGGCGGCGAGTTGTGGTTCGGAGAGGAAGCCTGTGAGGTCCTTGCGGAGGTCGGTGCCGCGAATGAGGCTGCCTGCTCTGGTGAGCATGGCCTTTTCCCGTTCATCAGGAGAGGTGCCTTGGGCAGCATCCATGTCGAGCGAGGCGCGGAAGGATTTGAGGCGGGTATCGAGGACGTTTGTGAGGGTGGTGACCTGTGAGTCGGAGAGACTGAGATCTGCGGTGAGGTCTTTGATTAGTTGCTGGTGCTTGACGGAGAGGCGGCGTGCCAATTCGTCGGGGCCTGGGTGAGGGCTGAGGGCTTCCAGATTTGCGGGATCGTCTTCCGGGGGGATGGGGCTAGCGTTTTCCGGGGTGGTGGCGGAGGGGGCGGTGTTGGTGGGAATGGAGTTGTCGGGAGGTTGGGTTGCGGAGGGAGTTGGTGGTGCGGGGCTTGCGGGAGAAGGAGCGGAGACGGAATCCGGGCGTGGTTTGTCCGGACTGGTGAGGAAAACGACAGTGCCGGTGAGTGTGAGGATGCCAGCGGTGAGGGCGGAGAGTTTGCCCATGCTCATGCTGGTGAGGGTGGTGGTGGAGAGAATGGAAGCGAGGCCGGCGGGGGCAGCCTTTGCAGCGAACTGGAGACAGGCGGCGGGGGCCGCTTCGGCGCAATGGTGGCGGATGCCGGCGGCTAGGGCGGTGGCCGAGACGGTGATGCCGGCGTGTCGTTTGAAGAACCGGTTGAGGGAATCGAAGGCGCGACTGGTGCGTTTCTGGGCGGTGTCTTCGGTGATTCCGAGGGCCTCGCCGATGCGGCGGAAGTCGTGGCCTTCGAGGTATCTGCGGACGATGATGTCGCGGTCGGAGGCGCGCAGTTGGTCGATGGCTTTGTCGAGCAGGGGAAGGAGACGCGGGAAGGTGTCGACTTCGTGCAGGGAGGGATTCATTTGGGAGGCGGCGTAGGCCTGTTCGCGCTTTTTGAGACGGGATTCCCGTCGCTGGAGCTTGGCGACTTCGAATTTAGTGGCGGTGTGGAGCCAGCCGGGGAGGTTGGTGTGGAGGTGTGCGAGTTTGCGGGCGTTGATGGAGAGGGCGAGCAGGACGTTCTGGGTGGCTTCTTCGGCGAGTTGCCGGTGGTTCGAGCGGCGGAGGCTTACGGAGAAGATCATGTCGACGTGCCGTGCCGCGAGGGTCGCGAAGGCGGAATCGTTCCCGTCCTTGGCGTAGGCCATGAGGAGATCGGAATCGCTGCGGGTGTCTGGAGTTGGCGGGTCCATGAGTTGGAGACTTTGGGAGGATACACCCGCTGGCGGGAGCGATCCGACAGAAAAGTTCTGAGGTTTGGGGGCATTCCGTGGGAGGCAGGGGAATGCGGGTGACAAGGTGGTTGGTGAATCCGCGATTGCGAGGGTGACGGTGGGGGAGAGGGGGCAAGGGTGGGGGGGATGACGAGATTTGCTTTTATTCCTGCGACGCTGAGTGCGTGGTGCGCCCTGATTTTCACTGGGGTGGCGGCGGACGTGCGGAAGCCGAACGTGCTGCTGATTTGTGTGGATGATTTGAAGCCGCTGCTGGGGTGTTATGGTGATCGCCAGGCGAAGACACCGAATCTGGACCGCCTTGCTGGGAGGTCGGTGGTGATGGAGGCGGCGTACTGCAACCAGGCGGTTTGTTCGCCGTCGCGGAATGCTCTGATGGCGGGATTGAGGCCGCAGACGTTAGGGATTTACGACCTTGCGACGAATTTCCGGAAGTCGCGGCCTGAGGCGGTGACGATGGCGCAGTATTTTCATGGGCAGGGGTATCGGGCGGAGGCGATGGGGAAGATTTTCCATGTGGGGCATGGGAATGGTGAGGATGCGGCCTCGTGGGATGTGCCGCATTTTTCGCCATCGAAGGCCGGGATGTATCAGGCGGTGGAGAATCGTGGGGCGGCGGCGGGCAAGGGGGTGAAGGGACCGGCGTTTGAGATGGCGGAGGTTGCTGATGAGGCGTATCCGGATGGAGTCATTGCGGTGGAGGCGATGCGGCGACTGGCTGAGGCTGGGGGGCGAGCGGAGACCCCGTTTTTCATGGCGGTGGGATTTTCGAAGCCGCACCTGCCGTTTTGTGCGCCGAAGAAGTACTGGGACATGCATGATCCGGCGAAGTTGCCGCTGGCGGCGGTGAGTGAGCCGCCGCTGGGGGCTCCGGAGTATGCGCCGCAGTTCGGGGGTGAGTTGCGCCAGTATGTGGGCATTCCGGGTAAAGGGCCGCTGCCGGGGGAACTGCAGCGGCAGCTGGTGCACGGGTATTATGCGGCGGTCAGCTATATGGACGCGCAGCTTGGGCGTGTGCTAGGCAAGCTGGACGAGTTGAAGCTGACGGAGAACACGATTGTGGTGCTGTGGGGAGACCATGGGTGGCACCTTGGTGACCATGGGATGTGGTGCAAGCATACCAATTACGAGCAGGCGACGAGGATTCCGCTGCTGATTGCTGCTCCGGGGATTGTGCCGGGGCGGACGAGAGGGCTGGTGGAGACGGTGGACATTTATCCGACGCTCAGCGAGCTGGCGGGATTGCCGAAGCCGAGTGGGTTGGACGGCGTGAGTTTTGCGAATGTGCTGCGGCATCCGGAACAGAAGGCGCGGGAGTCGGTGATTCATGTTTATCCGCGGAACAGGCTGCTGGGACGGGCGATTCGGACGGGGCGGTACCGGATGGTTGAGTGGAAGGTTCCGGGAGCGGCGGCATCGAGTGCGGAGTATGAGCTTTACGACTATGAGAAGGATCCGCAGGAGACCCGGAACCTAGCGGCGTCGGAGCCGGAGGTGCTGGAAGGGTTGAAAAAGGTGCTGGCTGGTCATCCGGAGGCGAAGCCGCAGATGCAGACGGGGAATGCGGCGCCGGCGGGGCCTGTGAGGAAGGCTGGGCAGGACCGGGGAGCGATGTTTGAGATGCGGGACACGAACAAGGACGGGGAATTGACCAGGGAGGAGTTTCTGGCGAAGCAGCCTGATCCGGACGCGGCTCCTGCGAGATTTTTGAAGTTCGACAAGGACAGGAACGGGAGGCTGAGTCGGGAGGAGTTTATTACTGGGGGGAAATGAGACGCGGACTTATGGATGATGCCGGAACATCGCATGGAGCGAGAGTGCGGCGGGGTCGTGCCCTCGTCGCAGTGATTGCCGGCATGGGGATTGTTGCGAGCGCGACTGAGGGGGCACCTGTGCAGAATGCGACGGAGTTGCATGACAGGGCGATGCGGGTGATGGAGACCCATTGCTTTTCCTGCCATGGTCCCGGGAAGCAGAAAGGCGATGTTCGCTTCGACGCGCTGGAGTCGATAGATCCTGTTGATCTGCAGAAGCTGTTCGAGGCATCGAGGGAAGCGTTGCGGCTAGGCGAAATGCCGCCCGAGGAGGCGGAAAGCCAGCCGAACAGAGAGGAACGCGAGTTGCTGATGCAATGGCTGGAAGGCCTTGTGAGCGGGGAGGCGGCCGCGGCACTTGCGGAGAAGCTGAAGCGGTTTGAGTACGGCAACGTTGTCGATCACGGCGAATTGTTTTCAGGGAAGCACGGAGAGCTGCCTGGGTACACGGCGGACCGCCGCTGGCTTGTGAGCGAGTTCATTTTCAACGAGAGGGTGAACCGGCTTGTTGATTACCATCCGACCCGGAGTGTTTACGGGAAGCAGGTAGCGGTTCGCGGTGACAGTGGTGTCCATTGGAGCCCGAAGACCGAGCAGGGAAATAAGTTCCGCCGGAGCATCACGAACCCGTTTCTTCTGCCGAAGAAAGTGGGCGTTCGTTACTCTGCGAATGAGGCACTGACGTCGGGGCATCTGCTGACGATGATCGGGAATGCCAGGCGGATTGCCGGGTATATGGCTTCGGATGCGACGATCAAGAAGCATTACCCGGCGATGCACACGCTGATGGAAGCTGAGTTCCGGCACCGCGAGATACTGGCATCACGCGAACGCTTCCTGACGACCCCATTCTACATGGAGCGGCTGCTCAGGGACATTTTTGGCGAGGGGAATGAGGCACTGCTGCCCGTGATCAAGCGTGTCGATCTGCCTTATCCGCAGCCTGCGATGAGGAACGGGCAAGTCAGGATTGAAACCAATCTCGGCCTTCTGGACCGGCTGGACAAGATCGACCTCACTGCGGTGTTCGAGGGCCTTCATGAGTACCATAAGGAAGGCGTGGAATACGAGCGCATCATCGAGCAGTGCGAGCGGGATTGGGGGAGGGAAGGGGTGGTGGAATCGAGGATCCTCAATCGAGTGGGGATGCTGAAGGCGTTTAAGGTCAACTGGGACATTCAAGGCATTATCGGGAAGGCGTCGGATAAGCGATATGCGCGGCCTGACTATGTCCCGCTGGATGAGGCCGAGATGCGGGTGATTGAGGCAACGATCAGGAAGTACCGCAAGGGTGGGGACAGCTATCAGGCGGTTATTGACAAGTGCATGGGTGAGTGGGAGGCGACGTTGAAGGCCGAGCGCGAGGCGATGCCTGCGCCTGACAAGAGCCTGCTGGATGGGCTGGTGGGGCAGCTTTATGAGAGGATTTTCGAGCGCCAGCCGACGGAGGAGGAGGTTCGGAAGAACTCGGCTGTGCTACTTGGCTTCATGGAGAAGCTTGAGCGGCAGGCGGCGATTGCGAAGCTGATTGAGACGCTCATTCTGAGCACTGAGTTTGTGTATCGGGATGAGTTCGGGCTTGGCGAGGCCGACGAGCTTGGCCGCCGGATGATGCTGCCGCGGGATGCCAGCTATGCGCTTGCCTATGCGCTGACTGATTCCAGCCCGGATGCGGAGCTTGCGATGGCGGTGGCGGAGGGCCGGTTGAATTGCCGGGCGGACTACGAGCGTGAAGTCCGACGGATGCTGGCGCGGCGGGACGTCTGGACGATTATTGACGAGAGCGTTCAGGCGGCGAATCTGAATGCCAGTGTTACTAACCAGCCGATCCGCAAGTTACGTTTTTTCCGGGAGTTTTTTGGTTATCCGAAGGCGATGGAGGTTTTCAAGGACGACGTGCGGTTTGGAGCGGGTACGCATGAGGCAGCGGTGAGCCGGTTGGTTGACGAGGCGGACCTGCTTGTGGAGCACATCCTGGAACGGGACCGGAACGTCTTTGAGGCATTGCTGACCACCGAAGAGTTTTACGTCTATCACAACGGCGACAACGTGGCGATGGAGGCTGCCGCGGCGAATTACAGGGAGAACTTCGAGTATTTCAGCAAGTTTGACTGGAGAGCATTCAAGCCTGGAGATCTGGCGCCTCACGTGTCATTCATGCTCAGCAGGGGCCTCAAAGAGCTGAGGGAGTACCGGCCGGGAAGTGAGAAGAAGACACTGGATATCCTTGTCCGTTTCATGAAGACGGCGGAGCACCAGTTCGGCGCGGGCCAGAAGAATCCGGTGCCATTCATGTTTGTGGGCTACGGGTACTGGGCGGGCGGACCTGTGCTGGGCCGGACGGGGCAGCAGATGCGGGGCGAGGCGGTGACTTCGTATTGGAATATTGACTGGCGCACGTGGGACTATCCCACGAATCAGCCTGCGAAAATCCCCAACCGCAAAGGAATACTAACGCATCCGGCGTGGCTGATCGCGCATGCGCAGAATCTGGAGACTGATCCGATTCACCGCGGCAAATGGATTAGAGAGAAGCTACTTGCCGGCACGATACCGGATGTGCCGATCACGGTGGATGCCGTGATTCCCCCTGATCATGGCAGGACCATGCGTCAGCGGATGGAAGAGCGAACGGGTGCCGAGAGCTGCTGGCGGTGCCACCAGAAGATGGATCCGCTCGGATTCCCGTTTGAGGGGTATGATGACTTCGGGCGTTACCGGGTTGAGGAGTCACTGGAACATCCTGACAATCTGATCAGGAAGGCGCCGGCACCGTACGGGCCGATTTCCGAGCTGACCTTCGGGGCCATGCTGCCGGTTTACAAGACCCTGCCGGTCGATCCCCGTGGGGTGCTTGACAGCAGCGGTGACGCCCGGCTTGATGGGGAAGTCAGGGACAGCTTCGATCTGATTGAGCGCCTTGCGAGATCGGAGAAGGCGCGCCAGTCGATCATCCGGCACGCGTTTCGCTTTTTCATGGGGCGCAATGAGGGTTTGGCTGACTCCAAGACCCTGATGGATGCTGATCGCGCCTATGTCGTGTCCCAAGGGAGCTTTGATGAAGTCATCGTTTCGCTGCTGACCTCTGATGCCTTTATTTACCGCAGATCCAACCGGAGAGAATAAGCTATGAAGTTCAACCGACGAGAATTCCTGAAGACAACTGCCCTTGGCACGGCGGGACTCGCTTTGTCACCATCCTTCAGCCATCTTCTGGCGGCGCCTGCTGGTGCTGCCGGGACGAGCGGAGCGGGAGGTTTTCCTCACCGATTCATCTTTATCCGCAAGTCCAACGGCAATCTGCCTGAACAATTCGGGCTGCCCTCGTTTTCGTCGGAGGAGCGGAAGAAGCATGTCGAGAAAGAGGCCTTCGATGTCGATCTGGAGAAGCACGAACTGCCTGAGTGGCTGCGCTGCCTTGAGCGTCACAAGGAACGGATGACGATTCTGCACGGCATTTCGATGTGTGTTTCCGGGGGTGGTCACTACTCGTATTCCGGCTGCCTTGGAGCATACAAGGCCGGTCGCGACATCCTGAGCAACATCAAGTGGGCGACGGTGGACTTTGAGTTGGCGCGGCTTTTTCCTTCGCCGTTTGGGCATGTTGAGATGTCGCTGGCGGTCCCTCATGGGCGGGAGTTCCGGAGCGGCATTGTTTCCGGCTATTCTGCGCCCGGGGCACAGCAGCGCAACTACTGCTATGCCGACCCCATGACGGCGTACAACGAACTCTTCAAATCGGTGACGGATCAGGATGCTGTCGAGACTGACAATTCGCTGCTTGATTACCTGCGCGATGAGGAATCAGCCCGACTGAAGCAGCTTGATGGCGATGAGCGCCTGAAGATCGACAACCAGGTCCGCGGCCTTGAGGCGATTCGTGAGCGCAACGGGAAGGTTGCTGCGCTTGGGGACACCATCAAGATGCACCTGCCAAGACTTGCGCCCATTCACGAGAATGGCGGGGTTGACGCCACCCTGCTGGAGAAGCAGGAAGCGTTTACGGATGTCATTGTCGCTGCGCTTGCGTCGGGTCTGACCAATGTGGTCACGTATACGATTGACGACCTTGGAACAGACATTGCGACCCTGCCGGAGAACGAGGCGAAGACGAGTATTCATGCGATCGGCCACGCGGCGGATGCGGGGGCGCTTGCGATGCGCGCGGCGATGCAGGCTCACCACATGAGGCAGATTGAGACGATGGTGACGAGACTTGAGGCGATTCGTGAGGGTGAGGGGACGATGTTTGACAATACCACGATCATTTATCTGCCCGAGACTGGGGCGGGGCATCACAGCCCGGACACGGAGGCACCGATGGTTGTGATGTCAGGCAGGAACTCGAGGGTTGACCTTGCGGGACGATACATCCGGCTGCCGTTTCACGGGACGGAGGGACACAAGACCCTGAGCAACTGGTACACGACCCTGCTTAACGCGTATGGAAATCCTATCAAGCATTATGGCGACCTTGATTTGACCATGCAGCGCAACCGGCTTGAGCAGACCGGCGCAATTGGGCGTTTCATGGTGTGAGGTTAAGCCGCGCGGGAGTCGGTTCCCTGAGAGAAGAAATGGTTGTTGTCGCCGAGGCCGGATTGCGCAGGGTGAAGTCGTAGTGCTATGGACCGCTGCCATGCCGAGGGCGCTGCGTCCCCGGTGTTTCGTCAGGTCGCGGGTTATGGGACCCTCGGCCTTCGGGCGGCTTGGGGGCGGATCAGAGCGAGGCGGTGAAGGCTTCGAGGGAATCGGAGACGATGGCGGCGCGGAGGAGGGCGCGGAGTTTTTCGGGGTCGGCGACGGCTTCGATGGAGTCGCGGAGGCCATCGGGGATGGGGCCGAAGCGGAGATCGAGGGCTTCGAGGACGGATTGGCGGCTGGCGGCGAGGGTGCCTTTGCGTTCGCCGTTGGCGAAGCCTTCCTCGATTCCATCTTGGCGGCCTTCCATTCGGCCTTCCTGGTGAAGTTTCTGGGCGAGGGTCATGGCTGCGGTGCGGTGGGGTTCGGAACCGATCGACTTGATTTTATGGAAGAGGGCGTCATTGTCAACGGAGTCGCGGCTGTACATGTAGCTGACGATGAGGTGGAACGTGTCGATGAGAACCATGGCGAGGAGTTCTTCGTCCCAGATCGGGTCGGTGAGGAGCTCGCCGGATCGTTCGGCTTTGAGGACACGGAGGGCGAGGATGCCGTCGGGGGTGCCGCGGATGGCGTCGAAGGGGATGGCGGCGAGCTGGATGAGTTCGTAGAGGAAGTCGGGGAGATAGCGGCGCATGGGGTCGTCAGGGCCGGTGAAGCTGAAGAGTGAGGAAAGGGTTGGATCGACGTTCCAGACGCTGGCGTTCTGGGCGAGGACGGTGGAGACGATTTGTGGATAGGGCGGGCGGTTTTCGGGGTTCTGTTCCCATCGGTGCCAGATGCGGACCATGTAGCGGAGGAGCCGCATGGGCAGGTAGGGATCGCGGGTGGATTGATGTTCGAAGAGAACGTAAATGCTGATTTCGCGGCCGTCGGCCTTGGCGGAGAAGAGGAGGTCGGATTCGGCGAGGCGGAGGTCTGGGTCGACGAAGGAACCGGGTTCGAGTTTGAGGGTGGTCCAGTCGATGCGTGCGGCGACTTCAGGCGGGAGTCGGTCGATGAG
>JAIXPK010000106.1 GCA_027486335.1 Verrucomicrobiaceae bacterium | reverse complement strand
GGGGAGGGGGGCTTGTGGGGAGGGGGGCTTGTTGGGAGAACGCCGAGCTGGGGCTCAGCGCTCCCAGGGGCGTGTTGGGGGGGGGCTTGTGGGGAGGGCTTGTAGGCGTGCTCCGCACGTAGATAGAGCTGTGATGCTCACAGCAGTCCAGAGCCTGCGGCGCGCTGGTTCGGAGGGGGCTTGTGGGGAGAGGGCGTGTTGGGATGCGAGGTGAGCTTGAATGGTGCCGGGCCAGCGGGCTGGCTCCGGGAAAGCGGCAGCAGGCTTCCGCAGTCCAAGGCCTTCGGCTAGTTTGTTGGGGGTCGCCGTGAATGCTGTTGATGTAGCCGGTCATGTCGCTCGACGCCGTGACGAGTGTGCTCGCCACAGTCTCTGGGGAGAGCCTCCGTGACGCAATCTGATGGCATCCGCAATGTGGCGATCGGGGTGACGCGTGCGTTCATTGGAATCATCCTGTGAGTGAGGGGTTGCGGAGGCTTGGTGGAAGGTGCTTCGATTCGACAGCGACAAGGCCGGGGCGGAATTGATAGGTTGGCATGCGCTGATCGCGTTTCCGGCTGATGAGGGAGGGGGCGTGCCAGAGGTCCGCGGGGGTGTTAGATTCCGATGGGGTGCCATGTGGTTTTGGCGTCCATGAGACTGGAGAGGAGCCATGGGCTGGCGAGGAAGTCGGGGGATTGCCACTGTGCGGGCGAGGGGTGGTGGGAGACGACGCGTTTGAGGTTGGAGGCGGAACCGGCGCGGAGGGTGGCGGCGTGGGTGCCGTTGGCGTCGAGGATGCAGTCGATGTCGTGGTGGGAGGCGGCGGTGGCGGCGAAGTCGGAGTGTTGGCCGGTGAGGATATTGACGGTGCCAGAGGGGATGTCGCTGACTGCGATGGCTTCGGCGAGGGAGACGGCGAGGGTGGGGAAGCGTTCGGAGGCGGCGAGGATGCAGGGATTGCCTGCGGCGAGGGCGGAGGCGATGAGGGAGACTGGGGCGGTGAGGGCCGGGGAGTCGGGCGCGAAGATGACGGTGACGCCTGAGGGTTCCGGGGAGGTGAAGCTGAAGAAGGGAGCGGCGACTGGATTGACGGTGCCGAAGAGCTGGGGGAGTTTGTCGGGCCAGCCGGCGAGGGAGATGAGGGAATCGATGGCGGTGGCGGTTTCGGATTCGGCGTCGCGTGGGGAGGCGGCGGTGGCGGCGATGAGTTCGGCGGTGAGGAGTGCGGCGCGGCTTTCGAGGATTTCGGCGAGTCGGTAGAGGATCTGGCCGCGGAGGTAGGCAGTGGCGGCGGCCCATGTCGGGGCGGCCTTGCGGGCGGCGGTGACGGCGTCGCGGAGGTCTTTGCGGGAGCCGTGGCAGACGTTGGCGAGGAGGGTGCCGGAGGCGCTGTGGGCGGGGAGGACGCGACCGCTTTCGGAGCGGGGGAATTTGCCGCCGATAAAGAGCTTGCAGGTCTTGAGGACGGGGAGGCGCGAAGGGGTTTTCATGCGAAAGGGTGGAAATAGTAAATGGTAAATAGTGAATAGTAAAAGGGGGCTTGTTGGGAGATGCTGGTTGGGAGAAGGGGGTCTCATGCGAAGGGGTGGGGGATCTGAGACTTGAGATGGGGCTTGTGGGGAGGGTGGGCCGGGCGCAGTCTGTGCGCCCGGAGGGCTGTGATGCTCCTGGCAGTCCGGAGCCTGCGGCGCTCAGGGACGGGGAGGGGCTGGTTGGGAGAGGGATGAGGGATGGGGTGATTTTTCGGCTTGGAGGATGCCGGGGTCAGTGATAGTGGGGAGGTGGCTCTGCGCGGGACGCGACGATCGACTGATTTGAATTGTTAGAAAGAATTATGAAACCACTGCTCTCTCTGATTTTCATCATGTGCGCATCGGCGCTCGAGGCGCAGGATGCTGTGAAGGATGTGCCTGCTCCAAAGTACTCGACACTCCTGGGAGAAGACCTGTCTGGCTCGGGGTTTCATTTTACGGCTGGTGGGAAGCGATACCTTGCGTGTTCACTCCATCAGTTCGAAGGCAAGGCCCCGAGCATCATGGGATCGATGGATTTCGAAGGTCAGATCAAGGTCGGAGGACGGGTCTATGCAGGCAAAGACATTCAGGTGCTCAGCTACGTTTCTGCCGAACTGGACAAGCAGGAGCCGCTGAAGTTCGACCCGAAGGTGACTCCGGCGGTTGGCGACAAGGTGTATTGTTATGATTTTGAGGAAAGCTATCCCGGTGTGATCGTTGCCATTGATCCTGACCAGAGAAACTACTCGGTGAAGCTGTCCAAGCCCTATCCGGCTGGAGGGAATAGTGGTTCGCCGATTGTCAGCGCTGTCAGCGGGACGGTGGTTGGTGTTCTGCTTACCGCGAACGATCCCAAGGCGGCTTCCATCGTTGGATTCGAGCTGTTGAAACCGCAGGCCAAGGCGGAGAAGCCTGCGGCTGGGAAGGGTGAGAGTCGGCCCGAATCGAAGCCGGAGGGTAAGCAGAAGCCGCAACCCAAATCGGACGCGCGATCTCGGTAGGGGGGTGCGGGTGTCGGATTGTTCGTCCCGCTCAGCAGGCCACTCGTGACTCGATGAAGATGATCTCAATGGTGTCCGGAGTCGCAACTAACCGACAGTAATGATGCACAGCGATCAACGACGAACGACGGAGAGCAAGGCGGATGCAGGCTGCGGCCCGAATGGCAGTGGTCGAGGCATTGATGGTTGTCGGAGCCATGCGGCGCGGCCCTTCGGGGTGTCGTTTGCTAGTGAAGGGATTCGGGCCCGTTTCCGCGGGCCGGTGCCTGAACCGAGGCGGTCTATGAGAAGGATGGTTGGACGCATGGTCACTGCGGTGGTGGTGGCGGCGTTCGTGTCGGGTTGCTCTACGAAAGGCATCCGGGCTGCTAGTTCTGTCGCTGACGATGCTGCGAGTGCGGGCAAGGGGATGCGTCCCAGCGTGTTTGAGGTGTCGATCGGAGGTTTTTTTGGTGCGTCGTATCGGGTCGAGTTGCAGTCGGATGGGACACTGCTTTATCGACACAATCCCAAAACGTTGATTTCGGACCCCGGGACGAGGACTCGGCGAATAAGGGTTGGAGACGATCAGTGGCGGGAGTTTCGGAGGGTGATGGATGAAGTGAATGTCTGGGTCTGGAGGAAGGAGTATATTGATCCCCGCGTCGTGGATGGCACTCAGTGGAATCTGAGACTCGAGTACGCCGATGCTTCGGTGTTTTCACGCGGCAGCAATGCCTTTCCGGAGCAGCAGGATTTTGAGCGATTCCGGGCGGCGGTCGTGATGCTGCTTGGTGGGCGTGAGTTCAGGTAGGCGTGAGGGGAAGTGTGAAGTGTGAAGTGAGAAGTGGGAAGTGGGAAGTGGGAAGTGGGAAGGGCTGGATGGGAGGGGTGGGGGAAGTGAGAAGTGGGAAGTGGGAAGGGCTGGTTCGGAGGGGCGTGTTTGGAGAGCGCGAGTGCGGAGCCTCGCGTGCCCGGTGCTTGTTGGGAGGGGCTTGTTGGGAGAGCGGGTAGGCGTGCTCCGCACGCAGAGAGAGCTGTGATTCTCCCAGCAGTCCAGAGCCTGCGGCTGGCTGGTTCGGAGGGGGGCGTGTGAGAAGGCGCGAGTACGGAGCCTCGCGTGCCCGGTGCTTGTTGGGAGGGGCTTGTGGGTAGAGGCTTGAATGGTGCCGGGCCAGCGGGCTGGCTCCGGGAAAGCGGCAGCAGGCTTCCGCAGTCCAAGGGCCTTCGGCCAGCTTGTTCAAAGGGGCGGGAGGGAAGTGAGAAGTGAGAAGTGAGAAGTGAGAAGTTTGAATGGCGTGTTGGGAGAACGCCGAACTGGGGCTC
>JAIXPK010000377.1 GCA_027486335.1 Verrucomicrobiaceae bacterium | reverse complement strand
CGCGCCATCCTCTGCCTCGACCTCTCCTCTGGCAAGGAACGCTGGCGCCTCGCTGACTCGTTCGACGCCCACGGCAAACACCGCTTCAACAGCTTCGCCAGCAGCACCCCCACCGTCGATAAGGACCGCATCTACCTCTCATGGACCAGCGGCGGCAACATGCTCGCCCTCGCCGCCGACCACAACGGCCGCAAGCTCTGGCAGGTCAACCTCGGCCCCTACTCCGAAGAACACGGCAGCGGCGCCTCCCCTGTCCTCGCCGGACCAACCCTCATCGTCGTCAACGATTCTCAGGGCGCTGACGGCGCCGTCCTCGGCCTCAACCCGAAAGACGGCACCACGCTCTGGAAACTCCCGCGCCGCAGCGACCGCACGCCTTTCTCCACCCCAGCCGTCTTCGAGGAATCCCCCGGCCTCTGGCGCGTCGTCCTCTCCAGCAACCCAGCCGCCCTAACCTGCCTCGACGCCGCCTCCGGCAAGGTCCTCTGGAACGTCGACAACCCCCAGCCCGGCCAGCGCGCCGTCGGCTCCCCCACCATCACCAACGGCATCTGCTTCGCCACCGTCGGCCAGGGCGGCAAAGCCAACGCCGCCATCGCCGTCCGCATCAAAGACGGCTCGCGTCTCTGGGAAAACGGCAAGGGCCTCCCCTACGTCCCCACCCCCCTCGCTCTCGACAAACACTTCCTCCTCCTCGGCGACGGCGGCATCCTCTCCTCCGTCAACTCGGAAACCGGCACCCACTCATGGAGCGAACGCGTCTTCCAGGACCAGGCCTACAGCTCCCCTGTCTCCTCAGGCGACCGCATCTTCTGTATCAGCCGCTCCGGCAAAATCGCCGTCGTCAGCGCCAACCCGGACTCCTTCAAACTCCTCGGCTCCGCCGAACTCGGCGACCCCTGCGACTCCACCCCAGCCATCGCCAACGGTCGTCTCATCATCCGCACCGCCCACAAGCTCTTCTGCCTCGCCCCCAAGGACGCCCGGCCCTGATTCCTCAGCACCAGCCTTTCTCAAGGTAAACCCGCAGGCTTCCGTCACACGGCCCCAGCTTCTCTAGCAACTCCGCCGCACTCCGCTCCTGCCCAGGCAGCACCAATCCCGGCCGCACCGCCGCCAGCGGCGCCAGCACAAACCTCCGCTCCGCTATCCTCGGATGCGGCACCGTCAGCTCCGCATCCCGCCAAGTCTCCCCTCCCGCATACAGCACATCCAGATCCACAGTCCGCGGCGCATTCCGCCCGCGCTCAGCCGGCCGCCCCATCGCACGCTCGATCCCCTGCAGCGCCCGCAGCAGCTCTAACGGCGTCATCTCGCTCTCCACCACCACCACCGCATTCAAAAACGCCCCCGACCCCTCCGGACAATCCACCGGCTCAGTCTCATACACCGGCGAAACCGCCACCACCCGCCCGCAACCGGCCGACAGCCGCACCACCGCCTCCCGCAGCGCCGCCAGCCGGTCCCCTAGATTCGATCCCAAAGCAATCCCGCACTCCATAATCCTAACGCTCCCGCAGCCCGAGCACATCCTCCATGTCGTACAACCCCGGTACCCGCCCCGTCAGCCACTTCGCCGCACGCACCGCCCCGTTCGCAAACGTATCCCGGCTGCTCGCCTTGTGCGTCAGCTCCACCCGCTCCCCTAGCGCCGCGAACATCACCGTGTGGTCACCCACCACATCACCCCCGCGCACCGCATGCATCCCGATCTCCCGCTTCGTCCGCGCTCCCACATTCCCATGCCGCCCATGCCTCACGTCGTCCTGATAGGATAACCCCGCCACCTCACACAGGATCTCCGCCAGCCGCCGCGCCGTCCCGCTCGGGCTGTCAATCTTCCGGTGATGATGCATCTCCACCACCTCTAGATCATAGTCCGGCCCCAGAATTTCCGCCGCCCTACGCGTCAGCCAGAACAACGTGTTCACTCCCACACTGAAATTCGGCGCAAACACCACCGGCAATCGCGTCGATGCCTCCCGGATGAACGCCTCGGTCTCCCCATCATGCCCCGTTGTCCCAATCACCAACGGCTTCCCAGCCGCCAGACACGCCGCCGTCAATTCCCTCGTGAACGAATGATGCGAAAAATCCACCACCGCTTCACACGCCGCCAGATTCTCCCCAAGATCATCCCCGGCATCAATCAGCCGCTCCGCCACCACATCCGGATCCGCCGCCGCACTCTCCGCCACCGCCTGCCCCATCCGCCCACGGCATCCCGTCACAAGTAATTTCAATGGTCTCATCCCTCCCGACTACTCCCACCCCTCCACCCACGCAAGCGCCACCACTCTCTTGAGCCCGCTCCCCTCATCGCCCATCTTCCCCACACCGTGCCCGTCGTCACTTCCTCCTACCTCCCACCGCGTTTCCTCAGACACGGCCACACCGCCACCATCCTCGCCAGCTTCTTCCCCGCCGGTCCAGATCGATGGACCGCTTTCGAACGGCTCGAACTCCCGGACTCCGACTTCCTCGACCTCGCGTGGATGCTCCACCCCTCCCCTCGCCCCGCCCCCCTCGCCATCCTCTCCCACGGCCTCGAAGGCAGCTTCAACGCCCCATACATCCGCAGTCTCGCCCGCACTCTCCACGCCGCCGGCTGGAATATCCTCGCATGGAACTACCGATCCTGCGGCGGCATCCCCAACCGTCTCCCCCAATCCTACCACAGCGGTGCCTCCGACGACCTCCGCCTCGTCGTCAACCACGCCGCCCGACGCGCCTCCACCATCGCCCTCGTCGGCTTCAGCCTCGGCGGCAATCTCACCCTCAAATACGCCGCCGAATCCCCTCCCCACCCTGCCGTCTCCACCGCCATCGCCGTCTCCGCTCCAGTTCACCTCGCCTCCAGCGCCCAAGCCCTCGACCTCCCACGCAACCGTCTCTACCTCCACCGCTTCCTCAGATCCCTCATCCCCAAAGCCCTCGCCAAAGCCCGCCAGTTCCCCGGCTCGCTCGACCCCACCACCTTCTCCTCCATCCGCTCCATCCACGACTTCGACCACCGCGTCACCGCCCCACTCCACGGCTTCTCCAGCGCAGAAGACTACTGGCAACGCGCCTCCGCCCTCCCCCTCCTCCCCAACCTGTCCATCCCCTCCCTCCTCCTCAACGCCCTCGACGACCCGCTCCTCGCCCATCCATCCTTCCCGGATTCCATCGCCGCCCCACACCCGCTCTTCCACATGGAATCCTCACGCTTCGGCGGCCACGTCGGATTCCCCGACCCCGCACACGGCTGGCAACGCTGGCACGACCGCCGCATCCTCGCCTTCCTCCACCAGCACTCCCCCGCCCCTGCCACGACCGAATCCTAACTACTATAAATCCAAAAACGGCCGGACCAGTGATTCCCACCAGTCCGGCCGTCAGATCATCTTTCCGGGATCAAATCACTTCTTCTTCGGCTTGTGCACTTCATGGCACGCCTTGCAGTTCGCAGCCTTCTCAAACGCCTTCGGCGCATCCGCCACCCCGGCTTCCAAATCAACCACCGACTTCAGGAGCGCTTCCGTCTTCGCTTTCCACGAAGCCTCATCACCCACCGGAGGCACCACCTTCACCATCGTCTCGCAATACGCCTTCAGCTTCGCAATGTCTTCCTTCGAGGCCTTCCCCTCCGACGCCAGCTTCGCCAGCGACGTGTCCCCCTTGAAACCTCCCTTCATCGCTTCCTTGATCCGATCATCGTCTGCTCCCTGCGACACCGTCACAGTCGAAAACATGGCAACGGCGGCGAATAGTCTGGCGGTCTTGAGTGTAGTCATCATTGGGGAATTCGGTTTGAATGGATATCCTGAAGCTGCCGGTTTCTCCGGCCGGAGGACAAGAAATTTCAGAAAAATCTCAATCTCCTGAAAGAATCCCCGCAAGCCCAATGCCACCACCCCCGTCCAGTCCATACGGAAAGCCGGACACCCCTCTTCTCCCGCCCAACTCCATCCTCCCTCCCACCATGCGCCCTCTCCTCCTCACCCTCGCCCTCGCAGTCTCCGCAGCCGCCGCAGGCTACGACCCCTCATGGGCCACCACCAAACCAAAACGCACCATTCAACACTCGGACCCTAACGGCGACGCCCTCGTCAAGGCCATCGCCGCCCTCCAGCCAGGAGACCACCTCGAAATCGCCGCCGGCACCTACTCCATCAACCGCATGTGGGACGTCCAAACCACCGGCACCGCCTCCGCCCCAGTCTGGATCACCGCCGCCAAAAACGCCCAAGTCATCATCACCCGCCCGGACGACCAGCAGAACGTCATCAACATCGGCCAGGCCAAACCCGTCCAGTTCCTCTGCCTCCGCGGCATCGAATTCACCGGCGGTAGCCACGGCATCCGCATCGGCCAGGCCTCCAACTTCTGGCTCGACCAATGCCACATCCACCACACCGGGGAGGTTTGCGTCAGCGCCAATAGCGCCAATACCTCCCATCTCTTCCTCACCAGAAACCACATCCACCACGGCGCCGGTCACGCCGAGGGCTTCTACCTCGGTGCCAATAACGGCGACCACATCATGTCCGAAAGCATCATCGCCCTCAACCACGTCCACGACTGCCGCGGCGAACAAGGCGACGGCATCGAGGTCAAACAAGGCTCATGGGGCAACCTCATCGCCGAGAATCACGTCCACGACACCAACTACCCCTGCATCACCGTCTACGGCACTAACGGCAAACCAGTCAATATCATCGAACGCAATCTCTGCTACAACAGCGCCGACCACGTCATGCAGATCCAGGGCGACGCCCTCGTCCGCAACAATGTCCTCATCAACGGTGCCCACGCCGGCTTCGCCAGCACCGACCACCAAGGCAAATCCGCCAACCTCAAGGTCGTCCACAATACCATCGTCAACCGCACCCACGCGTTCCGCGCCAACTCATGGAACGACCGCAAGGGAATGGTCCTCGCCAATAATGTCCTCTACTCTACCGAGGAAAACGCCATCCTCTTCACCAACGGCTCCTCCGGCGTCACCGTCACCGGAAATGTCGTCCTCGGCAACGGCCCCAGACCCGGCACTTCCTTCGGCCGCGGCCTGACAGATCTCCCCAACCTCTCCCCCGACGGCTCCAAACACGACGCCACCCCAGCCCCAGACGCACCATTCAACTCCGCCGACCCCCGCTTCCTCGAAAAATCCGACTTCCTCGGCAAACCCCGCTCCCGCCCCATCAGCGGAGCCATCGCCCGCTAACACCATAGCATACTGCGGAACTGCCGCAATCTCATACATACCGCATTTCGCTTGCGCGCCGCTACTCAGGGCCCCACTATCCGCCCATGCGCGGCCACAACGGAACGCCCTCCCACGACGACCTCATCAAAAACCTCCTGCTCCAGCCGCGTCTCTTCCGCGACTTCTGCCACGCCTTCCTCCCCGCCCTCGCCGACTTCGCCGACCTCAATCACCTCGACTACATCGACAAGGAACACCCAGGCTCCCGCCGCTCGCCACGCCGCAACGGCGACATCCTCATCAAATCCCGTCAGCACAACAAGGACGTTGCCTTCCTCATCCACATCGAAAGCCAAAGCGCCACCCACCCCGCCATGATCGAACGGACCGGCGAATACGCCCTCCGCGACAGCATCCGCTACCGCCTCCCAGTCCTCCCCATGCTCCTCCTCACAGGTTCCCTCCCTCGGAACCTCCGCACCCCTCAACTCAACTGGGTCTTCGGCAAGGTCGCCTCCTTCCGCATCAAATGCCCAGTCATCCAGTTCCAGAAACTCAACCCGGAACCTCTCCTCCGCAGCCGCAACGTCGCCGCCCTCGCCCTCTCCGTCCTCACTCCCCCGCCCAACAGGTCACCGCCATCGTCGAAACCCTCGCCGAATCCCTCCGCCAGAAACTCCCCCACGACGACTTCGAAGCCGCCACCGAATTCGTCCGCCACTACATCTCCCTCGAAGACACCCAGGCCTTGCAAGTCGCCTCCAAAATCGCTACCATCGCCAAGAACGAACCCGCCCTCGCCGCCATGCCGAAACTCGTCAATCCCTTCATCCACGCCGGTCGTGTCCAGGGCCGCATCGAAGGCCTCGAAAAAGGCCGTGAAGAAGGCCTCGAACAGGGCCTCGAACAGGGCCGACTCGAAGGCACCCGCCAGTTCGCCCTCCACCTAATGCTCCGGAAATTCCCAAGCATCCCCAAAACCGCCACCTCTCTCCTCCGCCGTCTCGACGAACCCCAACTCCTCGCCTTCGGCGATGCCCTCATCTCCCTCGACTCAGCCTCCGCTTGCCTCGCATGGCTCCGCAAGGCCCGTCGCTAGCCACCCAACGTCCCCGTCCCACCAGTCCGCAAGGCATGCCGAAACTCGTCAATCCCTTCATCCACGCCGGTCGTGTCCAGGGCCGCATCGAAGGCCTCGAACAGGGCCGACTCGAAGGCACCCGCCAGTTCGCCCTCCACCTCATGCTCCGGAAATTCCCAAGCATCCCCAAAACCGCCACCTCCCTCCTCCGCCGTCTCGACGAATCCCAACTCCTCGCCTTCGGCGATGCCCTCATCTCTCTCGACTCCGCCTCCGCTTGCCTCGCATGGCTCCGCAAGGCCCGTCAATAAGCCTCATTCACCCCTCACAAATCCGTTAGACACTCCTCCGCGGCCCGCCTCCCCGACACTAGCGCCCCGTTGATCGACGGCGTCGCCGTATGGTCGCCACACACATAAACTCCCGGCCGCACCCGCGTCGGCGATCCTTCAAACCTCGGCGCGCACGCCGCCTCCTCAGGCAGGGCCTCCGCAATCACCTGCCCACTCAGCAGCTCCCATTCCTCAACCTGCGGACCAAACCAACCCGCCAGCTGCTTCCTCACCACCTCCGCGTCATCCCAACCCTCCACCGCTGGCAAGGTCGCCGCCGTAATCAGCGCCCTCCCCGGCGGCGCAAGCTCAGGACTCACATTGCTCATCACCGCCGCATGATTCACCGGCCCGCTCCCCTCCCCGTTCAGCAGAACCGCAGCATCTCCTAACGGCGCACGCGCCGCCCCAAACGCAAACGCTCCCGTCGCTCGCATCGCCCCAGGCTGCCGACCCAGCAATCGCCCCGCCTCAGGTCCCTCCACCGCCACCACCACCGCCCGCGCCCGCACCTCCGACCCATCCTCCAGCACCACCCCACCCTCCACCAGTCCCCGCACCCGGCACCCCAACCGCACCACCCCGCGCGGTAGCATCCCCGCCAGCTGCCCGGACATCTCCCCCATCCCCAGCGCCGGCACCGCCGTCCCCCCAGTCGCAAACAACCGGTACAACCACGCAAACCACCGCGCACTCGTCCTCAATTCCCTATCCAGAAACACGCCGCCAAAAAACGGCCGGAAAAACATCTCCGTCATCTCCCCGGAAACACTCCTGCCTATCAACTCCTCAGCCCTCTCCTCCTCCATCTCCTCAGGATCCGCAAACCCGCTCGCCAGCCGCATCGTCAGCAACCCGCTCCTCACTTTGTCACCCCAACCCGGCGGGGTCTCCAACAGCGATCTCAATGCCGCCACCGGTGCCCGCAACGGATTCGCCACCCGCACCCACCGACATCCCGATCGCACCATCGCCCCGGGGAAAAACTCCCGCAGCCTCAGCGCCTCCATCTCAAACACCGACCTCACCTCCGGATACGACGTCAGCAGAACCTGAAACCCACGGTCAATCCGATACCCGCCCACCTCATCCGTCCGCACCCGCCCCCCAACTCCATCCGACGCCTCGTACACCACCACCCTTCTCCCCGCCTCCACCAGCACCCGGGCACAGTTCATCCCCGCCATGCCGGCCCCAATGATCACAATCTCTGGCTCCATCACCCCACATGCCACCCGCTCCGCCTCCACGCAATCCCTTCGTCTCCACCCACCCCTCTTTCATCAGAAACACGGATCATTCCCTAATCGACGCCCTCACCCACCCCATCCCATCCTCCACGCATGCTCCTCAGGATCATCTTCGCGGCAGCCCTCGCCGCGTCCGCTCCCGCAGAATCCCCATGAAACCTCTCCTCCCTCTCCTCCTCTCCGTCTCCCTCTCCTGCGCAGGCAATCTCCGCCTCGGCATCATCGGGCTCGACACCTCCCACGTCACCGCCTTCACAGAGGTCCTCAACGACCCCGCCCACAAGGACCACATCCCCGGCGCAACCGTCGTCGCCGCCTTCAAAGGGGGCAGCCCAGACATCCCCTCCAGCATCAATCGCGTCGAAGAATACACCGCCGTCCTCCGCGACCGCTTCAAAGTCACCATCTGCAACTCCATCCCCGACGTCTGCGCCATGGTCGACGCCGTCCTCATCGAAAGCGTCGACGGCCGCCCCCATCTCGATCAAGCCCGCGCCGTCATCGCCGCAAAGAAACCTCTCTATATCGATAAGCCCATCGGCGGCTCGCTCCGCGACGCCATCACCATCCTCGACCTGGCCAAATCCGCAGGCGTTCCCGTCTTCTCTTCCTCTTCCCTCCGCTTCGCCAAATCCACCCAGGCCGTCCGCAACGGCAGCATCGGCAAGGTCCTCCACGCCGAAACCACTAGCCCATCCCCACTCGAACCCCACCACCCCGACCTCTTCTGGTACGGGGTCCACGGCTGCGAATCCCTCTTCACCGTCATGGGCACCGGCTGCCAATCCGTCACCCGCTCCACTTCGCCCGACGGCAAAATCGAGGTCCGCGGCTCGTGGTCCGGCGGCCGCACCGGCATCTTCCGCGAAAGCACCACCTACAGCGGCAAAGCCACCGGCACCACCGGCGAAGCACCCGTCGGCGCTTTCGACGGCTACACCCCCCTCGTCGCCGAAATCGTCAGGTTCTTCCAGTCCTCCAAACCTCCCGTCGACGCCGCTGAAACCCTCGAGCTCTTCGCCTTCATGGAAGCCGCCGACGAAAGCAAACGCCGCGGCGGCAAACCCATCACCCTCGCCGATGTCATCGCATCCGCCAAAACCCCACCCTGACAATTCTTCCCGTATTCACAACCAAAGTGGCACGGCATCCTGCCTGTGACCCAAAACCTTCGCGCAGCCACAACCAAAGTGCCACAGGCATCCTGCCTGTGACCTCAAAACCAATCAGGAGCGTGGACTCTCCATTCCGTGTCACCCGCCGCAGCAAAACCACCCCGCCATCCTGTCCTCACCAGCACCCAACCCTTCGCCACCACCTCACTATCCATCACGCCAGACCATCTCAAACTCCAAGCCCGTCCATCCGCGCCATTTCGCTTCCTGAAGCAGCGACCTCCAATTCTCGCACCGCAGTCCTTCAGGCGGATCATCATTCTCAGGCCTGCCACCCAAGTCACTCGGCACTTCCGTGGGGTGAGCCTGAATAAATAGTCGGCTGCTCTTGAACTCAGGCGTCGTAAAAACCCCGTAATGCCCCGACAAACGATGCCCAAGAAAGCGCGGCACCCTCACCCCGCCGTCCGGGTCGATACTGGCCTTGTCCAGAACATTCACTGACGCCCCCGCCAAGTGGTGCCAGAGGATGAACTCGCCCGCAGCGCTCTTCACTGGCAGAAACTCTCCGGTCTCCAGGTAAAGCTCCAGATTGCTCTCCGCAAGTATCGCCGCCCGAAAAGCCATCATATTCGGAAAGCCCGACACACGCAGAAAATCCGTCCCCGCCGTCCCCTCGATCTGCGCAGCCTGCTCGCCCCATTGATCTTCACAGGCCGCCCCAATCGCAGCCTCCCGCAGGATCGCCACAGCTTCCTCGGAATCGAACCGCAACACATCGGCGGTCTCAGCCACTCTAACTGATATGATGATTTTTGGGACACTCATAACCTCAACGCTTCGGCCCACTCGGCCGCTCGGTTTTCTGCACTGGCGGCACCCCAATCTGCTCCTCAAACACCAATCCCTTGTAGCCCTGCCGCCGATACCATTGGATGAAATCCCGCTCCGCGGGCAACTGCTCGTCATGCACCGCATATGCATGAATGTCCTTCGGCAGGCTGAAAATGCCTCCGTCCGGCAGTCGGTCCTGATGGAACGAAAAATTGATCACGTTCTTGTACCGATCCCGCTCGCAATTCGCTTCGTCCACCACATCCAGACAATGGCACTTAGGAAGAAGACTGAAAAGATGCCAGACAGCACCTGTATCGGTCACCGTCATGGGCAGCAACTCGCCGGCAGCCTCAAGCATGGACCGCATCACCTCATCCTCATAAACCCGGGGAGACACAGAAAACCTGCCGAGAATCGGAGCACATGCAAAATCTGATGGCTCGCAGTCCGGATTGCCCAGATAAACCGGAAGATGCGGCCATTGCTCAGCCAGTGGCAGTCCTGCATACCTTCTAATTCGGGAGGGCTTGAACACGTCAGCATCCCCTTCCTGCTCCTCCATATCCGGAACATAGGCTTGAAATCCTTGATCGTTGTTTACTCGAAACACGCGCTTCATCTCATCTCGCATTATCAATTTCCGGCTGGTTTCACAATCGGATTCTTTCTGGCCGGCAAAGCCGACTCCGGATCCCTAAGCCCCCGGGCTGCTTTCTGCAACTCATCCCTTGCCTCGCTGCAGCAGAAGCAGGCTCAAGTCGGTCCACCAAGACCTTCCCTCAATCCCCGCAGCGGCTCCGGCCGCCCGGAACTCAAGGCTCTGTGTTTGAGAAATCCCTGACATCACCGCACGCCCCCGTAGCAAAGCCGTCCCGGCCTTGTCTCCGTACCAGCACCCCCCGATCCTAACGGCCCAAAGGGCCCAAGGAACTCAGCCCAGGGACGCAGCAACGCGAAGGCCCTGGGATCACACGATTCCAATTCCCTGCGCCCCAACGGGGCGCACGAACTCCCGCCCCGACAATCCCTAGGTACACAGCCCCCACTCGCCGCAAAGGGCCCAAAGAACTCAGGGTTGGACTGCGGCACGCAGGCCTACCATGGGTCCACACCACAACATCCGCCAACCCCAACGGGATTGCGTCCCTAGCCACATCCGCCCCGCCCTTGTCCCTTCCGCTCCGGCTTTACCAAACACGGCCTAATCATTTACAAGCGTCGACAGCGACGGTGACACACTGCCCGACGTCTGGGAGCGTCGGTTTGGCCTCAATCCCGCGGACGCTTCTGACCGGCATCTGGACGGCGATCAGGACGGATACACCAATTGGAATGAGTTCGTCCTGCGCACAAATCCGTCGGATCCCGCCGACGCCAGACAGCCCATCGTCTACGTGGCCCCGGACGGCAATGACGATGAAAGCACCGGCCCGCGAGGCACCTTCGCCCGCCCGTTCCTCACGATCGCCAGCGCCCTTCAGCAGTCCGATTTGAACCAGACCGCCAATGCCGCTGCCCTTACACGCATCGCCTTGCGCGATGGCATTTACTCCGGCTCCAGCAACCGAGTGGAAAACGTCGCCCTCGGCACCAATGGCCGCGGGGGCGCGCTGCACCTCATCGGGGCCCGCAGCACCATGTCCTCCTGCGAATTCGTCCGCAATCAATGCGCCACCACCGGTTCCGGCTCCGCCAGCGGCGGCGCCGTCTACCAGCGGGGCAGAGGAAATCCCGTGAACAACGGCACCGACTCTTTCTGGTTCCGCCGCTGCCTTTTCCGCGAGAACGAAGCCGGGAAACACGGCGGCGCGACGCGCAACAGCGGCGGCAGGATGTTCCTTTACTGGTGCGCCTTTGTACGCAATACTGCCGGAGAAGCTGGCGGAGCACACGCTTCGTCGACCGGCTCCGCCACCGCCATCCGCGAGACAAATCTCAATCACTGCACGATCTTCGAAAACTACAGCCGCTTCGCCGGAGCCCTCCAGGTGCCACCTTCCACCACCACCCGACTCCTGAACTCGCTGCTCCACGGCAATGAGTCGCGCGAAAGCACTCCCGGGGCCAACCGTGTCGTGACTGCCAGCGCCAACACCAATGACCCAGTCGGCACCGTCGTCGTTTCCGGGACCAATCACCAGGCCGGAGCCTTCGCGGCAGGCATCACCCCCGCGGCGGACAGTTACAGCGCCGTGCCGCGCATGGCATGGGACGGCATCCACCTGGCGAGCCCCACCGCCACCAATGGCCAGAGCCTCCTCGGTCGCACCGTCGTGGCGCACAGCCTCGCCACCAATCCCATTGGGATGGGCGCGACACCGCCCACCGACTGGGACAACGAATTACTCACGGCGAACGCAAGTTCAAGCACCGTCGTCCCGTCCGAAAGCGGCTGCGACGACT
>JAIXPK010000396.1 GCA_027486335.1 Verrucomicrobiaceae bacterium | reverse complement strand
GCATCCTGCCTGTGACCCCTCCCAACACGCCAGCGTAGCACGGACTTTCCAGTCCGTGCCTCCCCACAAGCCAAAGTGGCACGAGCATCCTGCCTGTGACCCCTCCCAACACGCCAGCGTAGCACGGACTTTCCAGTCCGTGCCTCCCCACAAGCCAAAGTGGCACGGGCATCCGGCCTGTGACCTCTCCCAAACCACCCCGTCCCGTAGGGACGACCGGTCAATACCCCGGGGTGGCGCAACGCGATACCCCGGGCATCCATCGCAGTATTCTAACAACCCCGTAGGGGTTGCCCCTCCTGCAACACAACACAAACCCGATCGCCGCGTCCCCCCACCCTCACTCCACACCCCCACCCGCAATCACCTCCGCCAGTCGCGTCATCGACCCGCACACACACCCGCCGCACGGCCCCTGCGCCCCCAATCCAGGATGCCCCGAAACCGCTCGCAGGGTGTTCGCGATCGCCACTTCCGTCCCGCCCCCGCGACGCATCAGCGCCCCCGTCCGCTTCGCCCCGCTCGCCGCAAACACCGTCACCCCTTCCTTCACCGTCTCCACCACCTTCAACTGGTCCAGTTGCTCCACATCCACCGCCAGCGGGCTCTTGTCCAAGATCACAAAATCCGCCAGCTTCCCCGCCTCGATCGACCCCTTCTTCGCCTCCTCGAAGTGCTGCCACGCCGACCAGATCGTCATCGCCTTCAGCGCCGTCATCACATCCACCCGCTGCCCCGGCCCAATGATATCCCCGGACCGCGACCGCCTCGTCACCGTCGCATCCAGCACCCGCATCGAATCCGGAAACGCCACCGGCGCATCATGGTGCGACGTGAACTTCATCCCTCGCTCCACACACCAGCCCGTCGGTGAAATATTGTCAGCGAGCAGCGGCCCCACCGTGTGCTCCCGGTGCCAGTCTCCCCAGTAAAACGTGTGCATCGGAAACAAGGACGGCACCATCCCCAGCCGCTTGATCTCATCCACCTGATCCTCCCGCAGAAACTGCCCGTGGATCAGCACCGGCCGCCGGTCCCCGCCACCATGCTTCACCGCCGCCGCCCTCACACACGCGATCAACTGGTCCGACGCAGCCTCCCCGTTCGAATGCGTAATGATCTGAATCCGGTTCGCATACGCCCAGTCAATCGCCTCACGAACCATCTCCGCACTCGCCGCAGGATACCCCGCATACCCCGGCGGATAATCACCCACCGGCTTGTAATACGGCCGGTCCCGCCACGCCGTAAACCCCTGCGGCGATCCATCAATCGTCAGCTTCGCCCCAGCCACCCGGAAACGATTCACATACTCCCCGCTCACCGTCTTCTTGATGATCTCACGGTCCATCAGCACGTCAGGATAAGACACCACATCAATCGGCAGTCCCCCAGCCGCAGCCACCCCCTGCATCGCCTTCACAACCCCAGGCGATGACCTCCCGTCCTGCGCCGTCGTGTACCCGAACCTCGCCCACAACTCACACCCCGCCCGGATGAACTCCTTCGACGCGTCAGGCCCCAGTCTCCCCAGCAGCTTCATCAGCACCGGAAAAAACGCCGTCTCCTCCAGCACGCCATTCGGCTCCTTCCCTCCCTCCCGCCGCTGAATCACCCCACCCGCAGGATTCGGCGTCTCCGCCCCGATCCCGCCAATCTCCAGCGCCTTCGAATTCATCGTCGCCAGATGCCCCGACTGATGCACAATCATGATCGGCACCTCCTTCGACACCGCATCCAGTTCATCCCGCGTCGGATGCCTCAGCTCCGCCAGCTGCGAATTGTCATACCCGAACCCGATCACTAACTGGATCTTCTCCACCGCTTCCCGGTTCGCCGCCATCCACTCCCGCAAGGTCTTCTGTAACCCCGGAATATCCCGCACATCCCCATCCGGCGGAGCCAGCAGATTCGCCGACAACGCCTGCAACCCACCCCCCATCACGTGCCCGTGCGCATCCACAAACCCAGGCAGCATCGCCCGCCCACCCAGATCAACCATCACCGACGCCTCACCCTTCACCCGCATCACTTCCTCCTTCGTCCCCACCGCAAGTATCTTCCCTCCCTTCACCGCCACCGCCTCAGCCGCCGGCCGCGCCTCGTCCATCGTGATCACCGGACCACCGTGATAAATCGCATCCGCCACCTCCCCGCCACGAACCGTCGCCACCGCACACACCATCACCGCTTTTGTTAGAACTCTTTGAATCTTCATGGGCTTCATTGGGTTGGAATTCTCAAATCTTCTATCTCTTCAAAACTGAATGCTCGCCCGCAACCCGCCCACCCACGCCTGCCCCACCGCCGCCCGCGCCGGATCCACCCACTGCATATCCGCACTCACACGAAACCATGGCGTCACCGCAAAGTTGTAAAACACCTCCACTCCACTCTCCCCACTCAATCCCACCACCGGAGCCAACCCGGTCACCAGATCATCACTCCAATCATACAGATAACACCCGATCCCGAACACATCATCCGGCCTCGACCGGAACACCCCATGCCCCGCCACCCCGAAAATCACCGACCCCTCTATCGGATTCGGATTCCCATCCGCCACCGCCGCCTTCACATAAACCCCCAATCCCTTCCCCGCCGCATCCGCTCGCTCATAAACCAGATGCGACGCCGTCACCGCCACATTGTACGCCCCCGACTTCCTGCCTCCCCTCAAATCCGGCGGCAATAACAATTCCCCAAGGTCCACCCCGTCCTTCGTGCTGTACGTGCCCGTCACCCCAAACCCGCTCGGCCGCCCAGCCACCTTCCCCGCCCAGTTCACCCCCAGCGACACATTCACCCCGCTCGCAAACAAATCCGACGGCCAGTAATCCCCCGTCCGATCCTCCGGATCAAACACCATCCCCGTCACCGAAATCGCATCCCATCGGTGACTCACCACCGCACCCATGATCGTCGGCGGCACCACCCCGCTCGGCGGAGCCACAAACGCAATATTCATAAACCGATCCCGCGCCCACCCGCCAAAAAACGGATCGCCCGCCAGCAGGTCAATCACATTGATCTTCCCCAGCATCAGCACCGTCTTCTCCGCCAATCGCTGCGTGAAATACAAAGACGACGCCTCCAATCGCTCGCTCCCGCCCAGCGGCAGCACCACCCCCGTATTCACAGGCCACAACCCGCCCGATCTCGGAAACTTCCGCTCCGCCGCCTCCCCAAACCGAGTCTCCCCATGCACATGAAACCCGCCTCCCTCCCACAACCCCAGCTTCCCGAAATCCAAATGTACCATCGCATCCGCCCGACTCCCCCAATCAAACCCGTCATCAGCCACCCCGCCACTCATCAATCCCCCGTAGTACTGCGTAAACGATAATTCCGTCACCACTCCCCGCTCCCCTAATCCCGTCCGCATCCCTCCCCAATCCCCCGTCAATCCCGCAACATTCGGACCCGCCACCGCCGCTCCCATCCCCAGCACACCCAGCCCAGCCACAACTCGCCCCCAGCGCGCGGTCTGAGCAGATGCCTCCCTAAGGATCTCGATTAAATCTCGATTCATCCGCCGCCTCCTAGCCGGGGCTCCCCATCGCTGGCAAGACAAAATCACCGATCCCCCGCCGGCCTCTCGGCTCAACGCCGCATTTCTCTTGCCACCCCTCACCCTCTTCGCTCTCCTCCCACCGTCCCACCAGACCAAGCCCATCACTCACCCCGCCATGAACGAAGTCCCGCTCTCCTCCCTCCCTTCCTCTCCTCCTGGCCTCGCCCGCCGCATCTTCCGCTCGCCTCCCCTCCGCATCATCATCCTCGGATTCATCCTCGTCCTGATGCTGACGCTCACCACCGACATCCTCACCATCTACGCCACCAATCCAGGCAAGTCCGACCTCCACATCATCGCCCTCGCCATCGCAGGCTTCGCCATCTACCTCACCTACGCCCGCTCGGTCGAACAACGCGAAGCCTCGGAACTCTCCACCAAAGGCATGACCCGCGAACTCGGCATCGGGCTCCTCATCGGCGCAGGCCTCTACACAGCCAGTGTCCTCGTCCTCATGGCCATGGGCGTCTACAAAATCAACGGCCTCAACCCATGGACCTTGCTCCTCCCCGCCGTCTCCATGGCCATCAGCTCAGGCGTCTTCGAAGAACTACTCTTCCGCGGGGTCCTCTTCCGCTCCATCGAAACATGGTTCGGCACATGGGCCGGCCTCATCGTCTCCTCCGTCGCCTTCGGTCTCGTTCACCTCATCAACCCAGAGGCCACTCTCGAAGGCGCCATCTTCATCGCCATCGAAGCCGGCATCCTCCTCGCCGCCGCCTACATCCTCACCCGACGTCTCTGGCTCAGCATGGGCTTTCACATGGCATGGAACTACACCCAGTCCGCCGTCTTCTCAGGCATCGTCTCCGGCAACGAAGCCGCTGACGGTCTCATCCAATCCACCGTCAAAGGCCCTGACATCCTCACCGGCGGCAAATTCGGCGTCGAATCCTCCATCGTCGCCCTCATCCTCTGCACCTCCACAGGCATCGCCCTCGTCATCCTCGCCCTGAAACGCGGGAAATTCGTCCCTCCCATCTGGAAACGCCAGCGCACCGTCTGACCCGCACTCATTCCTATCACCGCGCCACCCTCATCACCAACCGCTCCCCCGCCACCGTCCCCAACTCAAATCGCTCCCCACCCACTCGATCCACCCGCCCGCCCGCCCGCTCGACCTCCACCTCCCTCCACAACCACGGATTCACCATCCGCAACAACCGCCCCCGCTCACTCTCAATCTCCACGTCCTTCACCTCACCCCCGGCCAGTTCACTGCTCACCAGAAACGCCCCCGGCACCCGCAGCCTCCCAAACCTCGCCGCCCGCCCAATCGGCCAGCACGGAAACACCCGCACAACGCCATCGTGCGACTGCACCAGCATCTCGTTGATCGTCGACGGCACCCCAGCACAATTCTCAATCCCCCCGCCACCCGTAAACACCATCAAGTTAGGAAACCCGCATTCCTCCAGCTGCCGCCGCAATCGCCGCAGCACATCCTCCGGATCATGCCCCACCCGCACCGCCCCCGGAAAGGTCATGCTGAACCCATTGAAGTGCCCGATCCACTCCGACTCTCCCCAGCCCGCCACATCGTCCCGCATCAGCTGAAGCCACTCCTTCGGCGACTCCAGCCCGATCACCGTCGACGGCCACACCATCCCCATCAACTCCAGCCGCGTGTTGTTCCTCCCGGGCCCCACCCGCTCCGCCGCTGGCCCCGCTTCCGCCCCCCGAATCCTCCGCACCCCATCCACCATCACCGTCGGAAAATCACTCAACCGACTCAGAATATCCATCCACTTCTCCCGCCGCTCCCCGTCACTCCCAACCAATTCACTAGCCATCATCATCCCGCGGAAAAAGGTCCTTAACAATCCCAGCGTCAGACAATTATTCCGGTCACTCCCGCCATCCCCCACCTCTCCGGACGCATCATTCAACACCACATACCGCTCACCCTCCAGCTTCAGATAACTCTCCCAGAAATCCGCCACCTCCCGCAGAAACGGATACACCCGCCGCGCATACTCCGCATCCCAAGTGTGCTCGATCCTCATCACCATGTTCACCGCCGCAAACGCCGCATTGCTCTTCTGCCCCAGAAACATCCGCCGTCCCTCCCCGGGAATCCCATAACCATCCGGCATGAACGATGTCTCAAGGCCCTTCGGCCCGATCCCCACATCATAATAAACGCCTCCCACCCTCAGCAACTCCCGCGCATTCGCCTTCGCCGTCTCCAGATACTCCAGCACCGGCGTGTCATACGGATCCGCCAGCTCCACATGATTCGACGAATACACTCCCCACCACGGCGCTTCATGATTGTAATTCAAATGATAGTCCGCCTGCCACGACGGCCCGTCCATCGTCACCCAGTTCCCATACAACGACGGCGGAAACGCCCGGTTCCGGCTGCACGACGCCAGCAGATACTGCGACCCATAATAATACCGCTCGATCAGCTCATCCCCCACCTCCACATACGAACTCTCCCAGAACCGCCGCCACCACGCCCGGTGCGCCGCCCTCACCTCCGCCAGCCGCTCCTCCGTCACCGCCCCCACCCGCCGCTTCGCCTCACCTAGTGGATCCGCCGATTCCTCCCCGCTCACCACCGACGCCACCACCACCACCGTCCTCCCCGGCTGCAGGACAAACCGATCCGCATTCCACCCATCCCCGCGACTCCACGGCAACCCCGGCACCCGATGCCCCAGCAACCGCATCGCCACCGCCGCCTCCGACCGCCTCACCAGTGGCTTCTGCTCCAGCGCCACACTCTCCCCCACCGTCTCAAATCGCCGTACCGCCCAGCTCCCATCCGCCAGATTCCCCGTCGCCGTCTCCGACTCATTCCCCGTCACCGCCGACAGCTTTACCTCCACCCCAGTCATCCCCGTCGGACCAAACGGATTCCCATCCGCCGCATCCCCATCCACCGTCAGCTCAATCACCACCAGATTCTCCCCCGCCGCCACCCAACTCCGCATCCGCACCACCGTCCCCGCACGCGTAAACGGCGGCGGATCCTCAATCCGATACGCCGTCTTCAGCACGTGCTCCACCTCCGCCGTCCCTAGCACCTGCTCCGCATGATACTCCCCACCATGCAGCGCCGGAATCGCCACCTCAATCGTCCCGATCGGACACGGATGCGCATTCGGATACACCGGCTTCGCCTTCCAGAAATCATTCTTCGCCAGATAAAACTTCAATACCTCCGGACTCGTCCCACCCCCCACCCGCCGCGTCGTCACCTTCGCCCCACCAGCCTCCCCTAACCCAAAATACCGACTCCGCTCCACCACCCCGCCAATCGCCACCCCCACATCCCCATTCCCCAGCAACGGCCCATCCGGCACCTTCCGCGTCGGCATCACCTCCGGCGGCCGCGTGAAAACCCCTCGCTGCCGCCCCACCACTTCCCACGCCCGCCCCGCCACTCCCACCTCATCCCCAATCACCACCCCGCACGGCCACATCAGCCCCGCCATCAATATCATCATCACCTTGCTTTTCATCCAATCCTTCTCCCCCTTTCCCCACCCCGACGCAATCTTTTCCCCAACCCTTTCCCCAATTCTCAACCACGTCCCAAACCCCTCCACCATGCCAAAGCGCATGAAAGCCCGCAGTTCCAACAAATCCAGCTAGCCACCCCTTTCACCATGCACCCAGCCTACTTCGAAACCCGTTTCCGCACCGATTCCCCACCCGACCACTGGCCACCCACCTTCGCCATCATCACCGCCCACGCCACCACCGGCGAAACATGGTCCCCAGACCAGAACGCCGCCGCCGACCAAGCCCTCGAATCCCGTCTCCGCGCGACCGCCACATGGCTCCTCCGCATCACCGGCTACTCCCCATCCACCACCCACGCTGAACCAGGCTGGGCCGTCGCCATCCCATGGCTCGACGCCTGCAACCTCGGCCTCGAATTCCGCCAGGACGCCATCTACTGGGTCGATCACAATCAACTCAGCGTCACCTTCTGCGACCACCGCCGCCACCCCACCCCCGTCGCCCCCTTCCCCTCACGCCTCGACTGATCCCTTCCTCTCCCAACACGCCCTCTCCCCACAAGCCCACTTCTCACTTCCCACTTCTCACTTCTCACTTCTCACTTCTCCTGCCGCAACGCAATCGTCAGCCAGCCCGCCAGCAGCAGCACTCCCCCCAGCGGCGTCACCGGCCCCATCCACTTCAGCCCTAACGACACCATCGCATAAAGGCTCCCGCTGAACATCAGCACACCCCCCAGAAACAACCCCCACGCCCGCGGAGCCACCCCTAGCAACGCCAGCACGGTCATCACCACCGCATGCATCAAATGGTAGAACACCGCCGTCTTCCAGGTCTCCATCCCGTTCGGCACACTCCCCAGCAAATCCTTCAACCCGTGCGCCCCGAACGCCCCCAGCGCCACCCCGATCGCCGCCAGTGTCGCCGATACCCGAACTCTCCAATACGTCTTCATCCCCGCACTCAACACCACCTCTCCGCAGCCGCAACCCCCGGAACTCACCCTGGACGCGCCGCGCCCTGCACCCATGATCCGCCCCGTCATGCCTTCCCACGCCCGTCTGCCACGCTGGTTCCCCCTCGCCCTCCTCCTCCTCGGCGCTTCCGCATGGCTCACCCTCTCGCTCTGGAACGACTTCCCCTACTTCTACCACACCGATGAACCCGGCAAAGTGAAGCAAATCGCCGAAGGCACCCGCAATCTCCACCACCCGCTCCTCCTCCTCGAATCCGTCGCCCTCGCCGTCAAAGCCCGCGGCCTCCACGCCAATCAGGACATCGTCGAAACCGGACGCGCCATCTCCGCCGCCTTCGCCGCCGCCGCCGCCGTCCTCCTCTCATGGACCGTCGCCCGCTCCCGCGGACCATGGATCGGCCTCGCCGCAGGCCTCCTCCTCCTCGCCCAGCCCGACCTCCACGAATACAGCCGCTACTTTAAGGAAGACGCCGCCCTCCTCTTCGGAGTCACCGCCGTCTTCGCCGCCATGCAACTCTGGGAACAGAAACCCGGCACGCTCGCCGCCCTCCTCCTCGGCACCGCCGCCGCCCTCGCCCTCTCCGCCAAATACATCGGCGCAGTCATGCTCCTCCCCGCCGCATGGCTCCTCATCGCCCCCTCCTCCCGCGGCCGCTCATGGCCCCGTACCGCCCTCGCCATCCTCGCCCTCATCTCCGTCGCCGCCCTCATCAACCTCCGACTCCTCACCGACCCCGACACGTTCCGCGACTCCCTCTCCCGCGAAACCTCCCTCGTCCTCGAAGGCCAGGCCGGTGTCACCAAATCCATCCCCCACGCCGGCTTCTTCGCCCGTCTCCTCAACCGCTCCGCCCACCTCCTCCCGCTCTGCATCCTCGGCACCATCGTCGCATGGCGCGCCTCCAAACCCGGCCAGCGCTCAGAGTGGTTCCTCATCGCCTCCCCCATCGTCCTCGCCATCCTCCTCTCCTTCTCCGCCAAAGACTCCGGCCGCTACTTCCTCCCCGCCTGCGCAGGCATCGCCGCCTCCGCCGCCATCGGCCTCGGCGCCCTCGCCTCCTCCCCTCGCTGGCACCGTCTCGCCCTCCCAGCCACCCTCGCCGCCCTCGGCCTCAGCATCACCCGCACGCTCCCATACCTCAACGGCTTCCGCTCCGACGCCCGACGCAATCTCCTCGCATGGGCCGCCGCCAACCTCCCCCCAGACTCCCAACTCATCCAGGGCCGCAAGGTCTGCCTCCCCGACTTCTCAGGCCAATTCGCCGACGGCTGGCACCACGCCCCCACACACCTCTTCCCGATCGACTCCACCTCCTACCTCCCAGACCTCGCCCCCTCCCCAGCCTCCCTCGCCGCCGCCGGCTACTCCCACGCCGCCATCGCTGGCGACGAATTCGAACGCTACCTCCGCTCCGACCAAAAACCCAAATCCGGCCGCGAATCCGAATTCTCCCTCCGCCGCAACTTCTACCTCGCCCTCGACTCCGAAGCCACTCTCCTCTGGTCCAGCCCCCCAGGCAAAGTCGGTACCCACCAACCCGAACTCCGGCTCTACAAACTCCCCACTCCCCCCACTCCCCAATCCCCTCCCGCAACACCCAATCCCAATCATTAACCACCCATTGATTCCACTCACACGCTCGATTCCCATTTGCCGATTGTCAAAATAGTCGAACAATCTCGCCCCCAGCCGACGCTCGAACTTCGTGTCCGCTGCGATCATCGAAACCTGTGCTTCCCTTCCCGGGCTCCACCCGCTAGGATCACTCAGTAATTCGGTGCGCTTCGCCGGCCGGGACATGAATTTAGACAACTGCATGATTTCCAACGAAATCCGCGCCGCTCTGGTGAACTCCGCCGACGGGACCGAGGTCTCGCTCCCGGAAATCGCCATCTTCGGCCGGAAACCCGACAGCACCATCTGCCTCCCGGATAACCGGGTCTCCCGCCGCCATGCCATGATCCGGCGCCAGGAAGACGACGAATACTGGTTCTACGACCTCGGCAGCTTCAACGGCTCCTACCTCAACGGCGAACGCGTCACCACCGTCCGCCAACTCGAATCCGGCGACCTCATCCGCATCAGCGACTTCGAATACCGCTTCGAACTCCAGCGCCCCGGCGAACCGTCCCCGTCCCCAGGCACCGACATCCAGGTCCTGCCCATGATCATCCTCGTCAGCGATATCAAGGGCTTCACCAGGCTCTCCGAAATCATCCCCCACGACGAACTCGCCCAGGCCATCGGCAGCTGGTACGGCTACTGCGACCAGGTCCTCACCGAACACGGAGCCGCCATCGACAAATTCATCGGCGACGCCGTCCTCGCCTACTGGACCGACACTTCCATCAATGCCCGTAAATGGGCCCTCTCCGCCGCCCGCTACCTCCGCGAAAGCTGCGACCTCATCCACGAAGAAATGCGCGGCACCTTCGACCGCGCCGGCATGGACTTCACCTCCGGCGTCGCCCTCCACATGGGCGAGGTCTCATGGGGCCAGATCGGCCAGGGCGGCCTCACCATGCTCGGCGACGCCGTCAACACCACCTTCCGGATCCAGGCCCTCACCCGCTCCCTCGGCAGTGACATCCTCGTCAGCTCGGACTTCCTCAACGGCTGGAAAGAAGGCCCCAAACACTGCAGCCCGCTCGGCACCCACGAACTCAAAGGCCGCCAGGCCCCCGTCGAACTCTTCGCCCTCGAACACGCGCCCGAATTGTTCGCCCGATGACCGTCCGTAAAAAACGCGAGGGCTTCGCGGGCATCCTGCTCACCGCCGTCCTCTGCGCAGGCTTCCTCTTCTGGTGGTTCCGCCCGGAACCACCCGCATGGCAGGACGAATCCCCGCGCCAGCTCACCACCCGCGCCGCCGCAGAACCCGCTCCCGCCTCCCCAGCCGAACGCTGGGTCCTCGACGCCGACTTCATCGAGGTCGCTCTCCTCCACGCCCGCACCGGCGATCTCGACGAAGCCCTCAACGCCCTCACCCCAGTCAGCGGCCCGCTCATGCAGTCGGTCGCCCTCCGCCAGCTCGCCCTCGCCCACCTCACCTCCGGCGAAGACAATCTCAGCCGCGCCCTCGAAATCTGCGCCAAGATCCCCGACCCCACCATCCGCGCCGCCGCACGCCGCGAGGTCCTCTCCATCCTCGCCCGTCTCGGCTTCGCCGACGTCGCCCTCTCCCAGGCCGACTCCCCCATCCTCAAAGCCACCGTCGCCCAGGTCCTCGCCGAAACCGACAGCGCCGACAAGGCCCGCGCCCTCGCCGCCGACCTCCTCACCGCCCTGCCATCCCTCCCTCCAGCCGACCAACCCGCCCTCCGCGAAGCCCTCGCATGGATCTCCGTCCGGCTCGCCCTCTACGACGGCCCCACCAACGCCATCTCCACAGTCGCCGCTCTCCCCCCAGCCTCCCAGAACCAGCTCTGGATCGAACTCTTCCGCGTCTGCTTCGGACGCGACTCCTCCGCCTCCTCAGACGCCGCCGCCGTCCTCACCGCCATCCCCGACCTCACCCTCAAACGCCAACTGGAACTCGAAGCCCTCGAATCCAATGTCGTCCTCCGGCTCCCGGACGAAATCCTCATCGCCTACGAAGACGCCGCCGTCTCCGCTCCCCAAGGCCCCGAGAAAATCATCGCCCTCACCAGCCTCGCCACCGCCCGCCAGCGCTGCGGCCGCACCGACGCCGCCACCGAAGCCCTCCAGCAGGCCCACCGCATGGCCCTCGCCCTTCCAAACACCCCGGAAAAACCCGCGCGTCTCCTCGCCCTCGCCGCTCCCCTCACCGACGCCACGCTCCTCGACGAAGCCGCCGCCGTCCTCACCGAAGCCGCCGCCGCCATCGATCCTCTCCCGCCCGCCGCCCAACTCCCGCTCCTCGCCTCCCTCGCCGACGAACAATTCAACCAGGCCGACGCCGCCACCGCCTCCGCCACCGCCCTCAAGGCCGCCGCCCTCCTCCCCGCCAACCCAGCCGACGCCTCCTCCGCTCGTCTCCTCGCCAGCTTCTTCATCCGCCTCGGCAACTGGCCCGCCGGCTTCGCCATCGTCGCCGCCCAACCCCCCAGCCCAGAGCGCGACGCCCTCCTCGATTCCTGCGCCACCCTCGCCGCCGAAGACAGTCTCGGCTACGACCCCATCGCACCACCTCTCCGTGGCGAACCCATCGACGGCATCCGTAAACTCGCCGCCGGCGACGAATCCCGCGTCGTCAGTCTCATCGAACGCCAACCCGCCGGCTTCCCGCGCGCCCGCGCATGGCTCGCCATGGCCAAAGGCATGCTCTCCACCACCCCCGCCGCCCTCTCACCATCCCTCCCCCCTCCCCTCCCAGACGACGCCCTCCCCCCAGAAAACGACACCCCCGTCCCCCTCCCCCCCACCGATCCCCGCTAACTGGATCCCCCACCGCCCCTACGAACACGCCCCTCTCCCAACACGCCCCTCTCCCGACAAGCACGCGCCAACGGCGCACTCTAACACAGCTCAGGGCAACGCCCTGGGTCCACCCCACCCCCATACCAAGAGCCCTGAAGGGACGCCCTAACCTCGCCCGGGGCGGCAGACCCGCCCTCCAAACCCGCCCCCTCCGAACCAGCGCGCCACAGGCTCTGGACTGCTGGGAGAATCACAGCTCTCGGGGCGCACGGAGTGCGCGCGGCCCGCCCTCCAAACAAGCCCGTCTCCCCACAAGCCCCCTCCGAACAAGCCCGGGACCACAAGTCGCCCTCCGCCGCCCCCTCCGAACCAGCCATTCTCACTTCTCACTTCCCGCCCCCCCCCTTTCGTCATCGCTAATCCGCGATTTGTTCAAGCGTCCACCTAGCCTTTTCCATAATCTCACGCCATAAAGGGCTGTCGAGCCACGTCCGAACCGACCCTCGACTCTCCGGCAACAGGATCACGCACTCATCGTAGAACCGGTGAAACTCGCAAATCGCCGCCAACTCCGCAGCGTCAAATGCCGAATCAACGCTCGGCGCTTTCCCGTGGTAAAGGTCGTCGAACCACATGCAGAGCAACTCATCGGTCATGTCCACCTGTGGCACGTCGCGCTCATACGCCAACTGCTCCTCCTCAGATGCGAGAAGCCGCAGCATCCCACGAACCCGCTCTCGTCGTTGTATTGGATCACTCATGGGCTGCGCACGTTTCCAAATGATTAACTCTCAAACTCTCCACCGGAAGCGCCACTTTGCAACAGGGTCAATCGCTGCAGTCAGAATCATCATTTCGACTCGGGGCGGACAGGTAGCGCCCTGCCCGGCTCCGACTGGTCGCCCAGAAGAGGGCGCGCATTCAGAATATCCCTCAGTCTAACCCGCACCTCCACCGTGTGTCGTTCCGGAGCACGTGCAGTCGATGGATGCGTGATCATTCTCGGTGGTCGTCGTCGCGCGACATTTACCGGGTTCCCGGTCCATGCACAACGGAAATCAGCCGACCATACCTTCCACCCAGCCGATTCCGCCGCCACTATCCTCCCAAGCCGGAGGCTTGACGGACATTAGACTCTATGGCTGCGGCCCACCCCGCAATCACCACACCAATGAAGCCGAAGGCTTAACGGACATTATACTCGATGGCTGCCGCCCGTCCCGCAATCACCACACCAATGAAGCCGAAGGCTTAACGGACATTAGCCGGTGGCGTCAGCCACCGGACTAACATTAGCATTTATCACCGCCCCGGCAAGGGCGGCGGAACTCACCTTCGCTGCGTCCCGTTCATTATTCACCCTCGTCAGTCCTTTCGCCACTGTTTCATGCCTACTTCAAATGCCAGGAATACGCAGGCAGCCCAAGCCTCGTCGCAACTGCCTTGTACTCGACCGGTGTAGCTGCGGTAAATCATCGAAACAGAGCGACTGGCAGGGGTTTTCACGGCGCGTCTTTTTCCGCAAGTCCTTTTCTCCGGTGCGAAAGAAAGGCAACCGCTTCATCAGCGGATTCATGATAAGCAGACCCGAGTGCGGATCGAATCTCTGAGAGTATCCGGATCAGGCAATCAATCTGAAGGTCGGAAAGCACTTGAACGAGCGCCTCACGCTCGGCCTGCTCGTCCTCACGCAATTCCCCACAGAAGTGGTAGGCCAGAAACTCGCCAAGATCCAGGTTTGCTTCATCGGCAAAAATGGCAGCAAGATACGATGGCAACACCCATCGAAACCCAGCAGGCGACAATGTCGATAGCTCGCCAAGCAGCAAACGCGCGCGTTCCGGAGCGAAAGCCACTCCCTTCTCGTCTTTGAAATCTTCGATAACCAAGGAGCAGAAACGGCACGCCTCGCCATGCACGGTCAACTCCGAGTCAGATGGCCGGCTCACCGGAGGAAATGCCTCCTGTATCATGGATGCCACGGATCGTCCGGTAGATTTCATGTAGACCGATTAAACGCTGACACCGCTGGGGCGGGAGTGGCCATCAAGACGGGAGGCGGGTTAACGTTACCGGAAGGCATGGCCAACTCAGCAGCCCCAGCGGTTGCCCGGCCGCGCCTTATCCGGCTTTCCCTGTTTGTCGGAGATCAATGCTTCGGAGTAAGATCCCATACGCCATGTGGGTTGTGAAAAAGATTGGCTGCATCGTGACGCGAATCGGGTGACAAGAATAGCCGAAAATGCGGTGATTCAGGGTCAAGGCTGAAGGTGTGCCCCGATGCAAGCTGGGGCCGCTCAATAATTTGATACATGTTAAAGCGGTTCATGAGGTCGGCTGCATCCCGGATGTCAATGGATCGTGGCAAACTACACTCAGGGAGAGAGAAATGATGCATCCCACAGGAGTAGTAGAGATCAGCGTCTCCGATAAGTGTCACCGCGCTGCAATAAACATCAAAAGTGCTGCCGGAGAGCAACGAAAACCACCGGTCCCACTCATGGGCGACTCCGGAAGATTCAACCTTCACAGCAAAGCCACCCGCTCGCTGGACTACCTGAGTGAACTTCGCAAGGCGCTCGCGCTGCTCAAGCCAACCAACAGGGAAATGAAGATATGCAACCCCTCGGTGGCCATCAATGGCATCAAGCGTTTGGTCAGTGAGCCGTCCCTGACCCGCAATCCGAAATGCCTCTCTCATCTCCGAGTATGGATCGCAGAAATGCAGAGGAACATGATCCTTGCCTCTCGGATGAGCCAGAACGCCTCCCGCGAACATGAACTCCCCCGCCGGCTGCTGGGTTATAATCGCCCGCAGGAACTCGCTGCGGTCAGCCCACGGGCCGGGAATACAAATGATGGATTCTTGGCTCATGGCGAGTGGTGCAGTTTCTGGGCCGAACAGTTTGTCATCCATCCATACCTGGCGGATAATCAATTTGCAATCGGGACGCTCCATCGAGCCCTGAAACCTTGCAACCGCCTGAACTTCAATGGACATGCCTGAACCGCACCCCTGATATCCGAACAAACCTCATAGGCAACGACTCCCATCGGCGTCACCGATCATCACTCGGCCCCAATCCCAACGGGATTTCGTCCCCATCACCCTCGCACCTCCGCATGCCCCCCACGCTCCCAACCCACCCCCAGCCCCCGCCCTCTCCCCCTCAAGCCTCACACCTTCACACTTGCCCCATCCGCCCTATCCGCCCCATCCCGCCGACCGCGTCATCAGCCCAACCAAGCGCCGCCCTGCCCCCCCCTCCGCTGCCCACGTCCGCCAAGCTTGTTCAATCACTGAACCCTAAGCTGGCTCATCCATCCCAGCCTGTTCAAACAGGACCACCTCCAGCCGTCGGATGGCGTTTCGTGCTAGTTGTTCCGTCAATCTCGGAAAAACGCCTCATAACGTCGCCCCGAACAAAGCACCGACTCCGGCTGTAAGTGCCATCGCCAGTGCCCCCCAGAATGTGACGCGTACCGTTGCGCGTAAAACAGATGATCCCCCGGCACGCGCTGCCAATGAACCCAGCAGTGCGAGAAACACCAAAGAGCTGCCCGAAACCGTCCAAACCAGCGCTGAGGTAGGGACTGCAGCGACGAGGAGAAGCGGCATGGCCGCACCGACTGCGAAGGTCGCAGCGGAAGCCAGTGCCGCCTGAACTGGACGCGCGCTCAGGGTGTCGGAAATGCCCAGCTCATCACGCGCATGCGCACCCAATGCGTCCTTCTTCATCAGTTGCGTGGCGACCTGATCGGCCAGCGCCACGTCCAATCCGCGCCCGACATAAATCGCCGCCAGTTCCGCGTGTTCGTGGACTCCCTCCCTCGCCAGTTCCTCCCGCTCGCGCTCCATGTCCGCATTCTCCGTATCGGATTGAGAACTGACGGACACATACTCGCCTGCCGCCATCGACATCGCACCCGCTACCAAGCCCGCAATGCCCGCAACGAGAATGCTCCCGCGACTGGACTCGGCTGCGGCCACACCAACGATCAGACTGGCCGTGGAAACGATGCCGTCGTTGGCGCCAAGGACAGCCGCACGGAGCCAGCCGATGCGGTGCGTGCGGTGGCGTTCAGTGTGTCTCATAGACAATGGGTCGAATTCGTCTAACGTATAGTCCATCCCCAGCCGGGAGCAAAGCCCGAATCCAAGGAAGAACGTTGCCCGCCGTTGGATGAAGCGTCTCCTTCAGCTTCCGGTGTTTGATCGACCATTGTCGGTGCGTGGCAAACCTCTAAATCGCGCCCTCCGACAACTGCGGCATTCACGAACCGTGTCCCGTTCTCAAGGTGAGTTCCATGGCTCGCGTGGACGTGCCCGAAAACATGCAGCTTTGGCCTGATCCGATTCAATTCAGCACGAAGGTGGGGACATCCCAAGTGAATACCTCCAGACGAAGGAATGTCCAGAATCCCGAAGGGCGGTGTATGCGTGATCAAAACATCAATCCCGCTTGGAATCATCCGCCATTTCTCGATCAACTGTTCGTTTGTTGCGTAGTAGGCAAAACCCGACAGATCGGGACACCATGGAGAGCCGTGAATCAGAAGTCCTCCAATCTCGACCGTGCGGTCTTCGAGAAAAGTGGCATGCGCGAAGCGGAACTCCCTGCTCTGAAGGAGAAAATCATGATTACCCCCGATACAAACGACATGCTTTGCGGGAGCCTCAGCAAACCAGATGTCGGCATCGTCAAGGGTTCTCTCCTCTTCACGTCGACAACTGCAGAAGTCACCGCAGTGAATGAGTAAATCGCACTCTGGAATCAGTAATTCCCGATGCTTGCGATGTGTATCCGCGACTATGCAGAGCGACTTCATTTGTTGCTATATCTGAGCGCGCGTCCCATTACAAAATGCGACGCACGTCAATCACGGGGTTACGGCTGTAGTTGCGGTGAGTCATCGAAACAGATCTTCCTTTAGCAACTGTCATGCGCGGCCTTTTCTGCATTCCTTCTGTTGCAACGCCCCAGCAGAACGTCACCAAGGCATTCCGCTGATACATCGCGAGGCAGCACTACAACATTCGGCGGGTTGGCTGGAGCAAAACCCTTACCATCTCGGTGCCAGAACTCAACTCGAATAGACAATTCTGACATCGTCAGTCTCATATACTCAGGCCGTGACTTCATAAAGACGGACCAACTCAGACACTTCGCCTGCTGTAATGTTGGAGAGTCTGAACCCCCAAACATCTTCGGGTGAACTACTGTTGCCCCGCAATCGTCAAAAAGCCGCATCACCTCCCCAGCGATGAGATCGCTGGCAAGGTTGCTAAGCAATGTGATCGCCGGTCCGGTCTCGATCCCGACTCCCATCGTCGTCTGTCCTGTCGCAACTGCGATCAAATCGGCGTCACGCCGATAAATAGAGATGCTCGGGTCCATCATTTCGCAGAACGCTGAGGCCTAGCGCCCGCTACCGGGAGCGCCCCTCCGCTTCAGGTTGAGAATTTTTTTCACCCTCCGACTTCGACTCGGGGCGGGTAGCGGAATGCCCAGCGCCGTCTTTTCCGCTGTTCTTTTCGGCGGTAGGTTCGATGCTGACGATTGAACAATCGGAGCCATTCCGGGGGTCGTACTCTATCACAACCGTCCAGGCCGTCTGAGTTGTGGGCTTCCAATCCGCTTTGTTGGCAATCTCTTCCTGCTGCCGCCAGTCAGGCTCAACATGACTCAACAACGTAAACTTACTCTCGCCCTCAAAGCCCCCGAAGGATTCTCTAAAACTCCGCCCACCCTTGAACACCCCTTGGCGTCCGAGTATGTTGTCAACATATGGAGAAAATGCTAGCTTCTTCCATTCGTCTCCCTCGCGAATGTAGACATTAGTGTTCCAACTCCTTTTAGTTCCACGCATGGTGACGGCGAACGCATCGCTTGAAGCCTTCCACACCGCTTCGACGTCACCCGAAGGAAAGAAGCCGTAGCCCTGCCCCGAATCAGTCTCAGTGGATCCACCGCTCTTCAAGTCACGAACAATAACTCGGCCGAAGTCCTCTTCGGAACTGGCGGTCAGAACCAGTTCAAATCGACCGTCAGGAGACTTTCCAAGGGATGATTCAACATCCGCGAAAGCGCAGATTGGAAATAAAGTTAGCAACAGCGAAAAAAGCTTCATTTTCTTAGCGAACATTTCATCATTCCACCATATCTGCCGAACATCCATTTGCAATCGGGACGCTCCATCGCGCCCTGAAACCTTGCACCCGCCTGAAATTCAATGGATACGCCTGTACCGAACCCCTGATATCCGAACAAACCGCATAGGCAACGACTCCCATCGGCGTCACCGATCATCAGTCGGCCCCAATCCCAACGGGATTTCGTCCCCATCACCTTCGCACCTCCGCATGCCCCCCACTGTCCCAACGCACCCCCAGCCCCCGACCTCTCCCCACAAGCTTCACACCGTCACGCTCGCCCCATCCGTCCCATCCCGCCGTCATCTATCGTCTTTGTCGGCCCAATCATGCGCCTGCCAGCCCTCCAAACCCGCCCCACCTCCGCTCCCCGCCGTCCTGAACCACACGGGTAAGCCAGAACCGACAGGCCGCCCGGATCGGCGATAGGTGCTTCTTTCTTTCTATCCCCTATAATAGTTGTGCTCATGTCTCAGAAAAACCAAGTGCTCAGGTGTGGGGGTGTAATGTCTGTTCTGTAAAAGGCTTTAGCCTTGGGCGGCAAGCTCCTTCGGGGGCTGCGGCGTGAGGCGAGCGTAGCGATGCCGAACGCCGCAGCCCCCGAAGTGGGGGCG
>JAIXPK010000016.1 GCA_027486335.1 Verrucomicrobiaceae bacterium | reverse complement strand
GCCATGATCATCCGCGCCACCCAGAAAAAGATAATGTCAGGACCAGTCACCAGATCCGAAGTCGGATAAAACTTCGCCTGCGTCGGCCCGTCCATCGTCGCATACGGCCACAGCCACGAACTGAACCACGTGTCCATGCTGTCCTCGTCCTGCACCCAGTTCTCAGGATCCCCAGGCGGCACGTCGCTAACATGCAGATCGCCCCCCTCGATGTTCCCCACATCCAGCGTCTCCGCTCCCTGCAGCGCCGCCGCCCGGTCCTTCCGGTACCACACCGGGATCCGATGCCCCCACCACAACTGCCGACTGATGCACCAGTCCTTCAACCCGCCCATCCAGTGCGCAAAGGTCTTCTTCCACCGCTCCGGCCGGAACCGGATCGCATCGCTCGCCACCGCCTCCGCCGTCTCCGCCACACTCGGATACTTCAAAAACCACTGCAGCGACAACCGCGGCTCAATCGGCACGTCCGCCCGCTCGCTGTACCCCACATTGTTCACATAATCCTCCTCCTTCACCAGCGCCCCTGCCTCCGCTAGCATCTCCGCCGCCTTCACCCGCGCCTTGAACCGATCCATCCCGTCCAACTCCGGACACTCCGGACAATTGATCCGCCCGTCCGCATGCAGCACGTCCCTCACCGGCAATCCATGCCGCACCCCAATCTCAAAATCCACAAGGTCATGCGCCGGCGTCACCTTCAACGCCCCGGTCCCGAACTCCTTGTCCACCGCCGTATCCCCAATCACAGGAATCGGACCCCGCGGAAACGGCCGCCACACATGCTTCCCGATCAGATCCGCATGCCGCTCATCCTCCGGGTGCACCGCCACCGCCGTGTCCCCCATCAGGGTCTCCGGCCGCGTCGTGCTGATCTCCAGAAACCTCCCCGGCTCCTCCACCACCTCATACCGCATCGTGTAGAATTTCCCCTTCTGCTGCTTCGGAATCACTTCCTCGTCACTCAATGCCGTCAGGCTCACCGGACACCAGTTCACCATCCGCAACCCACGATAAATCAATCCCTTGCGGAACAAATCGACAAACACCCGCTGCACTTCGCGGCTGTACCCCTCGTCCATCGTGAACCTCAATCGCGTCCAGTCGCATGAACACCCTAACCGCTTCAGCTGCCCGATGATGATCCCGCCGTACTTCTCCTTCCACTCCCACACCCGCTCCGTAAACGCCTCCCGCCCCAGATCCCGACGCGTCTTCCCCTCCGTCTTCCGCAACTCCTTCTCCACCTGCGTCTGCGTCGCAATCCCCGCATGATCCGTCCCCGGCAGCCACAACACTTCCTTCCCCTCCTGCCGCGCCCGTCGCGCCAGAATGTCCTGCAGCGTATTGTTCAGCACATGCCCCAAATGCAGAATCCCCGTCACGTTCGGCGGCGGAATCACAATGCTGTACCCAGGCTTCTCACTCCCCGCATCCGCCGTGAAACACCCAGCCTCCTGCCAGCGCGCATACCAGCGTTCCTCTACCTCGCCCGGAAGATAAGCTTTCGTCAGTTCTGCCATAGTCCCGCCGTCATACCGGGCACCCCTCACACGCGCAAGGGACGAAACCACCCACCCACCTCCTCAACTCTCTCCCCTCGCCTCCCTTTTCCCATGGCACCTTCCCTCCCCCCACCATACCTTCAACGCATGACCGACCGCGAATCCTCCGTTTTCTCCCAACTCCGGACCGAAGCCATCGCCGCCGTCCTCATCCTCGAACGCGAGGACGACGCCGAACCAGTCGCCGAAGCCCTCCTCGCAGGAGGCATCCGCGCCATGGAACTCACCCTCCGTACCCCCGCCGCCCTCGCCGCTCTCCGCCGCATCCGCCGCGCCTTCCCCGAAATGCTCGCTGGCCTCGGCACCGTCCTCACCCCGGACCAGGTCCTCCAAGCCGTCGACGCCGACGCCGCCTTCGCCGTCGCCCCAGGCATGAACCCCACCACCGTCTCCGCAGCCCGCGACGCCAATCTCCCCTTCGCCCCAGGCATCTGCACCCCCTCAGACATCGAACAAGCCCTCGCCTTCCACTGCCGTCTCCTCAAATTCTTCCCCGCTGAACCCTGCGGCGGCCTCAAATACCTCGAAGCCATCGCCGCCCCCTACCACCATCTCGGCCTCCACTACATCCCCCTCGGCGGCATCTCCGAATCCAATTGCGGCGACTGGCTCCGCCACCCACTCACCGGCGCAGTCGGCGGTTCATGGCTCGCCCCGCGCGACCTCATCGCCCGCAAAGACTGGGCCGCCATCACCGACCGCGCCGCCCGCGCCATCGCCATCCGCAACGGCATCCGCAACTCCAGCGAAACCTGACCGCCTCCCCAAACCACGCGCCATGCCACCCAATCATCCCCGGCCCCTCTCCCGGCGCGCCTTCCTCCTCCGCACCACCGCCGTCGCGGCTTCCGCTCTCCCCGCCTGCCGCAAAAAACCCGCCGCCGCCCCACCCGCCCCTCCACCCTGGTTCCTCACTCCCCTCGCTCCGCCGCCCGACTGGTCATCCCTCGACCCCTTCCAGGATTCCCTCACCCGCGACGCCTTCACCCAACTCCTCGACGCCACCCTCACCGCCACCCCAGGCGCATGGTTCACCCACGTCGAAATCACCGACTCCGCCGCCCTCATCCGCCGCGCATCACGCGACGCCTCACTCCCGCCCTACACGCTCCGCTTCGCATCCTCCTCCAGTTCCTCCTCCCCCCTCCCGAAACCCGAAACCCGCTTCTGGCGCAAACCCTCGGAACTCCCACCCCTCTCCAACCCAGCCAAACCCCTCGCTGACCTCCGCATCGCCATCGACCCAGGCCACATCGGCGGCCCATGGGCCCGCATGGAAGAACGCTGGTACCGCATGGGCGACGCCTCACCCGTCCAGGAAGGCAACCTCACCCTCGCCACCGCCAACGCCCTCCGCCCCATCCTCGAATCCATGGGCGCTCACGTCGACCTCGTCCGCTCCTCCAACGACCCGCTCACTCCTCTCCGCCCGCCAGACCTCATCGAAACCGCTCGTCTCAGCCTCCAGCAGGACGGCACCGCCATCACCGACCGCGCCCTCCGCCGCGAAAGCGAACGGCTCTTCTACCGCACCGCCGAAATCAGAGAACGCGGCCGCCGCGTCAACGCCATCCTCAAACCCGACCTCGTCCTCTGCCTCCACTTCAACGCCGATAGCTGGGGCGGCGACCCCGCCAACCCGCGCTTCTCCACCGCCAATCACCTCCACGTCCTCGCCCACGGCTGTCTCCTCCCAGGCGAACTCACCCTCGACGACCAGCGCCTCGAATCCCTCAAACGCATCATCCAGGGCATCCCCGAAACCGAACTCGCCCTCTGCAACGCCGTCGCCCGCCGCATGGCCGAAGCCACCAGCCTCCCTGCCTACCGCTACCCAGGCAACTCCGCACGACCCGTCGCCGACAACCCCTTCGTCTGGATCCGCAATCTCCTCGCCAACCGGGTCTACGAATGCCCAGTCGTCTTCCTCGAACCCTACGTCATGAACAACGCCGACGTTTTCGCCAGGATCCAGGCCGGAGACTACGAAAACACCCGCGAGGTCGCCGGAATCACCCGTCCCTCCATCTTCCGCGAATACGCCTCAGGAACCGCCGCTGGCCTCGCCGACTACTTCCGCGCCGCCCGCTCCTCAGTCTGACCCCGCCCGCGCTCAGAGCTTGATCGTCTCCCCGAGAATATGCCGCGCCGCTTCCGCGACGTCCTTATCCCCTCGGCCGGACAGATTCACAATGATCACGCTCTCCTTCGGCATCGCCGGAGCCACCTTCCTCACGTGCGCAATCGCATGCGCCGTCTCCAGGGCCGGAATAATCCCCTCCACCCGCGCCAGCTCCTGAAACGCCTCCAGCGCCTCCGAATCCGTCGCATACGTGTACTCAATCCGCCCGATGTCCTGGTAATACGCGTGCTCCGGCCCCACCGCCGCATAGTCCAACCCCGCACTCACACTGTGCGTGAGCTGAATCTGCCCGTCATGGTCCGCCAGCAGCCACGTCTTCGTCCCCTGCAGCACCCCCAGCCGTCCCCCTTGGAACCGCGCCGCATGCCGACCCTCCGTAATCCCATCACCACCAGCCTCCACCCCGATCATCCGCACCCCCTCATCGCCCAGAAAGGCATGAAACAACCCGATCGCATTGCTCCCCCCACCCACACACGCCACCAGCAGTTCCGGCAGCCGACCCTCCCGCTCCAGCACCTGCCGCCGCGCCTCCACCCCGATCACCCGGTGGAAATCCCGCACGATCATCGGAAACGGATGCGAACCCAGCGCACTCCCCAGAATGTAATGCGTCGTCCGCACATTCGTCACCCAGTCCCGCATCGCCTC
>JAIXPK010000537.1 GCA_027486335.1 Verrucomicrobiaceae bacterium | reverse complement strand
CCCCAGCCACATCAGGATCAAACAACGTCGTCGTCCACGTCGTCTGCGCCGGCACCCCCGCCCCCTTTATCCCACTCACCGTCACCGTATACCGCACATCCCCACTCACCGACCTCGGCAGACTACTAGGCTGCCACACAATCGTGTTCTCCCCAATCCCATCCGCATTCCGCGAAATCACCGGCGCAGGCATCACTCCCCCAGGCCCGCTCATCGTCACCACCGCACCCGAAAAATCCGCCCCCGGCCACGCCAGCGACCACCGGCTCGGCACCACATCCACAGGACAATACCCCTCGTTCGGCCACTTCGTAAACCGCGGCGCTCCCGCAGGCTTGAAATTCGACACCACATACACCGAACTCGCCCCATACGCATCATACCGCTCCGCCCCGTCAGTAAACACCCCCGCCGGCACATCCCCGCTCGCCATGTCCTGCCCACGCGGAAACAACAACCACCGCCGGTGCCCTACATTCACGTTGTTGTACAAATCCGACTCCGCAATCCCATCGTCCAGCATGTACGCGTCAATCGCCTCTGGCCCCCAGTACCCAACCGCCAGATTGCTGTACGCACACGCATTCCACGCCCGCGCCGTCCATCCGTAATACGTGTCCGGTGGATCATGGCTCAAAACAAAATCCGCACCAGCATAAATCGACTCCACACAATTCATGTACGACGCCTCCATCCCGCACAACGTCTTCGACGTCCCATCAGGCACCCTCGGCCCCGGCGCATCGTTCGACGCCGCAAACGCCCCGAACGTAATGTCCGCCGGCAATCCAACCATCCCACGGTAAAAATTCACACGCCGACGCACATGCTCACGGTACGTCAAGGTCGTCGTCCCAACCCTCCCAGTCAAACTGTCGTACGATCCCGTCCACCCCATGCTCCCCTCCACATCCTTCGACGCCAGATACACCGTGTTGTAAAAACTCTGCACCTCCGCCCGCGACGCCCCATCCACCACAAACCCACTCACCGGCACCACCCCGCCCCCCACCGGAAGCCACGTCATCTCCGCAGACCAAACCAAATCACCAGAAACAAGCAACAATCCCGCCACCAGACTCAACCTCAATTTCTGTTTCTGTTTCATAGATGCAATTTAATTAATCCCCCCCTCGTGTGTCAGGGATCCCCTCTCTCCGCAATGACTTTTCTGCCCCTCCGCCATTTGCCACCAGCCGACTCCAACCACCACCCCGGTTTGTAACACGAATCATCACCGCCCCGCCGCTCTCTCTCGTACCCTCTTCACTCCCGCCGCTCTCCCATGATCTGGATCGTCTTCATCGCCACCCTCGGAATCTCCTTCTGGGCCTCCTCCCGCGTCCGCTCCCAGTTCCGCCGCTACAGCACCGTCTCCTCATGGTCCGGCCTCACCGGCGCTCAAGCCGCACGCCGCATCCTCAATGAAGAAGGGCTCCACGACGTCGACATCACCCTCACCCCAGGCGAACTCTCCGACCACTACGACCCCTCAACACGCACGCTCGCCCTCTCCGAATCCGTCTTCCACGGCAATTCCCTCTCCGCCGTCGGCGTCGCCGCCCACGAAGCCGGTCACGCCATCCAGCACGCCCACGCCTACCAGCCCCTCATGTGGCGCATGCTCGCCGTCCGCACCACCAGCACCGCTTCATGGGTCCTCATGATCGCCCCGCTCGTCCTCGGCCTCCTCGGCAAATTCATCCTCGGCCTCACCATCGCCGTCGTCTGCCTCGCCATCCTCATGGCCTTCAACCTCATCACCCTCCCAGTCGAATTCGACGCCAGCCGCCGCGCCAAAACCGCCCTCGTCAACAGCCGCATCATCGCCCCAGGCCCGGAAGCCGATGGCGTCAACGCCGTCCTCAATGCCGCCGGCTTCACCTACGTCGCCGCCTTCCTCTCCTCCCTCGCATGGTTCGTCCTCCGCCTCGTCGAACTCCTCGGCCTCACCAGTAACGACGACTGATCCCCACACTCGCCCTCCCGCCAGTCGCTTCTTTTTTCCACAACCGCAGGCTTGCCGCCTCCGCGTTGCGGGTTCACTAGTCCCTTCGCGGCCAGTCCCCCTCAAGGCCTCCGCGCGCGCTCCACCCGCTTTCCCAACCAATCCGATCCTTCCCTCTATGGCCTCCCTCAATAAAGTCATGATCATGGGCAACCTCACCCGTGACCCGGAAGTCCGCTACACACCCAAAGGCCAAGCCGTCGTCGATATCGGCCTCGCCGTGAACCGCCGCTACAAGGTCGAAAACGAAACCCGCGAGGAAGTCACCTTCATCGACGTCACCTTCTGGGGCCGCAGCGCAGAAATCATCGGCCAATACATGAAGAAAGGTCGCCCTCTCTACGTCGAAGGCCGCCTCCAGCTCGACTCATGGGAAGATAAAGCCACCGGTCAGAAAAAAAGCCGCCTCAAGGTCATCGGCGATGAATTCCAATTCCTCGGCGGTCGCGACGGCGCACCAGGTGGCGGCGGCGGCCCCGACGACGAAGACGCCCCGCCCCGCTCCTCCCGCCCTCCCCAGCAGAACTCCCAGCGCAACGGCGGCAACAGCGCCCCCGCCTCCCGCCCTCCCCAGGACTACCCCGCCGGCCTCGACGACGAAGACGAAATCCCGTTCTGACCACCTCGCCCCAGCCCGCCCTCGCCCTCTCTTCGCCTTCCCTCTCCTTCCATGATCAAAGTCGGTCTCGTCTCTCTCGGCTGCGCCAAAAATCTAATCGATTCCGAAATCATGATCGGCCACCTCCGCGAGGCTGGCATGGAAATGACCCCGGAAGCCTCCGACGCAGACGTCCTCATCGTCAATACCTGCTCGTTCATCGACATGGCGAAAAAGGAAAGCATCGGCACCATCGAAGACGCCATCGATGACCGCGCCGCCGACAAAAAACGCAAACGCCAGAAAATCATCGTCGCCGGCTGTCTCTCCCAGCGCTTCTCCAAAGAACTCCCAGGCCTCATGCCCGAAGTCGACGCCTTCATCGGTCTCGACCAGATCACTCAGGTCGCTCCCATCATCGAAGGCCTCCTCGGCAAAAAACCCGCTGGCCCCGAAAACCTCGTCACCCGGCAACCCAAATACATCCCGGACTACGACACGCCTCGCTTCCGCCTCACCCCGCGCCACTCCGCCTACGTCAAAATCGCCGAAGGCTGCAACCACCCCTGCTCGTTCTGCATCATCCCGCGCATCCGCGGCCGCCACCGCAGCCGCACCCAGGACAGCGTCGTCCGCGAGGTCGCCCAACTCGTCCAGTCCGGGGTCCGCGAAATCAATCTCATCTCCCAGGACACCACCTACTTCGGCATGGATAAATGGGAAGACGTCCGCCCTAACCCACGCAGCCCAGTCGATAGTTCCAAAGGCGAAAGCCTCGCCACCCTCATCCGCGCCCTCAATGCCATCGAAGGCGACTTCTGGATCCGGCTCCTCTACACCCACCCAGCCCACTGGAGCGATGAACTCATCAGCGCCATCGCCGACTCCCCCAAGGTCGCACGCTACGTCGATATCCCCCTCCAGCACATCTCCGACCGCATGCTCGCCGCCATGCAGCGCGAAACCTCCGGCAACTACATCCGCGACCTCATCCACCGCATGCGCGCCGGCATCCCCGGCCTCGCCATCCGCACCACTTTCATCGTCGGCTTCCCCGGCGAAACCGAAGAAGACTTCTCCGAACTCCTCGACTTCATCCGCGATACCAAGTTCGAACGCGCCGGGGTCTTCCGCTACAGCCGCGAAGAAGGCACCAAAGCCTACAACATGGACACCCGCGTCCATCACAAAACCATCGAAAGCCGCTGGAACCGCGCCATGCGCGAACTCCAGTCCCTCGCCGAAGGCTTCAACGCCTCCCAGGTCGGCCGCTCCATGAAGGTCCTCGTCGAAAAACCCGGCGTCGCCCGCACCGAAATGGACGCCCCGGAAATCGACGGCACCGTCTTCGTCGACGATTCCCTCCCCATCGGCGAATTCGCTAACATCACCGTCAGCGACTGGCGCGGCTACGATCTCGTCGCCAAACGCTGACCGCTCTTCCCTGACAGCCCCCGCCATGCGCATCGTCTTCACCGGCACCGGCGACATCGGCATCCCCACGCTCTCGGCTCTCCTCTCCCTCAAAAACTGCGAAGTCGTCGCCGTCATCTGCCAACCCGACAAACCAGTCGGCCGTAAACAGATCCTCACGCCCCCAGCCACCAAAACGCTCGCCCTCGCCAACGGGATCCCCGTTCACCAGCCACCGAAACTCCGTCTCGCCCACGACCTCATCGCTTCCCTCCAAGCCGACCTCATGGTCGTCATCGCCTACGGCCAGATCCTCCCCCAGCACATCCTCGACCTCCCAAGGTTAGGCTGCATCAATCTCCACGCCTCCCTCCTCCCGCTCCACCGCGGTGCCGCCCCCATCCAGGCCGCCATCCTCTCCGGCAATCCCCTCTCAGGCATCACCGTTATGCAGATGGACGCAGGCCTCGACTCCGGCGATATCATCCACCAGGAATCCGTCCAACTAACACCCGACGAAACCGGCGGCTCGCTCCACGACCGGCTCGCCGCCCTCGCTCCCGTCGCCCTCCTCGCCGCTCTCCCCTCCATCCTCGACGGCTCCGCCTCCCGCACGCCTCAAAACGCCGCCGCTTCCTCACACATCGGCAAGCTCTCCCGCGCCGACGGTATCCTCGACTGGTCCCTCCCCGCCTCCTCCCTCGAACGCCGCATCCGCGCCTTCGACCCGTGGCCCGGCACCACCACCACCCTCCCGGACGGCTCGCAACTCAAGATCTTCCCCCCGGTCGCCGCCCTCGACGTCCCCACCGGCTGCCCGCTCCCCGGCACCATCCTCCACTCCGGCCCCGACGGCATCTCCGTCGCCTGCGGCTCCGGCTCCCTAACCATCCACCAGCTCCAGGCCGAAGGCCGCCGCCGTCTCGACGCCGCCGCCTTCCTCTCCGGCAACCCGCTCGCCCCAGGCGACCTTCTCGGAATGCCAAAGCATTCGGAATCCCCGGAATCCTGACAAATCCGGCACTCGCCCGCTCAGTCCCACGCAATATACCGCCGCACCGCCTTCAACCGGTGCGTCAATTCCCCGCTCTCGCGGTTCACAATCCCCCGCTCCGTCAGATCATCAATGCGCACCATCGCGCTCGAATGAATCACCTCGCCGCACGGCAGCACAATCCCCACGTGCTGCGCCGCCTCACCACTCGGCGCAAAATAAACCAGATCCCCGGGAACCGCCATCGCCAGATCCCGCACCTTCTCGCCTTCCTCAATCTGCTGCACGCAATCCCGCCGCACCGCCACCCCGAACGCCCGCAGCACCGAACTAGCAAACCCGGAACAATCCACCCCGAACACCGTCCGCCCGCCCCACAGATAAGGCGTCCTCAGATACCGCCGCGCATAATGCAGCAATTCCGCAACGTCCGGCACCGTCCCCGCCGCCGGAATCTCCCGCACCTTCCCCTTCCAGGTCCACCGCTCATCCCCATACAGAAATGTCCCGCCGTCATACCCCGGCAGCGGACTCCCTAGCGGCATCGCCATCGCCCAGTCTCCCATCGTCGCCTCCCCGCAATGATCATCCGTCACGTGCGTCGCCACCAGCGGTTCCTGATCCCCCCGCGCACCGAACTGCCGACTGTCCACCCAGCCCTCATAGTCATCCACCAGCAATCTCGCCCGCCAGAACTTCCCCGCCACTCCTAACACCTCCACCGCCTCACCGCCGCGCACCTCATTCACCATCTCGGAAACCACGTCTGGCTCCCGCCTCATCGGCGCATGACTCAATCGGCAGACTGCAAAGGACATGCACTCGGAATTCGCAGGTTCAGGGCCACTCCTCAGTGCTTTTACTCAGCCTCATCCAATGGCACCGTGTCCGGCACCACTTCCGTCCGACTCGGCTCCACCGTCAGCTTCTGCGCAGGAGCCTCCGTGTAAGGCGGCCCAGGCACCACCTGCCCCCCCACAGGCTTCAGATTCTCCACAGGCGTCGTCACCTCCGGCCGCGTCACCGCAGGCGTCGTCCGATCCATCGTGTTCTTCGTCAGCGCATCCGGTGCCGCCCCGATATCAAGGCGCTCCGTCGGCGTGCGGCACGAAACAAGCATCAGCACGCTCGCAAAAAACAGCAGTCGGACAGTCATAGGGGATCGTCAGTTGGTTCAATAACCCGCCGTTCAAACCGGCGGATGGTAAATGCAAACTCATGGGCCTCGTCAGCCGCATGATGCACCTCATCCTTCACCTCCCACTCGCAAGGATCAAGCGCAGGAAAAAACACATCTCCT
>JAIXPK010000070.1 GCA_027486335.1 Verrucomicrobiaceae bacterium | reverse complement strand
TCGGATCTTGGAGAGGTCGTGTCACTGCTGGGGAACCGATCGATCGGGATGGCGGTAAAGACCGATGGCACGGTCAGAACCTGGCCATCCAATACGACCCCTCCTCCGGCGGGAACCCGGGGGGACACCCGTCCGCTCTTCCTGCCGTTCCCTCTCAGACACGGCGCTAACACAGCCGCTGTCCGAGTGACGGCCGAGGACGGGGTCACCCAGTCGGTGTATCGGGTCACGATCAACCGGCCTCCCAATACAGATCTGTCGGTTCTGCGGCTCTCCAATGCGACGTTCACGCCGGCCTATCAGCCTGGAGTCACCCAGTATGCCGCGTCCGTAGGGCCATCACAGACATCGACCGAGGTGACGGCCAGCGCCTCTGACGGCACTTCTGTGGTTTCGGTAAACGGCGTTGTTTCACCGACGGGGAGAACGGTTATTCCCCTCGTCGTGGGCGTGAACACTGTGCACATCGATGTGGCGGCCTCCGACGGAGTGACCACGCTGCGGCACACACTTGTCATTACCCGGCATCCATCTCTCGCGACCCTGAATCTGCATGGACTGGCCACCAGTGGCGGGGGGGTAATGAATGTCTTTGCGCCTAATCTCTACGAGTATACTGCCATCCCGCCGGCGGGTGAGTTCGTGTTCTGGCCTCGGCCTGCCAATGCTGGTGCCGCGCTAACGTTCCGCCACAACGGCGGGGTCTGGCAGCCGTTGAATGGAACCGGGAGCCCGCCGGCCGCGGGGAACAGTTCGTTCGTTATGGCGCTTCGGAGCAACGGTACTCCGGTCGCATGGAGCACGACCATGAACACAGTCCAGACAACCGCGGCTGGCCTGAGCAACATCGTGGCGGTGGCCGCCGGTTCCGGTCATGCGATGGCTCTGAATTCCGCTGGGGGCGTGATTGTCTGGGGCTCGACGGACGCGACGCTCCAACCTTCGGCCTCGCTCGCGGAGATGACAGCGATCGCCGCTGGCCGCAATCACTGTCTGGCGCTTGGGCTGACCGGAACCGTCAGTGCATGGGGTTTGAATGCGAATCTGCAAAGCAGCGTTCCTGCGGGGCTGCCCCCGATGATGGCGATTGCGGGCGGCGGTACGCATAGCCTTGCATTGTCCCGGGACGGCCGGGTGTTTTCGTGGGGGGCGATGGCCCAGAGCACGGTGCCTGCCGGTCTTCCGCCAGTGGTTATGCTGGCGGCAGGTGATGATTTTTCCGTGGCGCTGAAGAACGACGGGACCGTTGCGGTCTGGGGAGTCAACACCCATGGTCAGCGGACGCCTCCTGCGGGGCTTGCCAATGTGGTGCAGATTGCGTGCGGCGGGAGGCATGTGCTGGCCTTGCGGAGCAACGGCACGGTCACGGCCTGGGGTGACAATGGAGCTGGTCAGTCGACCGTGCCGGCGGGTCTGACTGATGTCGTGGCAGTCAATGCCGGTGGCAGCTTCAGCCTTGCAGTGAAGCGCGATGGACGACTGGTAGTCTGGGGTACATCGGTGGCTGGCCAGCGGAATATTCCCGCTGATCTGATCATGCCGGCTGCGGCATCGGTCGCGGCGGTTCCGCCACTTCCCGGACCGGGCACGACCGAGTTCAAGATCACCTCGGCGGATGGGTTGGATTCGCGGACGTACTCGGTGGTTTCGAACCGGAGCCTTCAGAGTGCCTACTCTCTGTGGTCGGCTGGGGTCTTCCCGGCGGGAGCCAGCGCCGGTGCGACGCAGGCGGGTGGGGATTTCGACCAGGATGGACTGGCCAATGTGCTGGAGTACCTGACCGATTCGAATGCGGTCCGCCCCTCGGCCTCGCCACTGACCGTGGCCATCGACGATGGAATGCTGTCGGTGCGCTGGCCTAGACGGGCGGGATGGCCGAGTGGATTGGAAACGCTGGAAGGGGCTGCTTCTCTCAGTGACCCTTGGACGACCATTCCGCTGGACACCTTGAGCAGTACGCCAGGAGACGGCGGCGCTCCCGACACGATGACTCTACGGCGGCCGATGTCCGAGGGAACCTATTTCCTGCGCCTCAGGATGCCGCTGCCATGAGACTGGCGGGCTTTTGAAAGGTGCTATTGATTGTCGGATGGGCTTGGCGTGAGTGTCCGGTGAGCGGCCTGCGGTCAGCGGGCTGAGAGTGTGCATTTGCGGGGATGATCGGGTCTCGCGGGTGAGGGTCTGGTGGACAAAGTGGCCGGGGAGAGGCATGGTGTTGGATATCATGAAGCAGTCAGTTCCTGACGTTGTTTGCTGTCGGAGTCACTCCGGGGTGCCCGGTGTAGGGGTTCCGTGCGTTGGGATGTTGGGGGGATGCGGGGCGGGTGGATGTGTTCCTTGACTAATCGCCGTATGACCATGCGAACAGGCCGGAAGCCCATTAGAGTCATTGCGGTGGCAGCCGGATTACCCATTGCTTTGTACGTGGCAGCCTACAGTTACCTCCGGGCCCAGGATCGCTTCATTGTTTACCGAGGGGAGGTGCTCTATGGACGCTGGACTAACCCACAATCACTTTTTTCAAAACCTCTCCGGGGCAGGTCGTTTGAGGTTTCCAGAAGACCTGATCAACTCTTTGCGCCGCTCGCGAATCTGGAATTGGCGGCATGGCGGCTTGTCTCGAGAGAGTCTCCGATCGAACACGGGAGCGGGGTGGTGCCGATCCACGGGATTGTAAGGTCGGGAGAAAAGCGATTCAGCGATCTGCCGCTGATGAGCCAATGGAAACTGCGAGGATGCTGGTATGACCACCTCGAATGGAGTGACCGGGAGAGCTACCATCGGGTGTATGAGGCTTCGGGGGTTTCGGCGGAAGTCCTGAGGACGATTGTTGTGCATGACCTTGCCGATCGTGGAGGCATCGAAGACCGAGCGTTATCCGAACCGATGATGGTCGGCAGTTTTGTGTTCCCTGTTGCTTCGGTGTGGCTGCGATGCGTTGGAGACGGAGGTCACTGGCGGGAGGTGCTGTTTGATGAGCAGCGGAGCCTGCTGTGTTTGTCGACGGGCGTTGATGACTGAGCGGCGGCAAACGAGGGGGTTGAGCAGGTCAATATTGACTAACGATTGATATTTCGGTAAGGGCGAGGTGTGAGCGGTCGGGGGGCGTTTGGGGCGAACGGCGCAGGCGGGCGGTGGAAGTGTCAGGGCCCGGGGCGTTGCCGCGGGATTGGGTAGGGCGCCCTTTCAGGGCTCTGGGGTGGGGTGGGTTGGACCCAAGGCGTTGCCTTGGGCTACGGTAGGGCGCGCCGTTGGCGCTGGGGAGGCGGGAGGTGGGGAGGGCGCGGGTTGCGCGAAATCCGTGCGCGGAGAGAGATGCGGGTCTGATGGGATTCGAAAGCCTGCGGCTAGGTTGTGCGGAGAGGGCTCGTTGGGAGAGGGGGTGCCGCCCCTGCCGGGGCGGTGGTTTCTAATTGCGTTAGACCGGCGGCTGACGCCGCCGGCTAATTTCCGTCAAGCCTTCGGCTTGGAGGGCGTGTTGGCGGGGTGCCGAGCGACCTGTGTGCCTGGGGGACGAGAGGGCGAATACGGAGCCTCGCGCGTGCCAGGGGTTTGTCCGCAGGGTCAGGCCTGCATGGCGCTAAGGTAAGGCGGTTAGGGATGCAATGGTATGCGGCGTTCCTACAGAACGCGTGGGTGGGGCGGGTTCGTACCCAGAGCGGTGCTCTGGGCTGGTATACGGTGTCCCGTTGGGACACGGGTCGGTGGTGAGTGGGGCAACGATGAGACAGAGCTTCGGGTGAGATTCCCGTTCAGGCCCCACTGAGATTCAGCGATCACCCCGCGTAGTTTAGCGCCATTCGGGTCAGACCTCTTTGGTTTCGGTGGTGGCGGCGTGGGTGATGACGGAGGCGATGCCGTTGTCGCGGGCGGCTTCGGAGGAGTACATCTGGCTTGTGCCGATGATGAGGCCGTTGGGGGCTTTGAGGACGAAGTAGGGTTGGTCGGCGGAGGAGGAACGTTTTTCGAAGGCGGCGAGGGAAGTGCCGTTGGCGCGGACGGAATCGATGCCTGCGAGGGCGGCGGCTTTGGATTCGTAGAGTTCGCTGGTGAGGATGATCTCGTGGTTGGCGGCGACGAGGTTGAACATGGGTTTGCCGTTCGAGGACGATTTGAGTTCGTAGTAGCCGGGCATGGTCTTGGGAGGATTGGAGTGAGTGTGGTGCCTTACGGACGGATGATTCCGGTGTGCGGACGGAGTTTAGGGTGAGGAGATTGGCTGGGGCAATGAAAATCCTTGAGGGTTCCGGGCGGGGTCAGGTGAGGAGAGGTTTGATGACATTGCCGGCGATGTCGGTGAGACGGTAGTCGCGGCCTTCGTGGCGGAAGGTGAGCCGTTTGTGATCGACGCCCATGGCGTGGAGGAGGGTGGCGTGGAGGTCGTGGACGTGGACGGGGTCGCGGACGATGTTGTAGCCGAACTCGTCGGTTTCGCCGTAGACGAGACCCTTCTTGAGCCCGCCGCCGGCCATCCACATGGTGAAGCAGCGCGGGTGGTGGTCGCGGCCGAAGTTGTCTTTGGAGATATCGCCCTGACTGTAGGCGGTGCGGCCGAATTCGCCGCCCCAGACGACGAGGGTTTCGTCGAGGAGACCGCGTTGTTTGAGGTCGGCGACGAGGGCGGCGGCGCCCTGATCGGTTTCTGCGCATTTCTGGCGGATGCCGCCGGGGAGACCACCGTGGTGGTCCCAGTCGCGGTGGCAGAGCTGGATGAAGCGGACCCCGCGTTCGGCGAGACGGCGGGCGAGGAGGCAGTTGTTAGCGAAGCTGGGTTCTCCTTGTTTAGCGCCGTAGGCGTCGAGGACGGCCTGAGGTTCCTTGGAGAGATCAGTTAGTTCCGGGACACTGGCCTGCATGCGGAAGGCGAGCTCGTAGTTTTCGATCTGAGCGGCGATGGCGGGGTCGCCGAGTTGTCCGAGGGCGAGCCGGTTGAGTTCGTTGGTGGAGTCGAGGAGATTGCGCCTGGTCTGAGTGGAGATGCCTTTTGGGTTAGAGACGTAGAGGACTGGGTCGCCGGCGTTGCGGAACTGGACACCTCCGTACTGGGCGGGGAGGAAGCCGCTGCCCCAGTAGCGGGCCTGGAGCGTCTGACCGCCGCCGCCGCTGGTTAGCACGACGAATGAGGGGAGGTCTTTATTGCTGGAGCCGAGACCGTAGGCGAGCCATGCGCCCATGACAGGGCGGCCGGGTTGCTGATGGCCGGAGGCGAAGAACGTGACGGCGGGGTCGTGGTTGATAGGGTCGGTGTGGATGGAGCGGACGAACGTGCAGTCGTCGACGACCTTGGAGAGGTGAGGGAGGAGTTCGGAGAGGTCCATCTGGGACGAGCCGAACTTCTGGAATTTGAATGGGGAGCCGACGCAGAGGAGGTTTTTCTGGCCGCTGGTCATTGTGGTGATCCGCTGGCCTTTGCGGACACTGTCGGGGAGGTCCTTGCCGGTCATTTCGATGAGCTTCGGTTTGGGGTCGAAGAGATCGAGATGGGACGGGGCCCCTGACATGAAGAGGTAGATGATGCGCTTGGCTTTGGGGGCGAAGTGGAGATGGCCGAGGGCACCGGGAACGGCCGGGCCGGCGGATTCGTCCGAGGCGAAGAGGTTAGGATTGAGGAGGGAAGTGAGGGCGAGCGCGCCGAGGCCGGTGCTGCTCTGCTTGAGGAACGTGCGGCGGGCGAGACCCTGCTGGAGCTGGAGGTGAGAGTGCATGGGGCTCAGTTGGAGATGGTTTCGTTGAGATTGAGGAGGACGTTGGCGAGGGTGGTCCATGCGGCGAGTTCCTGGGGATTGATGCCCTCCGGGTTGGGGTAGTCGCCGATTTTGATGAGATCGGCGGCGGCGGCCGGGTCCTGCTGGTAGGTGGCGAGTTGGGTGGTGATGGAGCGTTCGAGGATGGAGGATTCGCGTTCGTCCGGGATGCGGCCGAGGGCGGTGCGCCATGCGAAGCGCGTGCGTGAGGGGAGGTCCGGGCCGCCTTCGCGGAGGATGCGGAGGGCGAAGGCGCGGGCGGCTTCGACGAAGACCGGGTCGTTCATGAGCACGAGGGATTGGAGGGGCGTGCTGGTTTTGGCGCGCTGGGCGCTGCAGAATTCGCGGGTGGGGGCATCGAGGGTGACGAAGGAAGGATAGACCGTGGAGCGGCGCCAGTAGACGTAGAGACCGCGGCGGTAGAGGTCAGCGCCTTTGGACTTGTCGTAGCCGTAGCCGCCCATTTCGTTGATTTCCCATGTGCCGGGAGGTTGTTCCGGTTTGATGGAGCGACCGCCGAGTTGAGGGTTGAGGATACCGGCGATGGCGAGGGCGTTGTCGCGGATCATTTCGGCGTCGAGACGCTGGCGTGGGCCGCGGGCGAGGAGCCGGTTTTCGGAGTCGCGGGCGAGGAGGTCGGGGGCGACACGGGACGACTGGCGGTAGGTGGCGCTCATGACGATTTGTTTGATGACGCGCTTGGTGTTCCAGTCTGACATGAAGTCGGCGGCGAGCCAGTCGAGGAGATCGGGGTGGCTAGGCCATTCGCCCTGGGAGCCGAAGTCGTTGACGGTTTTGACGAGACCGGTGCCGAAGAGGATGGCCCAGAAGCGGTTGATGGTGACGCGTGAGGTGAGCGGGTGGTCACGGGAGACGAGCCAGCGTGCGAAGTCGAGACGGTTGAGCGGTTTGCCGTCTGGGGAGGGCGGGATCTGGGGGAGGAAGGCGGGGACGGCGGCGGCGACTTTTTCGCCATCCTGGTCGTACTGGCCGCGGACCTTGATGAAGGTGTCGCGGGGTTTTTCCATTTCCGACATGACCATGGTGTTAGGGATGGCGTTGTCGGTGTTGGTGCGGGTCTGGCGGAGGTCGGCGATTTCCTTCTGGATGGCGGCGATTTCGGGGACCTGGGTTTCGCGGAAGAGCTTCTGGAGGGCTTCCTTCTGCTGAGGCGAGCGGGTGTCGGCGGGGATGGCGGCGATGGCTAGGGTGGTGGCGGCACCGAGCTGGGCGATTTCTGCGGGAGGGAGGGCGCGGGAGAAGACGCGGACGTCGTCGATGGTGCCGGCGAAGAGCGGACCGGAGGCACCGCGGCGGCCGATGCTGAAGGGTTCCGGGGTGCGGATGGATTCGGTGAGGGAATCGACGACGATGTTGACCTTTTCGGGTTGGCCGTTGACGAAGAACTGGACTCCCGCGGCTTTACCGGAGCCGTCGTAGGAGACGGAGAAGTGGAGGAGGGAATCGGCGGGGAGATCGCGCTGGCATTGGACATGGATGGCGTTGGCTGGCCATGTGCTAATGAGGTGGAAGCTGGGTTTGGTGCCGTGGAATTCGACGTCCCAGCCGCGGGTGGCGGCGGCATTTTCCATGCGGCCGAAGGGTGAGCCGCCTTTGGCGTTGATTTTGAGCCATGCGGAGACCGTGAAGGCCTGATCTTTTTCGAAGCCGAAGGTGTCGCCGTATTCGATCCAGCCCTTCTGGTCGAGGACGAGACCGGAGGCTACGGAGGCTTCGGCGAAGGAGGATTCGCCTTTGGCGGTGCCTTGGGTTGATTGGTTAGAGTCGCTGGTGCCGTTGCCTGAGGAATCGAGCGGGAAGTGGACGACGGGGCCTTTGGGTGCGGGTGGCGGGCCGCTGGCGGTGAGGGTTTGTTCCCATGCGGCCTGGCGGGCTGGGAGGGTGGCGTCGAGGGCGGCGCCTTTTTGTTCAGCGGCGGCGATGGCGGCGTCGAGGCGCTGGAGTTCAGCGGATTGTTCGGCGGATGGGACCTTGAGGAACGGTTGGGGGTTGCGGTCGCGGACCCCGTCCTTGCCGTTTTCGGGGACGTTATGGAAGAAGGCGTAGACTTGGTAGAAGTCCTTCTGGGTGATGGGGTCGTATTTGTGGTCGTGGCACTGGGCGCAGGCGACGGTCATGCCGAGCCATGTGACGCCGGTGGTGGCGACGCGGTCGACGACGTAGAGGTTGAGGTATTCCTGTTCGATGAGACCGCCTTCGTCACTGGTCATGACATTGCGGTGGAATCCGGAGGCGATTTTCTGGTCGATGGAGCCGTTGGGGATGAGGTCACCGGCGAGTTGTTCGGTGGTGAACTGATCAAAGGGCATGCCTGAGTTGAAGGATTTGATGACCCATTCGCGCCAGAGCCACATGTCGCGGAGGGAGTCGTTGTGGTAGCCGCTGGTATCGCCGTAGCGGGCGAGGTCGAGCCATGGGACGGCCATGCGTTCGCCGAAGTGAGGGGAGGCGAGGAGGCGGTCGACGGCTGCGGAGAGGGCGGCGGAGCGGTCCTTGGCGGAATCGGCGATGAAGGCGTCGACTTCTGCGATGCTGGGGGGGAGACCGGTGAGGTCGAGAGAGACGCGGCGGAGGAGACGTGCGGGGTCTTCTTCCGGGGAGTGCTGGAGACCGGCGGCGGCGAGACGGGCGCGGATAAAGGCGTCGATGGGTGTGGGGGCGTCGGCTACCTGGGGGACGGCGACAGGTTTGACGGGTTGGAAGGCCCAGTGGCCGGTCCATGTGGCGCCGTTCTGGATCCAGCGTTTAAGGAGGTCCTTGTGGGCTGGGGTGAGTTGTTTGGGTTCGTCTGGCGGGGGCATGACGTCGTCGGCGTCATGGGTGGCGATGCGGCGGAGGAGTTCGCTGTGTTCTGGGTCGCCGGGGACGATGGCGGCGTTACCGGATTTGGCTTTGCCGAAGGCGGATTCCTTGATGTCGAGGCGGAGGTCGCCTTTGCGTTTGTTGGAATCGGGGCCGTGGCAGGTGAAGCAGTGTTCGGAGAGAATGGGGCGGATTTCGCGTGCGAAGTCGATCTCCTCGGCGGCGATGGGGAGCGCGAGGAGAGGAAGGAGAGAGAGGGCGTGGCGTGACGGCATGGTGATTGAAGCGGCGAGCAAGAAACGTGATGGGGGCGTGGGAGTTGTCATGATTCCCGGGGGGGGGCGAACTAGTGCCTGGGAGCGGAGCGGTTGGTGAAGAGATTGATGAAAGTTTGCAAAGTGGGCTTGACTGGTTGGTGCGCGATGGATAGGAACGGCCCGGAATTACGGATTTTAATCTTGGTGCCCCCCGCTGCCGGATGAAATCTGCCGATTTCACATTCCATTTTTCCTTTCCCCCTAAGCCACTGACCCCCCGTCTAGTATGAAGCGTTCTGCCCTGAAGCGTTGGATTCCTTTCCGTCTTGCCGCCCTCGTGGCTCCTTTGATTGCGGCTTGGCCGGTGGCTGTGAAGGCTGCGCCATTGTGGTGGGACAACGTGGGTGGGACGGCGAATGACTGGGGTGGTGCGGCGAACTGGTCGACGGTGGTCGGAGGCGGGACGACGCCGGGGGCGATTCCTGGGGCGGCGGACACGGCGACGTTCAATGCGACGTCGCTGACGGCGGCGCAGACGGTGAATTTGAATGCGGATCGGGCATTGTCGGGGTTGATTTTCACGTCAGGTGCGACGGTGGGCTTGCAGGGTGGCGGGACGAACCGGGCGCTGACGCTGGGGGCGGACGGGATCGTTAAGTCGGGTACGGGAGCGATCACGGTGGGGTCTGCGACGGCTAATCAGAACGTGAGTATTCTCCTGGCTGCGGATCAGACGTGGGCGAACAACAACAACACGGGAGCGCTGACGGTGCTGAACGGTGTGACGTCGAACGTGGCGGGGGCTCGGGTGCTGACATTGGGCGGGACGAGCACGACAGCGAGCACGGCATCCGGGGTGATTGGGAATGGAGCGGGGACGGTGTCGGTGACGAAGGCTGGGACGGGCACGTGGGTGCTGGGCGGTGCGAACACTTTTGGTGGCGGGGTGAATCTGAACGCGGGGGTTCTGCAGTTGAACCATGCGACGGCGGCCGGGTCCGGTACGATTACTTACGGGAATTCCGGGAGTGGGCGACTGTTCATCAACGGTGGGGTGGGGATTGCGAACAACCTGGTGATCGGGACTGCGCAGGCGGGAGCGGTTGGGCAGGGGTTGATTCAGCAGACGGGGACTGGTCGGGCGACGGTGAACGGCACGGTGACATTCAATGCGATGCCGGCGGCAGGCGGGGCGCTGGTGGGTGGTGGGGCAGTGGGCAACGAACTGGTGCTGGCGGGTGCGGTGAATGGCGGGGCTGCGCTTGGTTTGTCGCAGCGGGATGGCCGGGTGATTTTCAACGGGGGTGGGTCGATTGGCGGGACCTATTTGGTGACGGGGACGGTGCTGGCGGGGGCAAATAACGGGATTCCGGTGGGATTGGCTCCGTTGCTGGGCGGGTCGGCGAACGGGACGCTGGATCTGAATGGCTTTAATCAGAGCCTTGCGGGCGTGAGCCTTGGGAATGCCGGGGTGGGGAGTAATTTCACGGGCACGGTGAATTTGGGGGCCCGGACCCTGAGCCTTAATGGGAATGTGACGACGGTATCGACGCCGACGAGTGTGGCGGCGCACACGATCAATGCGGGGGTGGGCGGCACGATTAACTTTGGCGGGACGAGTCGGTCGTTTACGGTCGCGGATACCCTTGCGGTAGATGACCTGACGGTGAACGGAGCGGCGATTACGGCGGGAGCTGGGTTCAGCAAGGACGGGGCGGGGACGCTGGTGCTGCGGAATGTGACGTCGACTGGAGCGTTGAGTGTCAATGCGGGGACGGTGGCGGCGTCTTCGATTGGGCAGGCGGGGACGTTGAGCGTGCCAGGATTGAGTTTTGGAGCTGGCAATGCGACGGTGCGGGTGCAAGTGGGCACGGTGCAGGACACGATCAATGCTGGTGCGTTGACGACGGGGAGCGGGACGGTGACGCTGGCGGTGCCGCAGGCGGGTGGGTTGATTGCGAACGGGACGTATCCGCTGCTGAATTACACAGGTGCGAGTCCGGGGCTGGGGGCGTTTGCGGCGGCGTTGCCGGGGCACATGACGGGGAATCTTGTGGATACGGGTTCGTCGTTTGCGCTGGAAGTGACTGGGAATGACCGGGTGGTGTGGACTGGCGGGGTGGATGGGAAGTGGGATGTTAATACGACGGAGAACTGGAAGCTGGAGACTGGCGGGGGCGCGGCGAAGTACCTTGAATATGATTCGGTGGTGTTTGGTGACGGTCCGCTGGGTGCGGGTGGCAGTGCGATCTCGGTGACTGGGAATGTGACGCCTGCTGCGGTGACTTTCACGAATACGACGACGACGCCGTACGCGTTGACGGGGGTGGGTGCGGTTGGGATTACGGGAGCGGGCGGGCTGACGAAGACTGGTGATGGCACGGTGTTGCTGCAGACGGCGAATTCGTATACTGGGGCGACGACGATTGCTGCGGGGACGCTGGAACTGGACCACGACGTGACTGGCAACGTGGTATTGTCCGGGACGAGCGGGGTGAATGTGGCGTCGGGAGCGCTTCTGAAATTGACGCGGGATGACGGGAACATTGCGTTTTCGCGCAGCATTTCCGGGGCTGGAACGGTGGAGGTGAATCCGCATACGGCGGCTGGCGCGGCGGTGCGCGACGTGTCGCTGACGGGGAACAATTCCGGATTCAGTGGGACGTGGCGGTTCACGACATCGGTTGCTGGGGCGCTTGGGACGTATCGGACGAATGCGCAGATGACGGCGGCGAACCTTGGTTCGGCCGGAGTGATTGTGGAAAACGGCGCGCAGGTGTGGCTGGCGGGCGGCAATACGTTCAATAACAACTTTACGATCACGGGAACTGGCTATTCCGAGGTGGCGGGTGGGACACCTGCGGCGGGAACTGGGCTGGCATACGGCGGGATTGGGGCCTTGCGGATTGACAACGGGTCGACGCTGGCCGGGGGGATTCGTATCAGTGGCAACACGAAGATTCAGTCGTATGGTGGCACGGCAACGATTTCGGGGTCGATCAGCACGACGAATGCGACGGATCTGCTGGTTGTGGGTGGCGGAGGTTCGGGCACGACGATTGTGCTGACGGGGGATAACAGTTCCGGGGCGAATCCGTTGAGGAACGTCTGGATCAATTCTGGTGGGACGACGGGGACCCAGCGATTGAATGTGGGGAATGGCGGGACGACGGGGACACTGGGGCTGGGGACGGTGATGTTGAATGGTGATGCGTCGATTGCAGCGATTGGGTTTGACCGGTCGAATGGGTACACGCTGGCACCTGGGCAGACGATTACGGCGACGGGGACGACGCTGACGAACACGTTTGTCGACTTGGACGCAACAGGTCCCGGGTTCAATGATGGTGGGAATGCGATCACGCTTGGAGCGGCCGCGCATGCGGCGGGCGGATCGGTGCGGGTTGGTCAGTCGCGTGCGAATGCTGTGGCCACGATCACGGGGGCGCTGACGGCGGAACGGTTGGCGGTGGCGTCGGGGCAGAACAATGCGACGCTGAACATTGTGCCGGGAGCGACGATTCGTGCGAACTACCTTGGGGTTTCTGAGGCGGGGGGCATGAGTGGGACGGTGAATCAGAGTGGTGGGGATGTGGGTGTGGTGGGGCAGGTTCGGGTGGGGCATTTCGGGACGAACACGTCGGTTTACAACATGAGTGGTGGCCAGTTGACGCTGACTGGGGCGTCGCCGGCGCTGACGCCATCGACGGCAGCCGGGGGTGGCGCGAATGTGACTGGTGACAATAATATTTCCGGTGGTGCGACGCCGGTGATTTCCGGTGGGGGGATTTATCTAGGGATTGATGGAACGGGGATTTTCAATCAGACGGGCGGTACGGTGACGACGAACTGGGTGGTGCTCGACAACCGCGGAGACACGGGGGCTGCGGTGAACATGCCGGACGGGATTGACCGCTATAATCTGAGCGGGGGTGTGCTGAACCTGCGGAGCAACTGGGGGATCATTCAGCGGAATGCTAGTGCGGCGGTGAGTTTTGGTGGTGGCACGGTGCGGGTGGACAACACGGGGTCGGGGACCGGGACGGGTGCGGCGATCACGGTGCCGTTGAACGCGGTGATTGACACCGTGGGTGGGACGACGACGACGCTGGATACGAATGGAGCGGGCAACGGGTTTACCTTGAGCCAGAACGTGCGCGGGACGGGGACCTTGAGTCTGACGGGTGGTGGGTCGGTGAATCTGAGCACGACGACGGCGCAGACGGTTTCGGCGAATCTGGCGAGTGCCGGGACGACGGCGAATCTGGTGAAGCAGGGTGCGGGCACGACGACGCTGACGGGGAGCCTTGCTGGATTTACGGGGAATGTGACGGTGGGTGCGGGTCGACTGGATGTGCCGAGTGATCTTGGTGCCGGGGTGATTTCGGTGGCGGATGGCGCAGCGTTGTCTGGTGAGCCGCAGCAGGTGACGACCTTGAACCTTGGGACGACCGCGGGAGTAGTGAACACCCTGCATTTTGACCCGACGACGCCGGTGGCGCTGACGACAGGCGTGTTGAACTCGGTGGGGCGGACGGTACTAAACCTGACGGCGGCTCCTGCTGGCACGGGCTTGTATGCGGCGATTCAGTATGGCTCGCGGAGTGGAGGTGGGACGTTTGAGGTGGCGGATGTGGCGACGTTCCGGACGGCGCCGACGGTGATTGATTCTGGCAGTGCTATCAATGTCGACATTACGGCGGGATTGAATCTGAACTGGTCTGGAGTGGAGAGTGGTGTGTGGAACCTGAATGCGGCGAAGAACTGGACGAACAGCACACCGGGAGAGGATGTGTTCTTCAATTTGGACCGAGTGACGTTTGCAGAGGGTGGTGCGAATCCTTCGGTGACGCTGGCTGGCAAGCTGGCACCTGCGGCGGTGGCGGTGACGTCGGAAACGACGAACTACACGCTGACGAGCACGACGGACAACCAATTGACCGGGGTGACTGGGATTGAGAAGACTGGGGCTTCGACGCTGACCCTTGTGGGGCCGAACGTGCATACGGGAGTGACGAGCATTGGCGGGGGCACGGTGGCGATCGGCAATGCGAACAGCCTTGGGAGCGGAGCGGCGGGGAACAGCATTGCGTTGAGCAACGGCGGGCGGTTGGCGTACAACGGAACGACAGCGATTGATCTTGGTGCGGCGCGCCATGTTGCGGTTGGAACGGGAGGCGGGACGATTGCGCACAGTGGGACGACTGCGGTGACGTACGCGATTCCCGGCAATTTGAGTGGGGGCGGGGCGTTGCGGTTCAGCACGACGGGAACGGCGGCGGCTGCGAATTCCAACACCACGTACACGTTGAGCGGGAGCAATGCGGGGTTCAGTGGAGATATTTCGGTGGATGCGACGAGCAACATTCTGAGCACACTGACGATTCCGAATCAGGCGGCGGTGCCAAATGCTAGGTCGATCACGGTGAATTACCCGGCTGCGTCGGTGACGACAGGGAATGCGAACAATCTGACGCTGGGAGGCGGGGTGACCTTGCCTGCGGCGACGACGTTGAACTTTACATCGGCGCTGCCAACGGCGGTGCTGAGTCTGCGGTCTGGGATGAACACGTCTGGTGCGGTGGCAATCAATGGCCCGGTTACGGTTTCGGGGAGTACGATTGTGCAGTTCAACGCGGCGGCAGGCGGGGTGACGACCTATAACGGGAATTTCTCGGAGACGAGCCCGGGAGCGTTTGTGGAGAGCGGCTTGTCGCCATTTTCGAACGTTCTGTTCCTTCGAGGGACGGGGACTCACGTGGTGAACGGGAGAGTCGATCTGCCGTCGGCGGGATCGACGCTTGCGGTGACGGATGGTGCGGTGGCTGTGATTAATTCGACTGGTAACAATTTCCGTTCGGCGAGTGCGGCGTTCGGGACGATCCGGCTGGGTGCGCATGATGCGCTGGCGACGAATGGTCGATTGGTGATTGGCCAAGCGACTGACCAGGCGGCGACGGTGGATTTGAACGGGTTCAATCAGACGGTGGCTGGGCTGGAGTGGGCGGCGGCGACTGGTAACACCCTGACGAAGGGGATTTCGAACAGCAACGCGGGGCAGTTGGCGACCTTCACGGTGAACCAGGCGACGACACCGGCGACGGCGTTCAATGGGACGATCGGCGGGCGGACTGCGCTGGTGAAGGAGGGAGCGGGGACGCTGACGCTGGCGGCGGGGGCGAGCAATTTCACGGGCAACGTGACGGTGAATGGGGGGACGCTGGTCGCGAGTTCTGCGGCGGCGGCGAATGGCAGCTCGGGGCCCTTGGGTGTGGCGAATGCGGCTGGTCGCCGGATCACGGTTGGGACTGGGGCGATCCTGAGCTTCACGAGCAACAACATTTACGGCAACGGGTCGGGTAATCCGAATCTGCCGACGACGGCAATCAATGGCGGGACCCTGACGAGCACACGGTACAACGTGCTGGGGAATCTGGAGTTGAATGGGGGGACGCTGACGCAGTCGGCGACAGACACTGGTGGCTATCAGGGGTATCAGTTCCGCGGATCGGTGGCGGTGGGCGGGTCGGCGGCTTCGTCGATCGAGACAGGGAATGGGAAGGGGAACCACCTTGGAGCGAACACGGTGTTCAACGTGGCGGATGCGACGGGGAATTCGGGTGCGGATCTGACGGTGAGCACGCCGTTGTTGAATCAGTCGGCGGACTTTGCGTCTGCGGCGGGCGGGTTGACGAAGGAGGGTGCGGGGACCCTGCGGTTGGCTCCGGCGAGTGTGTCGACGTATACTGGAGCGACGGTGGTGAATGGCGGGGAATTGCGGGTGGATGGGAGTGCGGCGTTCAGTGCGATGACGGTGAATCTTGGGGCGGTGCTGAGCGGGTCTGGGACAACGGGATCGGTGACGAGTTCCGGAGGGATCATCACGCCGATCGGGCGGTTCTCGACGGGATCGTTCTCGTCTGATGCGGCGACGGTGTTCCGGTTTGACGTTGGTGGCCTGACGCCAGCGACTGGGTTGTCGCAGCTGGCGACGACTGGGACGCTGAGTCTGAATGGGGACTTGGTGGTTGAGTTGACTGGTGATTTCGTTCCGGACGTGCTTTCGAAGGTGCTGTTGTGGGAGAATGACGGGTCGTTGGATTCGGTGGTGGGCGTGTTCACCGGGTTGCCGGAAGGATCGCAATTTGCGGCTAGCGGGTCGGCGGATCCTGATGATTACTGGACGATCACGTATCAGGAATCCGGGTTGGCGGGCACGGATGGGAATGACATTGCGCTGACGTATGTCCCGGAGCCGGGGAGTGCGGCGCTGGCTTTGGCTGGTGCGGTGCCGTTCCTGCGTCGCCGGCGCACGGCGGCTGGCCGGAAATGATGTGGACGGGGCGGCGGCGGGTGCGCGGATTGAATCTTGCAATCAGCGCGTGCGGCCTTATGCCCTGCGGCTTGCATGGCTGGCTTCTTCAAAAAACTGATTCAGCGC
>JAIXPK010000364.1 GCA_027486335.1 Verrucomicrobiaceae bacterium | reverse complement strand
TTGATTTGCATAACACCACCAATCCAGCACGATTCCGCCGCCTGGCCACCCGCTTTTTCGGCCGCTATCTAACGCAAATCAGCTCTGCTTCTGTGGGATGCCTGTGATTTGAAATTTGAGATGGGGCTGGTTTGGGGGGCGAGAACGGAGAGGGATCTCAGGCGGTGGATCGGGGGGGATGGTGGGGGGAGGGGTTTTGAACCACGGATTTCACGGATGTGCACGGATGGTTTCTGAGGAGGGAGACGATAGGGTTTGCTGGGCCAATGGGAGGAATGGGATGGTGGGCGACGGCGAGAGGCTGGGATTGAAGCGAGGTGGTGAGGAGCTGCTGGATCTGCTGCGGATTGCAGAACCGGCTGTGCCTGACTTTCTTGGGGACTGGATCCGGGGCTTTTCCCTTGCCGAGGCAGTGCTGCTGCGGATGATTCTCAGTTAGATGAAACAGCGAATAATGGATGTATTCCCTGATGGCGACAAATATCTTCAGGCTTGTTACCCAGAGGGTGAAAACCATCCGAACTGGGAACCGGTTGATGCGTTGATTGGAAAAGTGGAATCTATTGCAGATCGTTGGACGAGTATCGACATTGGCTCGTTTGGACGAAGCAGGCTCACTGCCGATTTCTTCTATTTCAGAATGGGCACATTGGCTATCAGGAGTACGGCTGAAGAGAGAGTCGGTTTCCGAAAGAGATTTAAAGGGCATGCTGAGTTTCTAGACTTTACGGTTGATGGAGAGCCATGCTGCCTGATTCACTTTACCAAAAGGCATGAGGCATTGGATTACGAGCTTTCACCCCACCATCGCGTTTCGAATGGGGCAATCATCGCAGACTCGGGCGGCATGGAGGTATTTCGCTCGGACTTCTGCACGGATGATTGGCTATTCAGGATTGTTGGGAACATCTGTGTTTACACCATTGATAGCGGCCCGGGGAGCTTTTATGACATTTATCACGATGAAGGCATGACGGGGCTTGAGTTTCGCGAGCGCAGATTCGCTCCATGATGTTGAGGATGGTGCTAGCCGCAAAGATGCAACTCTGAGGGTGGCCGCCCAAGGAATAGCCGTTGGCCGGGGACGGTATGGGGGACGCAACCCCGTTGGGGTTGGTGGTTTTTTTGGGTAGACCCAGGGTAGGCCTGCGTGGTGCAGGCCAACCCAGGGCTTTGGGACGCAATCCCGTTGGGATTGGGGGGAGGCAGGCTAAGGTGGAGGCAAGGCCGGGACGGTCTTGTTACGGAGGTAGCTGGTGGGGACGGTATGGGTGCGCAATCCCATTGGGCTTGGGTTTTTTTGGGGTGGACCCAGGGTAGGCCTGCGCTTTGCTTGGCGGTCTCGCGCCCCGTTGGAGCGCCTGGATTTACAATCGCGGCATACCCAGGGCCTTCGCTTTGCTTCGTCCCTGGGCTTGGTTCTTGGGGCCCGTTGGGCCGGGAGGGGGGGGGGGGGGGGGGGGGGAGGGGGGCGGGGCGGCCTTGTCACGGTTGGAATCCGGTAGTGGCGGGGATTTCCCGCATCATGGGGGTGATGGCTGGAAAGCGATGGCCTCTGTGAGGGTGAATTGATTTTGATAAGCAGCAGAACGCCGTTCCCCGGGTGAGCGGGGAACGGCGTGAGAGGGTTGGTCAGGCTGTTGGGGCGCTGACCGTGGGAGGGAGGCGGCGGAGCGCCTCCGTGTCAGTTACTTCTTTTCGGCGTCGGCTGGTGCGGCTGGGGCCGGGGCAGCTGGTGCGGCTGGGGCGTCGGTCTTGGGGCCACCGGGTTTTTTGTCACCGCCTTTGCGAGGGCCGCGGGTTTTGAATTCTTCGACGGTGAGTTTGCCGTCGGAGTCCTTGTCGAGCTTCTTGAAGAGTTCTTCGGCTTTGACTGGGTCTTTTTTGCCCATGGGGCCGGCCTTGAATTCGTCGAGGGAGACGGCGCTGTCGGTGTTGGTGTCGAGCTTCTTGAATTGGTCTTCCGGGGAGGGGCGATTGCCGCCTGGCTTGCCGCCTTTGCCTGGCTTGCCGGGTTTGGCGGCGTCCTGGGCGAAGGCGAGGACGGGGGTGAGGAGGAGGGAGAGAACGAGTGTTTTCATGGGTGTTGCTTCTTTGTTATTAAGGGGAGGTGAGGTTGGCGCGAGGCCTTTCGGCCCTCCATGGTACATGGCGACGGGAGACGGCGTGCAGTTACACGTGAATGCGGTGCCTGATGATTTTTCCCTGGAGAGGACGGGATTCAGGATTCGGGGGAATCGCGGAGCGTGCCGGAGGTGACGCCGAGTTGGGAGAGGGCTTTGAGGTCGCGCCAGAGGGATGAGCCGTCGGCGAGGCCTGAGAGGAGATGGGAGTAGGCGTTGAGGATGTGGAGGGATTCGTCGGGGGATTCGTCGAGGAGATCGATGCGGAAGTTGGCGAGGCCTGCGGCGCGGAGTTCGGAGAAGTGGCGTGCGCCGGTTTGGGCGACGGCGTTGAAGAGCGTGTTGCGGCAGCCGGCGTCGGCTTTGAGCGGGTGTTCCATGCCGACGCGGTCGCGGAGGGAGACCTTATGGTGATCGCAGGGTCGGCCGCAGTCGAGGAAGGAGGAGCCTGAGGACATGAAGGCGGCGAAGACACAGTGCTCCATATGGAACATGGGCATGTGCTGGTGGAGGATGAGTTCAAACCATGAGGGAGGAGCGGCGAGGAGGAGGTCGGTGACCTGGGGGGCGCTGAGGTCGCAGGAGATGGTGAGGCGGTTGAGGCCGAGCTGGTGGTACCACTGGGCGGTGAGGGGGTTGGCGACATTGAGGGAGAAGTCGCCGACGGTTTCGAAGCCGGCGGAGGAGAAGTGGTCGACTGCGCCTGGGTTGCGGGCGAGGATGCCGTGAGGGTTGGCGCGTTCGATGAGTTTGAAGAAGCCCTGTTCGCCGGCTTTCTGGATGCGGGGGGTGGCGAGGAAGAGACGGAGATTGGATTCCGAGCGGGCCCATGCGACGGCGTCGGCGTAGCCGCGGATGTCTTCGAGGTCGAGGTAGGCGGTGGAGATGCCGGCGTTGGCGGCGGCGATGAGCTGGGCGCGGTTGCGGCAGAGGACGCGGAGATCTGGTGTCAGGACCGGGTCGGCGGTGCGGGCGGTGGTGATGGGGTGGAGGAGATCTGTGAGGGAAGGTCGCGGGGTGGCGGGGGCGGCGGAGATTGGGTTAGAGGGGGTGGCGGTTTCGAGGGAGGCGACGAGGGCGCGGCGGAGGCGATTGAGTTCGCTGACGGGGAGCATGACGTCGTCCGGGAGGTGGGAGACGAGGTCGGCGAGGTGCCAGCGAGTGCCGCCGAGACGGCCGAATTGTTCTGTGAGGGTAGCTGGGGAGAGCGGGCGTTTTTCGGCGGGCTGGAGCGGGATGGCGGAGGTGGCGCTGATGGGGGAGTTTGCGACGGCGACGACGAGTGGTTCGCCGGGTTGGCCGGAGACGACGAGGGAGAGGGGGATGGTGCGCTGGGGTTTGATATCGCCCTGCCATGACGAGCGGAGACGGCGTTCCATGGCTGGGTCGCTGGTTTTCCAGACCCGGGTGCCGGGAGGGACGAGGGAGAAGTCGATTTTGCCGCGCTGGAAGGAGAGACGGCGGTGTTCGACGGAGAAGACGAAGCCGCCTTGTTCGCGATTGGTGTCGCCTCCGGTGTCGAAGACGACCCCGTCGCCGGGTTTGAGGGCGGCTCCGACGCGGTCGAGTTCGACCCAGTCTGAGCCTGAGGCGGCGACGTGGCCGACGATGGGGCCGCGTTTTTTGGCGAAGCGACCGTCGACGAGCCGCTGGTGATCGACCCCGTGCATCCAGCCGCTGAAGAGACCGCGGCTGAAGGTCATCTGGAGATCGTACCAGTCGCTGCGGGTGATGGTTTCTGTGTGGTCGCGGCCGTCGAGGGCGGCGTCGATGGCCTTGCGGTAGACGCGGGTGACGGCGGCGACGTATTCGGGGGATTTGAGGCGGCCTTCGATTTTGAAGCTGCGGATGCCGAGCTGGACGAGGTTAGGGATTTCGTCGACGGCGGCGAGGTCCTGAGGGGAGAGAAGATAGGAACGACCGCCGGTGTCGCGGGTCTGGCCGTCGACGACGAGTTGATAGGGCATGCGGCAGGCCTGGGCGCATTCGCCGCGGTTGGCGCTGCGGTGGCCGAGACTTTCGCTGGTGAGACACTGACCGGAGTAGGCGACGCAGAGGGCTCCGTGGACGAAGACCTCGAGCGGGACGCCGGAGTCCTTGAAGCGTTCGAGTTCGCGGAGGGAGAGTTCGCGTGCGAGGACGGCGCGGTCGAGCCCGAGACGGTTCATGAGGGCGAGGCTTTCCGGAGACGTGATGGTCATCTGGGTGCTCGCGTGGAGTTCGAGGTTAGGGGCGACGGCGCGGGCGAGGAGGGCGAGGCCGATGTCCTGGACGATGATGGCGTCGACGCCGGAGGCTTCGAGGAGACGGAGTTGGTCGGCGGCGGCGGGGAGTTCACTGGTGAAGATGAGCGTGTTCATGGTCACGAAGCCGCGGACTCCGCGGTCGTGGAGGAACTGCATGACGGAGGGGAGATCGGCTTCGGTGAAGTTGTCGGCGCGGAGACGGGCGTTGAAGCGCGGGAGGCCGAAGTAGACGGCGTCGGCGCCGTTGGCGACGGCGGCCCGGACGCATTCGAAGTTGCCGGCTGGGGCGAGCAGTTCGGGGAGGGCGGGAGCGGAGGAAGCCATGATGGGGTTCATGGATGCCGCTGGGGAGGAGTGCAAGCCGATGGGGCGGGCTGGTGGGGGGGATTGGGGAAGGAGGAGGGCGAGAGGGAGGGCTGGGGGAGTGGAGGGGCGGTGGTGCGGCTGGCTGGTTAGGAGACAAGGCCGGGACGGCCTTGCTACGGCGGGTGGGTGGTCAGGGTTCGGACCAGCGTTCGGAGACGCGGATGATGCTGACGGCGCGGCCGGTGGCGGTGTCGACGTCGATGCAGGCACCGGAGACGCGGACGGGGCCCTGGGCGACGAAGAATCGGGCGGGCATGCTGGTGCGGAAGCGCTGGAGGACGGGTTCGACGCGGGAGCCGATGACACTGTCTTCTGGGCCGCACATGCCTGCGTCGGTGAGGTGAGCGGTGCCGTTGGGGAGGATGCGTTCGTCGGCGGTCTGGACGTGGGTGTGGGTGCCGACGACGGCTGAGACGACGCCATCGAGGTGCCAGCCCATGGCGATTTTTTCGCTGGTGGCTTCGGCGTGGAAGTCGAGGAAGATGACAGGGGTTTCCTCGCGGAGACGGGCGGCTTCTGCGGCGGTGGCGAGGAACGGGTTTTCGAGGGGCTGGTGGGTGAAGGTGCGGCCCTGGGCGTTCATGACGGCGACCTTGCCTTTGGCGGTTTCGAGGA
>JAIXPK010000169.1 GCA_027486335.1 Verrucomicrobiaceae bacterium | reverse complement strand
CTGGGAAAAGTGATCTCTTTGAATTTCTGTAGGTCAGGGGTCCAACGAGTTTGATTCGTGTGGACAACGCCCACACGGCGGTGGTATGCTTGGTGAGAAGGAGGCAACATGGCAACCATTACCAGAATCGACATCCGGGTGGATGATGAGAAGAAGCGGGTCATTGCCGCGGCGGCTGAGCTTGCTGGGCAGACCATTACGCAATATGTGATGGGGCTTGTGTGGCCTGATGCCGAGAGACGCGTGGCCGAGAATTACGGGATCAAGCTCACGCGGCGGGATTGGGATGAGTTCGTGGCTCGTCTGGATGCCCCACCGAAAGACCTCCCTGCGCTGCGGGAATTATTGGGCAGGGAAAGCCGCTTCCAGGATGGCTGATTTCCCATTTCTGAGGCCTCGCCTGCTGGCCTCGTCTGACCCTGTAGCGGGCTTTGACTGCGGCGTTGCGGAGTTGAACTGGTATCTTCAGAAGCACGCCTATCAGGCACAGGCGGGCGATGGGGCCCGCTCCTATGTGTCGCTTTCAGGAGGGGAGATCGCGGGCTACTACACCTTGGCCTACGGCTCGGTTGAGTTTGGCGCGGCCCCCCGCCGTGTCACCAAGGGATTGGCTCGGCATCCCGTTCCGGTGATGCTGCTGGCGAGGCTGGCAGTGGGGCGGAAATTTGCCGGGCTGGGCCTCGGCAAGGAACTTCTGCGGGATGCCCTCCTGCGGACATTGTCGGCGGCAGACATAGCGGGACTGCGGGCGGTGGTGGTGGACGCAAAGGATGAAGCGGCCAAGCGGTTCTACGAGAAGTTTCACTTTGAGGCATTCGCGGACAATCCGTTTCGCCTGTGTCTGATTCTGAAAGATGTGCGGGCATTGCTGAGGAATTGATAGTGAAAACGGGGTTTCCAGTCCGGGTCTGCAATAGCCAACATGAATCCGATACTCGAGAAAGCGAAGGCTGCTGGCGCAAGTGCCGAAGAGATCAAGACGATTGAGGCGAGCTGCGTCCGATGCGTGCACTTACATCCGGCTGGTGTCGCGTCGGGAGGCAGGTCGTATTTCGGGGGCGTGCCGTTAGTGCCCGATGGGTTCCGGTGGCCGTTTTCGAGTGAGGAAAAGAGAAAGCAGAAGGTGCGATATTCCGAGGAGCAGTATCTGGCTGGGCCGCTGACCTTCATTGCGCAGATTGATCTTGAAGAGGTGTCTTCATTGGCTGGGCGTGTGTTGCCGCTCCCGGCTGAAGGGTTGCTTCTGTTTTTCGCGACGCCGCAGAAGGTTGATCACCCGCATACGGGATCCGTTGGTCCGGATTGGCTGGTTGAGTATCTACCGAATCGATGCCCTCTTGCTCCGGCGATCCCGCCGATTCTGCCGGCGGAGTTCTCGGAGAAGGTTATCGGTGAGTCAAGGTTTGTGCTGCCACGCCGAGGGTTGCGCATGTCCGTGGGGTGGAGTGTGAATGCAACCCTTCGGTACAAGCTGCCGCATTTGTCCAGCACAATGGAATCACCGCATCCCCATCACATTTTGGGCGGGTTTCCGGATACCTTGCAGTCACCGATAGAGGGCTGCGGAGATTACTTGCCGCCAGAGGGTGTCGAAAAGCTATCACCCGGGGATCGGGTAGCTGCAATTCGAAACGATAAGGATTGGGTTCAGCTATTGCAGATTGATTCGGATGACGGGTTTGATTTCTCCTGGCTCTATGGAGGGCGCGGGCACTTCATGATTCGACCGCAGCATCTGGCAGCATTGAGTTTCGATAAAGTGGTTCTGGTGACTCAGGTCGCCTGAGACGATGTGAGTGGGAGTATGGTGAGGGCGGGGGCCGTGTCTTCGTTCCCTTTTTGGCGGCAGATTGAGTTCGGGTGGGGGGGTGAGCGGGCCGAGGTTGGCGGACGGGACGGCTGGCGGTGGGACAGAGGTGACCTGATTGACTTTATTGACCTGATTGACGGAGGGGGCGGAGGGGGCGGATGGCGGGGCGGGGGCGGTGAAAACTTCCTTGCTGGGGCGGGAGCGGTGCGGCAGGGTTTGGGTGCTATGCTGGAGAATGTAAAGATCTGCGGAAAACCTGATCAGATTGAGGAGCGGGTTCGGTTGGGTGGTGGGGGCGCGTGGGGGTTTATTGAGGAAGGGATGGGCGTTGGTGGTCTGAGGGCGGCGGTGGGAGAGGGGAAATTTAGGTGGCGGAACCCATCGGCGTGCATCATCATCAGTTAAGCTTATGAAGCTCTGCGGAGATTTGATCATAACGGAGAAGAAAAACCCGCATGATGATATCAGTCTGGTAGTGCCGTGCGACACAATGGACGATTTGGTGAACCTGATGGGGGATGCCCAAAAGCCTGATTCGGCCCTGATAAGGGAATCACAACCACGAGGCAGCCGCGCGCGTGTGTTCGAATACGAACTTGGAGACATCAAGGCACAAGAAATCCTCCGGTATATCAGGAGTCGTATGCGCCGTCTGCCGACACCCTACAGGGCCTGGAATCGGCGGTTGCTCGACCGCTACTTCTTTCAAAGCCTCCGTCGGGAATACACTTCTGCCGAGTTGGAGAATGCTCCGTTCCTATCACTGTATGGAACCAAGCGGATGGCAAAGATGGGACCGAGGGAGGATTTCGGCCCCCTCCAGGTGATCGGGAACAAGCTCTTGGAAGAGCCGAAACCGTTTGGGCGGCTGGATCCATATGTTGTCCGTGGGATGAACACGTGGCTCAAGGAGGAACTGACAAAACGGAATCTTAGGGGATCTGCCGTTCGCGAGATTGAGATACTGAACCGGAAACCGCAGCACCAGGCGATCTGGGAGCCATGGAGTACGGTGACGATGCCGCGATGCTGCCTTCCGCTCTACGATGACTGGGGTGAACCGTGTGGGCCGGAACTCACGAAGAATCGGGGGTGTCATTACGAATGCGGGCCCTACATGTCGGAGGAAAAGGTGTTTTTGCGGTCCGAAGTCGAGGCACTTGGAGAATTCGACATCGCGGTCTGCCAAGAACATGTTGGGATGGGAAACAATGATCGGTTTCCCCCGATTGTCGTGTCGCAGCGGTTTCGTCAGGTGCTCAAGGAACTCAAGGTTCCTGGAGTGGCTTATGCTCCGGTGTGGCTTAAGGAGCCCGGTGAACCGCTGTGGACGAATCCTTGGGAGGAGTTTCTGGGCCCGTATCCCGAGCGAGTGCCGCTGGCCAGGAGCTTTGAGAAGGCATGAGATTGATGACGCCGGCGAGGGGCATCTGGGTCTTTGTGGACAAGGTGGTCTTCGAGGCTCGAGGGGAAGGGGAATGTGCTGGTTGGTGAGGAGGTGGACGGGATGGACGGGATGGACGGGATGGAGGTGGCGTTATTGACCTGATTGACCTTATTGACGGAGGGGGCTGATCGGGCGGATGGTGTGGCGTGTCCGGTGAAAACTTCCTTGCTGGGGCGGGGGCGGTGCGGCAGGGTTTGGGTGCTATTTTGGATTTGCGAAAAGTCTGCGAAAAACCTTATCAGATTGAGGAGTGGGTTCGCCTGGGTGGTGGGGACGTGTGGCGGTTTATTGAGGTTGGGATGGGTTTTGGTGGTCGGCGGAGGGCTGCGGTGGCTGAGGGGCGGTTGGCGATCTGTGTTGCGGGGGACGCTTCGGTGTGCGTACAAGAATGCGGTTCCCGTTGAGCCAAGCGTCAAATCATGTGCAGACGAATATTTGCCGTATATCCTGATGACGACACTTATCGGCAGGCGTTCTATCCCGAGGGTGCCAATAGTCCGAGATGGGCGGCTGTCGACGCCATGTTGGCGAGAACGGAAGCCATTGAAGGTATATGGCAGGCGTTCGATATGCCGTCGGAGGGAAGAAGTGAACTGGAGGGTGATCTCTTCCAATTCAGAAGTGGAGCGCTTGCAATTCGAGATGCGGCGGATAAGCGGTTTCGCTTTCGCAATCGCTTCAAAGGAAGCGTTGAGCATTTACCTTTTTTCGTTGACGGGAATCTCTGTCACCTTGTGCATTTTAGCCGGATATACGACGCGCTGGACTATTCTCTGACAGATTATCGTCGAATCTCCAATGGAGCGATCATCGCAGGTTCAGGCGGCATGGAGGTGTTTCGGTCGGACTTCTTCACGGATGATTGGCTGTTCAGGATTGTCGGGAACATCTGCATTTACACCGTTGATAGCGGTCCGGGGAGCTTTTATGACATTTATCACAATGAAGGCATGACGGGGCTTGAGTTTCATGAGCGAAGATTTGCTCCATGATTCTGTGGCTGAGGGTGAAGGGCGAGGGTGGCTTTGTGGGAGGCGACGTTGAAAAGTGAGGGCTGGAGCATGGTGGATAGTGCATTGCTGGGGCAGCGACAAGGCCGGGACGGCCTTGCTACGGCGGGGTGGGGGACAGGAATGTCCCCCCATCGTTGCCTGCTCAGGAAGCTCTGGTGTCCGCGGTGAGGTGATGGACGGGATGGGCGGAGGGAACGGGTGTGACCGCGAAATCATGTGTTCCCTGGGAGCGCCGCCGTCCTCGGGCGGCTTGAACCAACCGGCCCAGGCGCACTGCGCCCCGGAGTGGAAGCATGGCCTGCGGCAAGTCGAAAGGCCGCTCGGGACGGCGGCGCTCCCATGCTTGGCAGGCTCGCCCACATGATTTGCCGGTCGCACCCGAGGGAACTGGTGGTGGGGGAACCGGGTACGCGGAGTGGCGTGGGTTGGGGTATTGCGGGAAGGGGAGGGAGGAATTTCTGAGAAAACATATGAGATCAATTCATCGACGACTGGTGTTGCGGGGTTTGGCTTTGCTGGGGTGTGGGGTGGCTGGGGGAGTGAGGGGTGAGGATGCTGGGGGTGCGAAGGGGCGGTTGCAGGTGTATGTGCTGGCTGGGCAGTCGAACATGCAGGGGCATGCGCAGGTGCGGACGTTTGAGCACATTGGGATGGATCCGGCGACGATGCCGATGCTGGCGAAGATGACGGGAGCGGATGGGAGGCCGAAGGTGTGCGAGCGGGTCTGGATTGCGTCGTTAGGGAGTGCGGAGGCGGAGCAGACGGGGAAGCTGACGGCTGGGTACGGGGCGGCACAGGGCGGGCCGAAGATCGGGCCGGAGTTCACGTTCGGGCTGTACATGGAGGAGCTGACGGAAGCGCCGATTCTGCTGATCAAGACGGCGTGGGGTGGGAAGAGCCTGAACACGGATTTCCGGCCGCCGGGGTCGGGGCCGTATCCGTTCAGTGAGGCGCAGCTGGAGGGGTTTCGGAAGGCGGGGAAGGATGTGGAGGCGATGCGGGCGGCGAAGGCGGCGGAGACTGGGGTGAGTTACCGGCTGATGGTGGAGTATGTGAGGAAAGTGCTGGGGGATATTGGGAAGGTGGTGCCGGGTTATGATGCGGCGCGGGGGTACGATCTTGCG
>JAIXPK010000013.1 GCA_027486335.1 Verrucomicrobiaceae bacterium | reverse complement strand
GGGGAGATGAGGGCGAGGTATTCGCCGTCCTGGTCGAGTTTGAAGTCGGTGTGGAGGTTGCCTGCCGCCGGGCGTCGGTTTTTGCTGGAAGCCCACACCAGCAAACGACCGCCCGGCGGCAGGATCCGCGATGGGAAGCCCCATGCGGAAAGGAGAGAGGCGTCATTGGAGAGACGCCAGCCTGCGAGGTCGACGGGGACGGGATCGGGATTGTGGATTTCGATCCAGTCTTCGTCGTCGCCGTTTTCGTCCTTGAGGCCCCCGTCGTTGTCGGCGAGGAACTCGGAGATGACGGGAGCGGCGTGGGAGGCCGCGGCGAGCAGGAAAGGGAGGAGGGCCGGAAGCAGCTTCATGGAGCGGGGGCGGTGATGGTTCCGGTTAGAGAGCTATTCGAGGAGGGCGCGGTAGTCCGGGCGCGGCTGGGAGAGCGGGGTGGCGCGGTCTTCCCATGAGAGGGAGGCGGAGGGAGCGCCGCCGGAGGGGAAGCCGATGGCAAGGGTGGACCATGAGGTGCCGCCGTCGGAGGATTTCTGAATGGTGTAGGAGCGGCCGGTTTGGGCGGGCCATGAGATGGTGCGGGTGCCGAGGATGGGGTCGTCTGTGATGCTGGAGATGACGGGAGGGGTGCCGGGGAGCCAGTCCATCATGACGTAGTCGAAGCCGACGGAACCTGCGAGCGTGCCGCCGGTGCGGCGGATAGTGAGGACGTTAGGGCCGGTGACGAGGGCGGCGGCGATGCCGGTGATTTCGAACTGGATGAGACGGATGGTGGTGATGGCGTTTTCGGAGCGGACAGGCTTGCCATTGAGGCTGAACTCGAGCTGATGGGTGCCGGTGCCGCTGGCGCTGGAGAGATTGAGGATGTCGGCGGTGATGCGGATGCGTGCGGCGGGGTCGGACCACTGGGGTTGGCCGATGAAGCGGAGATTGATGACGGGGTCGAATTCGGTGACGGCGCGTTCGAAGCCGATGCGCGGGTCGCCGGTGCGGCCGGCGGGGGTGGTGGTGTCGATGTCGTCGTTGAGGGGTTCCGGGGCTGTGGAGACTGGGCCGCTGATGGAAGCGAAGTTGCCGGCGAAGAAGTAGTCGTCGTCGGCGGCGTCTTCGTGGCTGAAGTCTGCGTTGGAGGTGTCGTCGGCACCGGCTTCGAGGATTTCGAGCCATGGGGTGACGAAGACGGTGACGGTGCGGGTTTGGGTGCGGCCGTTGAGGGTAGCGGAGAGGATGTAGGAGGCGGAGGTGGCTGGGGTGATGGTGATGGAGTTTCTGCCGGTGACGTCGCCGATGCCCTGATTGAGGGAGAGGGCGGCGGTGGGTTCGATGAGGGACCAGTTGAGGGAGGTGGATTCGCCCGGGCGGACGAGCCAATTGGAGGTGGTGAAGGAGCTGACGTACTGGGGGGAGGAATCGGCTTCCATGCGGAGGAAGTCGAACTGGATCCATGCGCTGCCGGCGTCGAGTTGGCCGCCGGTGCGGCGGAGAGTTAGTTTGTTTGTTCCGGTGCGGGCACCGGCGGCACCGGCTTTGAGGGTGATGGTGACGACCTTGGCGGAGGCGATGCCGGATTCGGACCAGAAGACCGGGTTGCCATTGAGGGAGGCTTCGAGGTCGCTGGTGGTGTTGGCTTTGAGGCCGAAGAGGTCGAAGGTGAAGCGGAGCGGCTGGTTAGGGCCTGCCTGGAGAGAGGTGAGGGAGAAGTAGATGTCGGTCTGGCTATGGCTGGTGGCGAGGGAGCGGGGGAAGCCGAGGGTATCGGTGGCGTTGCCGCTGTTCCATGTTTCCTGGCCGGTGGTCCAGTTGAGGCCGCCGAGGGAGGTGAAGTCGCCGCTGGACCAGTAGTAGTCCTGGAGGAGCGGGTTTTCCTGTTCGAATTCGGAGGTGGTGTTGTTGTCTGAGCCGATGAGTAAGACCGTCTGGAACTGGGCCTTGGCGGAGCCGAGGCAGAGGAGGAGGAGAGAGATGAGCAGGGGGAAGCGTGGCACAGCAGCAGGGGGAGGCTGATATTCGGATGAGATGACCGAAACGCGGAGCGGGTGTCAATTTCCGAATGAACCATGAGTGAAAACACACTGCTTGCGATGGATGCTTCCGAGGAGGCGGTTTGGGCGTAGATGGGGGACTATGGAGAAGAAGAGCCCTGAATATCCTGCTGTGGGAACGCGTGCGCCTGAGTTTGCTGCTGTGGTGGTTGGGGGTGGGTATGAGGTTGGGAAGGAAGTGACGCTGCAGGGGTTGGCTGGCAGGGTCGTGGTGCTGTATTTTTATCCGAAGGACGACACGCCTGGGTGTACGGTGCAGGCGTGCGGGTTGCGGGATGCGTGGGAGGAAGTGCGGGCGAAGGCGTTGGTGTTCGGGGTGAGTGTGGATTCAGTGGCGAGCCATGAGAAGTTCATTGGCAAGCATGGGTTGCCGTTTCCGCTGTTGAGTGATCCGGATCATGCAGTGGCGGAGGCGTATGGGGTCTGGGTGGGGAAGTCGATGTACGGGAAGAAATATATGGGGGTGGAGCGGACGACGGTGGTGATCGGTGAGGATGGGAAGGTTAGGGCGGTGCTGGCGAAGGTGTCGCCGAAGGAGCATGCCGGGGCGTTGCTGTCGGTGCTGGGGTGAGCGGGGGTTAGCGTTTTGGGTTGGGTTGTTTGCTGAGGCGCTGGATTTCCTCGCGGGCGCGGCGGATCTGGTCTTTGGTGGATTCCGGGACGTCGGGGTTGGAGAGGAGGAGGTCGAAGGCGTCGGAGTCGGAGGCTTGGTCGTCTTCGATGACGCGGGTGGTGCCGTCTTTTTCGACGACGACGGTGCGGCGGCGGGAGCCTGAGGAGGAGGAGCCGCCGGACGAGCTGGAGGAGCTAGAGGAGCCAGGGGAGTGGAATTGATTGTCGTTGGGGTTAGCGTCGGGAGGGGAGCCGGGGGCGGGTTCGGGTGGGCGCGAGGCGAGCGCGGCTTTGATGGGGAGGGCTTTGCCTTTGCGGAGACAGTCCATGGAGATGGCGGTGCCTTCGGGGAGGGATCTGAGGCGGGCCTTGAAGTCGGCGACATCACTGACGGGTTTGTTATTGAGGGAGAGGATGATGTCGTTGGGTTGGAGGCCTGCTTTGGCTGCGGGGCCGTTGGCGGCGACGAATTCGATGAGGATGCCCTTGTCCTGGGGGATGTCGAGCTGGTCGCGGAGGGCGTCGGGGAGCGGGACTGTGTGGACGCCGAGCCAGCCGCCTTGGTCTGGGGAGGCGTCGGGTGTTGGGGCGTTGGCGGGTTGGTCTGGCGAGGGTGGGGCTTCGGCACCGTCGATGGTGATGCGGCCGTTTTTGTCGGTGACGATGGTGCGGGTGGTGCGCTGGCCGTTGCGTTCGCTAGTGACGGTAGTGATGGTGTTGCCGTTGCTGTCGGTGCGGCTGGAGGAGGAAGTGGAGATGCTGCCGCCGGAGGTGGAATTGCCGGTGATTTTGACGCGGCCGTTGTCGATTTCGACCTTGGAGCCGTCACCGAGGTCGATGATGCGAGGTGCCTGGGCGGCGGCGAGGGAAGCGGCGGCGAGGGAGGCGAGGATGATGGGTTTCATGTGAGGATGGGTGGGTTGTTTTACTGGGGTTCGGTGTGTGTAGTTATTCGAAGGTGATGGCGACGGGGACGATGGCGCGGTGGTGTTCGTGGGAGATGACGGCGAGGGAGTCTGGGGAGGAGACGAGGGAGTCGGAGTCGACCCATGCGACTTCGACGAGACGCCAGAGCCGCTGGTGGTTGTCGGAGACGATGCCGACGGGGCGGAGGTTGGTGACGCGGGATTCGCTGCTTTGGGCGACGAGCGGGTGGTTGGAGTCCGGGGGTGTTGGGCAGATGTGGTGGTTAGTGGAGACGATCCACGCGGCTGCGGCGGCGGAGAGTGCGGAGAGAGAGGCTAGGAACGGGATGATGCGGCGGCGGCGGTTAGGGAGGGCCGGTGGGGAGGCGAGACGGGCCTTGAGTTCCGGAGGGAGCGCGGCGGGTCTGGCGGAGCGGAGCTGGGCTTCGAATTCGTAAAAGGGATCATTCATGCGAAGGCGGGGCTGAGGGCGATGCGAAGCCGCTCGATGGCGGCGCGGTAGCGGGAGGCGGCGGTGGGAGCGGGGACGCCGGTGATGGTGGCGATTTCGGGGAAGCTGAGATCGCCCCAGAGGCGGAGACTGACGACTTCGCGCTGATCGTCTGGGAGGTCGCGGAGGGCGGCGGCGATGGTGTCGCGGGTGTCGGAGGCGGCGAAGTCCGGTTCGAACCATGGGGGGTGGGCGAGGGCGGATTGGTTTTCGCGGCGAGCGCGGCTGTCGGTGGCGCGGGCGAGATCGATGGCGCGGCGGCGGATGGTGGCGAAGACGAGGGCTTTGTCTGGGACATTGCCGTGGGAGCGCTGCCATGATTCGGTGACGGCGTCCTGGACGAGGTCGCGGGCGTCTTCTTCGGATCTGGCGCGTTGTCTGGCGTAGAGCAGGAAGGCGTCGCCGCATTCGGCGATCCAGCGGTGCCATGAGTCGTTTGGGTTGGGGTCTGACACGCAGTTGTCATGGGGTTACTGCAGGAGGAAGCGGAGTCGAGGGCGTGCCTGATTGGAGAATTCTGCAGATTTTTGGTGCGGTGGATTCTGGGGAGGGTGGATGGGGGCTTGAACGGAGGGGGTGGAGGACCACGAATTTCACGAATGGGCACGAGTGATTTCTTCACCGGAGGGGCTGGTAGGGAATGAGGCCACGAATCGCGCGGATGGCCACGGATGGGTTTGCGGGTTTCGGGCGCTCCTGGGGATGATCATTCAGGCCAGCGTGCGCCGCCGATGGCGTGGTACTCGCGTTCGGTGAGATGGGGGTGATAGTCGATCGCGAGATCGTCTTCTGCTATGCCGGAGATTTCAGATAGCCGGGCTAACGAAGTGGATTCGATGAGGCGTTGGATCTGCTCCTTGTCGAAGTCTCCGGTTGCGACGTCGTACAGGGCACCGCGCAACCATCCGAGTGCGGTGTAGATGGTCGCGTACTGGCGGGGGGAAAAGTGAGGGGCGTGAGGGTTCACGGTGGCTGGGGGGGGGAAGTGGGAAGTGAGAAGTGAGAAGTGAGATGAGCGGTTTGGGAGAGGGCTGAGGCGGTCATCCCGAGTGGAAGTGGGGGTGGCTGAGGCGTTGGTTGCGATGGGCGAGAAGCTGCAGCGCACGATACGGTCGCGATGGCCGCCTCCGAGCGTGAAAACGGGCGAGCGGCAGCCTTGACGAAGGTGCATTTGTTGTCAATAGATGTCCATTATGAACGTCGCGCTGACCACTCATTGGGAGGGTTTTATCCGCCAGTTGATTGAATCCGGCCGTTATAACAACGCGAGCGAGGTCGTCCGGGCCGCGTTGCGGAAATTGGAGGAGGTGGAGGGCGAGAGATTCCCGGCAGGGAGCCTCACGCACCTGTACACCGGGGCCGAGAACGAGGAGGAGGCCAAGCTCGCCCGTAAGCTCCGCGTTCCTACGCCTGCCGAAGTATGAAGCCGTGGGACATCTACACCTACGACTTTGGCGAGGCTGGGCCGCACCCGGCGGTCATCGTCTCGCACCCTGACCGTGTGGCCAGAGCGGAGTGGGTGAATGTGCTTTTCTGCACCACCCAGCGGGCCAACCGACCGCCCAAGGAAACCGAAGTCCGGCTCAACGGCGCCGATGGGCTTGATTGGGAGACACTCTGCCGCTGCGATGCCCTGTGGCTCGTAGAGAAGAGCAAGCTGTCGAGGAAGCGGGGTTCGGTAGCGGCTATTCGTCGCCGGCAGATTGTGGACAAGATCAATGCCAGCATGGGGTGGAAGCTGGTGTAGTTAGTGGATAGTGTATTTATTGATTCTTTAACGGGTTGATGTTCAGCGGAGTTGCCTGGATGTTTCCTGAAGGTATCCGAGTTGGATGCGTTTGCAGGGTGATCTAACAATTCTATGGAGTGCGCTGGCTGATCGGGATGGGAGCTGGAGCGGGGGAGGCGGGGTGCGGCGTTTTCCAGGGCGATGCCCGTGGAAAAGACAGGGCGCCCTTTCGGGGCTCTGACTGGTTGGTTGGTTAGACCCGGGGCGTTGCCCCGGGCTTCGATAGGGTGCGCCGTTGGCGCTCAATGGCGGAGAGGGAGGGAATTGGAGATTGAAAATAGTGAATAGTGAAAGGGGGGCTTGAGGGGGGAGGTCGTGTTGGGAGGGAGGCTTGTGGGGAGAGCGGGGCTGGAGCGGGGATGGCAGGTGATGCGTGAAGGCTCGGTCCGATGGGGCGGTGCGGTTGGGCGGCGATTTCCAGGGCGGTGCCCGTGGAAAAGATAGGGCGCCCCTTCAGGGCTCATGTCGGGTGGGTGGGTTAGACCCGGGCGTTGCCCGGGGCTTCGGTAGGGCGCGCCGTTGGCGCTCGCTGGCGGAGATGGAGGGGGAATTGGAGATTGAAAATAGTGAATAGTGAAAGGGGGGCTTGAGGGGGGAGGGAAGTGAGAAGTGAGATGAGCGTTTTGGGAGAGGGCTGGGGGGAGGGAAGTGAGAAGTGAGAAGTGAGAAGAGCGGTTTGGGAGAGGGCTTGTTCGGAGGGGGGGAGGGAAGTGAGAAGTGAGATGAGCGTTTTGGGAGAGGGCTGGAGGGAAGTGAGAAGTGAGAAGTGAGAAGTGAGATGGGCGAGTTGGGAGAGGGCTGGAGGGAGGGAAGTGAGAAGTGAGAAGTGAGAAGTGAGATGAGCGGTTTGGGAGAGGGCTTGTGGGGAGGGGCGTGTTGGGAGAGGGGGGGGTGAAGGGGGCAAGAAGGGGCTTGGCGTGGGGGGTGGGGTGGTGCAGTGGTGTGGGGTGCGAGTGAAGCGAATGATACTGATGAGTGTGCTGGGAGTCTCTGTGGCGGGGGCTGGGGAGCTGGTTGGGCGGGTGGGGTGGCGGAATGAGCGGTTGAGGGGGTCGCCGGAGGCGAGGCCGCCGATGCGTGCGGTGAGGAGTTACGAGGGGTTGGCGGTGAAGCGGCCGGTGTTTCTGGAGCGGGAGCCTGGGAGTGGGCGGATCTGGTTTGTGGAGAATTATGCGTGGGAGGAGTATCGGTCGGTGGTGAAGCGGTTTGAGGATGTGGCTGGGGTGAAGGAGGCGGAGGTGCTGCTGGAGATTCCTGGGGATGGGGAATTGGCGTATGGGTTGTGTTTTCACCCGAAGTTTGCGGAGAATGGGTATGTGTATATTGGGACGAATGGGAAGGGGCCTGGGGAGAAGCATCATTCGCGGATTGTGAGGTACACGGTGGGGCGGGAGGCTCCGTGGCGGATTGATGAGACGTCGCGATTTGTGGTGATTGAGTGGGAGAGCAATGGGCACAATGGGGCGGCGGCGGTTTTTGGGAAGGATGGGATGCTGTATGTGACCAGCGGTGATGGGTCGGCGAATGCTGATGCGCTGGTGTCGGGGCAGGACACGGCGTCGTGGTTATCGAAGGTGATGCGGATTGATGTGGATGGGGCGGAGGGTGGGAAGGGGTATCGGGTGCCGGGGGCCAATCCGTTTGTGGGGGTGGCTGGGGTCTTGCCGGAGACGTGGGCGTATGGGTTGAGGAATCCGTGGCGGATCACGAGTGATGAGGTGAGCGGGCAGATCTGGGTGGGGCAGAATGGTCAGGATCTGCGGGAGTATGCGCATCTGCTGGAGCGTGGGGCGAATTACGGGTGGAGTGAGTATGAGGGGAGCCGGGTGTTTCAGGCGGGGCGATTGCGGGGGCCGGCGGCGTTCACGGTGCCGACGATTGAGCATGGGCATGAGGAATTCCGGTCGCTGACGGGAGGGTTTGTGTATCGAGGGGAGAAGTTTCCGGAATTGGCTGGGGCGTATGTGTATGGGGATTACGGGACGGGTCGGGTGTGGGCGATGCGGCATGACGGGGTGAAGGTCGAGTGGCAGCGGGAGCTGGCGGACACGTCGGCGGCGATTGCTGGGTTCGGGACGAATGGGGCGGGGGACATTCTGCTAGCGGATCATCTGGGGAATGCGGTGCTGCGGTTGGAGCGGGCGGGTGCCGGGGAGAGTGGGGGGGCGGAGCGGTTTCCGCGGCGGTTGAGTGAGACTGGATTGTTTGCGGCGACGGCGTCGCTGACGCTGGAGGCGGGGGTGCATGGCTATCAATTGAGGGGGACGTCGTGGCATGACGGGGCGGAGGGGACGTATGCGGTGGCGCTGCCTGAGGGTGCGGTAGCGGATGGGATGGTGGCTGGGGATGATGCGTGGCGGTCGTGGAAGTTTCCTGACGGATCGGCGCTGGTGCAGACCCTGACATTGCCGGGTGAGCCGGGTCGGGCGTCGGAGCGGGTGGAGACGCGGGTGCTGCTGAAGGAGGGAGGGGATTGGGCGGCGTATTCGTGGTTATGGAACGAGGCGCAGACCGATGCGGAGCTGGTGCCGGCGGGTGGGGTGGAGAGAGAGCGGAATGGGGTGAAGTGGCGCGTTCCGGGGCGGAGCGAGTGTGTGCTGTGTCATGGGCGCGGGGCGGATTATGTGTTGGGGATGACGAGTGCGCGATTGAACCTTGAGGTGGAGCGGGAGGGGAAGCGGGTGAATCAACTAATGCAGCTGGCGGCGGACGGGGTTGTCAGGGTTCCGGGGAAGGATGGCAAGGAACTGGTGATGGATGCGCGGGCGGTGCGGGAGGTGCCGAGGATGGCGGATCCGCATGATGAGGGCGTGCCGCTTGATCAGCGGGTGAGGGCGTATTTTGCGGTGAACTGTTCGCATTGTCACCGGCACGAGGGTGGAGGGAACAGCCGGATGGATTTGAGCCCGTGGCTGACGGGGGAGTCGAGGCACCTGATTGACGAAGTGCCGCAGCATGGCGGGTTCGGGATGCCGGACGCGCGGTTGATTGTGCCGAGGGAGCCGGGGCGGTCTGTGCTGCCGGTGCGGATGAGTGGTCGGGGTGCGGGGCAGATGCCGCCGGTGGGGACGCGGGTGGTGGATCCGCGGGGGTTGGGATTGATTTACCGGTGGCTGGCGAACGGGGCGGACGGGCCTTAGGCGGGGCCTGAAGCGGCTAGCAAGCAGGCGGCGTCCCATGTTTCGGCTTCGTTGGAGAGGCCGAGGAGGTTGAGTTGGGAGCGGATGGTGAGGGGTGAAGGTTCGGTGATGTTTTCGCGGGAGAGCTGGACGTCGTCGGCTGGGCAGAGTGGCATGGCGAGACGGGAGAGGTACCAGCAGGCCCATGCGCGGGATGAGCGGAGGTCGCGACGGGGTTCGACCATGCGGGTGGCGAGGTGCTGCCAGTGGCGGCGCGGGTTGCCGATGAATTGGTCAGGGTGGTGATGGAGGAGGATCCATGCGACGGCGTGGTAGGGGATGGGCCACGCAGTGAGGATGGGGTCGGCCGGGTGGAGGTCGCAGCCCATGGCGCGATTGATGAGGAGGAGGGCGCGAGCGGGGAGCCCTTCGAGCCAGAGCGACTGGGCGTAGGTGAGGGCGGTGAGGTAGAATTCGGGCCCGCGGTGGGTGCCGAGGGCGGCGATGGAGGCGGCGGAGACCGGGTGATCCGGGGTGGGGAGGAACGGGCAGGGAGTTAGAGGATCCATGCCTTGGGGATCAGATGGCGACGCGCTGGGTGGTGGGGTCTGGTGGTTTGGGGACGGCGCGGTGGCGCCATGAGTAGAGCGTCCAGATGCCCGAGAGGAGCGTGATGAGGAGGGCGGCGAGGATCCATGTCTGGAAGAAGCGGCCGAGGTTGCGGAGACTGGCTTCGAGGACGGGGGCTGAGCCGCGGATGGAGGCGAGTTTGACCTGACGGGCGGCGATGGCGAGCATGCTGCCTGGGAGGAGGAGGGAGAGGGCGTAGAGCGTGCCGATGGCGAGCATGGACCATGCGTGGACGGAGGGGACATCGCCGTCGGGGGTGACCTGGCGCATCATTTCGCGGAACCAGCTCATGTTGAGGAGCCAGCCGGTGCCGAGGGCGGCGGTGAGGGCGAGGGCGACGGCTCCGCTGACGATCATGACGGCGCTGAAGACGCCCATCCATGGGGCGTAGTGGCCGAGAGCGCGGGCGGCGGTGACGGTGGCTGGGTCGGCGAGGGCGAGGGATTGGGAAGCGGAGCGTGCGGCGGGGGCGAAGAGGTCCGGGCGCAATTCGCCGGCGACGGCCCAGTTGGCGAGGCCTTCGCGCCAGACGAGCGTGGTGGGTCTGACGATGCCGCCTGCGGCGAGCGGGGCGAGTTGGGAATCGGTGACGGGGACGCGCTCCTTGCGTTCGGAAAGGTAGTACCAGTGCATTTGGGTTGGCGAAAGGGTGGGTGGTATCACGGGAGGGGGGAAGGGGCAACCGATGAGGATGGATGGGGATGAGAATGCGGATGCGCGGTGGGGAGGAGCGGGGCAGGATGGGAGCAGCCATGTCCCGACCCGTGACCCCCGACCAGCGCCGCGCCTTATTGGAAGAGGTGAAGAAGATTTATGGAGAGCTGGCGGGGAGGCCGTTGGAGCGGCAGTGTACGGGGCGGGCGGAGTGCTGCCGGTTTCGGCTGACGGGGCGGACCCCGTTTCTGACGAAGGGGGAAGCGCTGGTGGCGGCGGCGGCGGTGCGGGCGGGGGGGCGGAAGCGGTTGGTGGCGACGGCGGATGGGTCGTGTCCGCTACTGGTGGGGGGGCGGTGTTCGATTTATGAGTCGCGGCCGTTCGGGTGCCGGACGCATTTTTGTGAGGCGGCGGGAGGGCCGGCGGCGCGGGGGGCGGTGCGGGATCTGATCCAGCGCCTTGAGGACATTGATGGGAAGCTAGGAGGGAGTGGGGGCGTCAATCTGGTGACGGCGATTGAGGCGGCGCTGGCGGGGAAGTGAGACGGCGGGCGGAGAGCCTGCGCCAGAAGCAGTAGTCGTCGTTGGAGGGGAAAGAGGAGGCGAGCGAGCGGATTGATTGCCATGGTCGGAGGGTGATGCCGCCGATGAGAGTTTCGTTGAGACTGTCTTCGGTTTTGATGGAGCGGACGACCGGGAAGTTGGATAGGAAGAACTGTCGGAACGCGGACTGGACGCGACGGTGGCCCGGGCCGATGACGAGATTGGCGGCGAAGATGCCGTCGGGGAGGAGAGAGCGGTGGAGGGCGGCGGCGAGTTGCGGGGTGAAGAGGGACGGTCTGGCGACATCGTCGGCGGTGACCCCGTAGACGTCGTCAAAGATGACGTCGAAGCGATGACGGTTAGCGAGGAGCCACTGGTAGGCGTCGGCGGTGATGATGTCAGCGTTGATGGTGTCGAGGTCCATGAAATCGCGGGCCATGGCGATCATGTCGGGGTCGATTTCGATGGCGGTGAGCTGGGCGGAGGGGAGGAGGTGGCGGAGCGTGCGGAGACTGGTGCCGCCGCCGAGTCCTAGCATGAGGATGCGCTGGGGGGCGGCGGGGTGGGAGACGATGCCTGCGGCGATGTTATCCCATGCGAGACCGGTGAGGAAGCGGTGCCGGTGCCACCATGCGTGGATGGCGCCGGTGACGCGGAATTCGGTTTCGTCGGGAGTGCCCCAGACCTCGATCCGCTGGAAGGGAGTCTGACGGATGGCGAGGCGCTGCATTTTGGTGCTAGGATTGGAGTGGGGTCAATCCTGCCATGCGGATTCGAGACGCCCGTTGCCGGAGTCGTAGGCTGGGAGCCATGCGAGGGCGGAGGCGACTGGGGCGATGTTTTTCTTGAGCGGGGAGATGGATTTCTTTTCGAGCGGGATGGCGGAGACATCGAAGAACTGGCGTGCGAGGTCGAGTTCGGAGGCGAGTTCTTCCTGGAGACGAGCGGCGTCGGCTTCGACGGCTTCGACTTTTTCGACGGCGCGGCTGACGTCATCGCCCTGATTCCATGCGCGGGAAGCGCCGCGGGCGACCTGGGCGCTTTTGGTGACGAGCGTGCTGGTGGATTTGCGCCCGAAGAGAGCGCCGAGGATGGCCTGGCCGATATTGACGGCGGTGCCGATGCGTGCGGAGTTGGCCTGGGAGCGTTCGCGGTCGTAGGCGGCGGCGGCGCGGGCGCGGGCGTCTTCTGCGGCGCGGATTTTCGGGCCCCATTTGCGTTCGATCTCGGCGAGTTTGAGGTCGCGTTTTTCGCGTGCGGCGTGCTGGAGCCGGGCGCGGAAGTCGCCTTCGGATTCGCCGGGATTGGAGATTTCGCCGAGGGCTGGGCAGGCGAGGAGGTCGAGCGTGCAGTTGTTATAGACGTGATCGATGGCGGCGTCGCGTGCGGCCGTGAAGGCGGCAGGTTTGCGGGCGAAGGGAGGGACGTGGCCCCATGCGGAGGGGTCGGCTGGAGGGTTGGTGGCTGGGGTTAGGGAGGGGTCGTCGAGCGTTTCGCCGGGGCCCTGGGGGAGAGCGGTGGCGTCGGGGGGGATGGGGATGAGGAACCGGTAGGGCAGGGAGACGCTGACGCCGGAGGATTTGTCAGAGAAGGTGGCGGAGAGATCGGTGAGGATGGCTGGGGTGAAGACGAGCGGGAGTGGGGCGGCGGCTGGGCTGGAGATGGGGAAGAAGCGCTGGGCGATTGATTCCGGGAGGTCCGGGCGGAGCGGAGTGAAGCCGGCGGGGGCTTCGGTGCTAGTGACAGGAGCGGGGGCGGCGGTAGGTGTGGTGGCGGAAGCTGCGGCTGGAGCGGCGGGATTGGCGGCGGCGGAGGTGACGCCGAATTGGGCCATGACGGAGGCGCGGACTGGGTCGACGAGGGATTTGAGCTGGGATCTGGTGAGTGGGCCGCGGAGGTAGGAGAGACACCAGCGGACCTGGAGGGCGCAGGGACCGGACTGGTGGACATTGTTCATGAGGAAGATGCGGTTGCCGAGGCCTGCGAGGAGCTTGTCCATGGAGGCGCGGTTGAATGACGAGCCCTGGGAGGCGGCGGCACCTTCGAGACCGTCGAGGACGCGGGCTTTATCGCGTTCGGTCTGGAGACGGCCGAGGAACCATGTGCCGATGTTGGAGAGGGCCTTGTAGTCGAGGTCGACTGGGTTCTGGGTGGCGAGGAGGACGCCGAGGCCGAAGGCGCGGGATTGTTTGAGGAGCGTCATCATCGGCTTTTTGGATGGAGGGTTCTGCGTGGGGGGCAGGAAGCCGAAGATTTCGTCCATGTAGAGGAGGGCGCGGAGACTGGTGGTGCCGCTTTGGGCGCGCATCCAGCCGAGCGTCTGATTGAGGAGGAGACTGACGAAGAACATGCGTTCGGCGTCATTGAGGTGAGCGATGGAGAAGATGCTGATGCGCGGTTTGCCTTCCGGGGTGTGGAGCATTCTGCGGATGTCGAGCGGGACACCGGTGAGCCATGCCTGGAAGCCTGGGGCGGCGAGGAGGTTATTGATGAGCATGGCGAGGTCCGTGCGTTTTTTCTCCGGGTAGAATTCCTCGAGGGCGACGACGCCGACGGAGGAGAACGGAGGAGCCTGGACCTGGGCGATGATGGTGGGGAGGTCGAGTGAGCGACCTGCGCGCCATGCGAAGTCGAAGATGCGGGAGAGGAGGATGTGTTCGCGGCTGGTGACTGGGTCGGCGGTGATGCCGATGAGGCCGAGGATGCTGGAGGCGGTGGAGGCGATGCGGTCGGCGTAGGCTTCGGAGTCGTCGATGACTTCTGGTTCCGGGGCGCCGAGGGAGGCGAGGATGCTGACGGGGATGCCGGAGGTGCTCCCGGGGGTGAAGACATTGATGTCGACGGAGTCGCGGAGGGTGCGGATGCGGTCGCCGGACTGGCCCCAATCGCTGAGGCCCTGTTTCCAGAGGTTGGCCTGGGCGTCGGCGAATTCGTCAGGGGATTTGCCTTTTCTGGCGGCGTCTTCCTCATTGATCCATGGGCGGAAGGAAGGGCCGGAGAGGTCAGGGAAGGTGAGGAGGAGATTGGCGATGTCGCCTTTGGGGTCGATGATGAGAGCGGGGACCTTGTCGATGGCGGCTTCTTCGAGGAGGGCGAGGCAGAGCCCGGTTTTGCCGGATCCGGTCATGCCGAGGACGACCCCGTGGGTGACGAGGTCCTTGGAGTCGTACATGAGGAGGGAGTCGGTCATGGCCTTGGCGTCGACGTCGTATTCGCGGCCGAGGTAGAAGGCACCGAGCTTTTCGTATTCGGAAGGGGAGATGGTCATTGTTAGAAAAGGTACGAGGTGGCGTGGGTTTAATCAGCACAGGGGCGGGGAGGATACAAGCCGGGTGCGGTGGAAGCGGGTGAGAGTCGGGAATTAGAATTGAGAATGAGGGCGGGAGATGACGGGTTGGAGAGATTGGGAGGAATCGGGCTTGAAGAATATGGATTTTATTGTTTTTATGGTGAACTTGAGCGCACTGGGTGGACTGGTGGGTTTGGGGGCAATGAAATGATGAAGCGAGAGACGAGAGAGAATCCATTTGTGGCGGACGTGTATCCTGACGGGTATGCGGCTGGGGTGGTATTTTCTGGTGGGCATGGTGCGGCGTGGGAGCGGTTGCAGGGGATGGTGGGGGCGGCTGGGAGGAGGAGGCAGGGTGTGGGAGTGGGGAGTGAGGGGGGTGAGGCGGTGTTGCTTGGGGCGGTGAGGGCTGGGTATGGGAAGTCGCATTTACTGGCTGCGGTGCGGGAGGCTTTGGGGGGTGAGGCGCTGGTTGCGGCGGTGGGGCCGGAGGCGGTTGGGGGGATGGAGTGGGTGGGATTGCTGTGGCAGGTGCTAGGTGGGTGGCATGAGGAGGTGAGTGGTGGGGTGAGTCGGCTGGAGATGGTGGCGCGGAGGTTGTTCGGGTATGTGAATGAGGGATTGATTCGTGAGGGTGTGGTGCCGTGTGCTGGGGCGGAGGCGGCGATGGAGATGCTGCGGGAGCGTGCGGGGGACGTGTTTGTGTTTGGTGAGGGTGCTGGGCCGGTGGCGCGGTGGTGGGAGGGGAATTTCGAGCGGTTGGTGGTGCCTGGGGCGCGGCTGCTGGCGAAGGGGGCTGGGGTGGGTGAGGGTGCGGCGGCGCACTGGTTGCGGGTGCTGATGGGGTATTGTCAGGGTGCGGGGGACGGTGAGATGGTTCGGTGGGAAGGGATGAGGTGGGCGGTGAGGGAGCCGATGGGTGGAGGAGGCGGGCAGGTGGTGGAGATGGCTGGGCGGGGAGGATCGTGGGCGAGGGAGCGGCTGGTGGAAGTGTGCCGGCTGGCGGCGTTGGTTAGGCCGGTGGTGTTTGTGTGTGACGACATTGACCGGCTGCATGGGAAGCAGGAGGAGATAGTGGCGACGGCGTCGTGTCTGAGTGAGTTGCGTCGGCTGGTGGCGCGGAGTGTGACGGTACTGAGTGTGAACGATGATTTGTGGGAGCGGAATTTCCGGGTTTATCTGCCTGGGGCTCTGGAGGACCGGCTGACGGGGCGGAGGATTCGGTTAGGAGGAATGAGCGAAGGGGAGGCGCGGACCCTGCTGCGGCGTCGGATGGAGCAGAATGGGGAAGAGGAAGTGAGGATCCGGGATTTTCTGCGGCAGGTGCCGCTGGGGGCGTTGTTTGAGCGGGAAGTGGCGGTGTCGCCGCGGGCGGTGCTGCGGTTGGCGGCGGACGCGTGGGAGACGTGGAGTCCGGGGGGGGCGGGCGGGATGGAAGTGGTGCGGGAGTTTCCGGTGATGCCTGTGATGGCCGTAGGGAGTGTTAGTGGGGTGATGGATTCGGGGCGTGATGAGGCGGTGCGTGAGTCGTTTCTGATCGTGCCGGAGGATGAGGGAGTGGAAGAAGTGGTGGCGAGTGTGGAGGGCGCGGTGGCGGTGGCTGCCGTGGACGAAGGTGGGGGCACGGTGGAGCGGCGGTGGCAGCGGCGGCGTGCGGTGCTGCTGGCTGGCGGGGGAGTGCGTGCGGACGACGACGCGGTGTTTCAGGTATTGAAGATGGCCGGGCAGCAACTGGCGGTGGTGACTTGGGAGGAAGGCCAGTTGCCGGGGGGTGGGGGGCGGCGAGCGGGTGTCTGGCGGCTGCCTGGTGCGGAGATCTGGTTAGGGATGGAGCCGCATAGTGACGGCGGGTACTGGCAGAGCCTTGTGCGGTTTGTGCACGAGAGGAGGATGGCGGTACGGGAGACGATGCGACTGGCGGTGTTTTCCGAAGCGGCGCGGCCGGTGCCGCTGCACACGTGGGTGAGGCCGGATGAGATCATCGGGGCGCGCACGCAGTTTCTGGACGTGCACACTTTGGATGAAGGGCAACTGGCGGGCCTTGCGGCGGCTGGAGAGCTGCTGCGGGAGGCGGAGAGAGGCGGCGGGGTGACGGGGCCAGCGGAAGTGTTTGCGGTGCTGGCGGAGCGGCTGGCGTTTTTGTGGCGGGAGCTGACGCGGATGCCGGATCGGGCGTGAGGTTGGTGAGGGCGTGGGTCAGGGGACTGGGCGGAGGCGGCCGAAGAAGATTTCCGGGTAGGTGGTGCCGAAGCCGATGATGACGCGGCCGTTGTCAGCGCTTGGGGAGAAGAAGCCGAGAGTGTCCCAGACGGCCATGTCGGTTTCGTTGGTTTCGACGGCGTAGGCTCTGTTGGCGAGCGTGTTGCCGCCGAGGATGAAACCGTCATTGCCGACGCCGTCCTTGTCGAGTTCCGAGGAAGTCATTCTGAAGAAGCTGGCTGGGTCTTCGGGGTCGGTGCCGGCGACGGCTTCGTCCTGATTGCTGATGCCGTCGGCGTCGGAGTCGGCGAGCGGGTTCTGGTCGGTAATGGTGGCGGCTCCCCAGCGAAGAGTTTCGCTAGCGGAGTCGGCGGTGCCGGAGACGACGAGCCTTGCGGACTTGACGTTAGCGGGGATGTCTGCGGTGAGGTTGCGGGGGAAGTAGATGTACTCAGTGGCGGTGGCGAGGACGGGGTTCATTTCGTCGCCGTTGAGGAGCCCGTCGGAGTTGAGGTCATCGGCGGCGGGGATCATGCTGATTTCTGCGGTGGTGTTGTCGTCGAGGGTGACTTCGAGTTTAGCGGAGAAGTAATCGGTGGATTCGAAGTTGGAGCCTGTGCTGTTTTCGGAGGCGTAGAGTGTGAGGGCGACGGTGGCTGGGCCGACGGTGGAGAGGTCGATGGCGTCAGAGCGGATGGCTGCTCCGGCGGAGCCGTTCATGATGAAGGAGTCGGTGCGTGCGGCGGTCCAGCCTGGGGCGGCGGCTTCGGCGCGGACGGTGGTGGGGTTTCCGGCGATGTCGCGGGTGAGCATGACCGGTGGTGGAGGGGTGGAGCCGAGGAGTCGGAGGTAGAGGGCGAGGTCGCTGCTGTCGGCGGCGGCGTTGTGCAGGGAGACAGCGAGGGTGTGAGGGCCGGCGGTGATGGGGCCGAGGGAGATGTTGATGAGAGAGGATTCGGTATCAGCGCCGTCTTCGGTTCGTGCGGGGCCGTCGGCGAAGGCGAAGAAGTCATCGCCGGTGGTGTTGGTCATGTTGACGCGTTTGATTTCGATGCCGTCGAGGTAGATGACGGCGCCGTCGTCGGCGAGCATCTGTGCGGTGACTTCGGGGAAGGAGGAGGTGGTGGTGAAGGTGGTTTTGAAGTAGGTGGTGTAGCGGAGGCCTGTGGCAGGGGTGGTGAGGACGGTGGCGGTGAGGCCGGCGCTGGTGAAGTAGGCGATGGTGCCGTAGCGGAAGGGGGCGGTGGCTGGGGTGGAGAAGGCGGGGCCGTCGTAGCCGGAGGAGCTGTGCCATGTGGAGGCGAAGTCGCCGGTAGGGTCGAGGGTGGCGGGGTTGACGCCGGAGGTGACGTGGAGGACGGACCACTGCTGATTGGGTGGCATGATGACGTCCTGGGCCGAGGCGGAGAGAGCGGTGACGAAGAAGGAAGCGAGCAGTGGTTTCATGGGTGGGGAGCGTCGGGGTGGGCGGCAGGAGTGCATGAGGAACCCGCCAGATGGCTGGGTGCGAGCCATCTGGCGGGACCAGGAGGAGTGGTGGTGGGGTCAGGCGACGACCTTGCGGCGGCGGCGGGCGGCGAGGCCTGCGGAGCCGAGAGCGAGGAGGCCGAGGGCGGAGGGTTCGGGGACGGCGCCTGTTTCGATGCCGACGCCGGGGACATTTTCGAAGGCCCATTCGTGGACGGTGATGGCGCGTGGGTTGGCGGAGGCTTGTGGTTCCACGGTGAGGCGCATCCATGCGAAGTGTTCTGCGGTGCCGATGTTGAAGCGGATGCCGAGGTAGCCGGAGTTGGAGCCTGCGAGGGCCCATTGGCTGTTGGGGAAGGCTGGGGTGAAGGCCATGCTGGCGACGTTGCCAGCGGCTTCTGTGAGGTTGAGGAAGCCTGCAGAGCCGTCGATGGAGACGCCTGCGGAGAGACGGTCAGCATAGGGGTATCCAGTCACGACCTGACCGAGGATACCGACGGCGGCGCCGACTGTGTCTGGGGCGACGATGAGAGCCTGGGAGCCGTTACCGGGAGCTATGGACCGAACGAGGAACTGGAGGTCAACAGTTCCGTTGGAGTCGAGATCGAAAGGGTAAAAGCCGTAGTTCCCGTTATTCGGGATTGGGTCAGTGAGGAGCGTGTTGCCGCCGTTGACGTAGACGATGGCGGCGTTTGAGGAGGCGAGGGAGAGAGCACCGACGGCTGCGCTGGAGGAGTATGTGGCGAGGCGTGACGAGGTGGAAGGGGAGAGAGAGCGGAATTTTTTCACGGCGGCGACGAGGAGAAGGTTAGGATTGGCGCTGGCGGGCGGAACGTGGTGGCAAGTGACACCTACGACACACACAACGCCATGCGATGGTGGCAGGAATCGCACCACAGATACAAGGAATATTGCAACGGTTGAGCGATTTTTCTGATTTTGGTGGACAGGACGGCGTTGAATGGTGGCAGGATGGGGGAAAGTGCGACGATGAGCGAACTGGACGACAACAAGGGAGAGCCTGAGGAGAATCGAGCGCGGGGGAAGCGGCGGATATTGCTGATTGGGTGGGATGCGGCGGATTGGAGGCATATTGATCCCTTGCTTGAGGCTGGGATGATGCCTGAGCTGGCTGGGCTGATTGGGCGTGGGGTGCGGGGGAATCTGGCGAGTCTGATGCCGATGGTATCGCCGATGCTGTGGACGACGATAGCGACTGGGAAGACGGCGGATGTGCATGGGGTGCATGGGTTTGTGGAGGCGGATCCTTGTGGGAAGGGTGTGAGGCCTTGGTCTTCGTTGTCGCGGAGGGGGAAGGCGGTGTGGAACATATTGCACCAGGAAGGATGGCGGTGCAGCACGGTGGGGTGGTGGGCGAGTCATCCTGCGGAGCCGTTGAGGGGGACGGTGGTGAGCAATTTGTTTTTGAATGCGGTACCGGAGCGGGAGGCGAACGTGTGGAAGATGCCTGTTGGGGCGGTGCATCCGGCGGAGCGGGCGCTGAGGTATGCGCGGTTGAGGGTGCAGCCTGAGGAGATTGGCGGGGCGGATCTGCTGCCGTTTGTGCCGCGGGCTGGGGAGATTGATCAGGAGAGTGACCGGCGATTGGATTCGCTGGCTAGGGTATTGAGTGCGACGGCGTCGGTGCAGGCGGCGGCGACGGAGATCATGGAGAGTGAGGAGTGGGATTTTCTGGGGGTGTATTTTGAGGGGATTGATTTATTCTGTCATGGGTTCATGCCGTATCATCCGCCGAGGATGGCGCATATCGGGGAGAGGGATTATGAGATGTATCGTGAGGTGATCACGTCGGCGTATCGGTTTCATGATCTGATGCTGGGGAGGCTGCTGGAGCTTGCGGGGGAGGAGACGACGGTGGTGTTGTGTTCGGACCATGGGTTTCTGAGTGGGAGTGATCGTCCGCTGGGTGATCCGAATGATCCAGCGGGGCCGACCTTGTGGCATCGGGAGATGGGGATGCTGGTGATGGCTGGGCCGGGTGTTGAGGAGGGAGGGAGGGTGTATGGGGCGAGCCTTCTGGACATTACGCCGACCCTGCTGACGCTGGCTGGGTTGCCGTGCGGGAAGGACATGCCGGGGAAGCCGCTGGTGGGGGCGTTGAAGGGGATGCGTGCGGGGAATTTGCCGCGGCGGATTGAGACGTGGGAGGCGGTGGCTGGGGAGGATGGGAGGCACCCTGACGGAACGGCGTTCGGGGCGAGTGAGGGGGAGAGTGCGGAGATGACGCGGCAGCTAGTGGCATTGGGGTATGTGGAGGATCATGAGGATGATGCGGAGAAGGCGGCGATGGCGGCGCGGCTGGAGGCGGACTACAATCTGGCGCAGGTGTTTTTGTCGATGGACCGGGCGGATGAGGCGGTGCCGCTGCTGGCGGGGTGTTTGAGGGTGAGGCCGTGGGAGAGCCGGTATATTCATCAGCTGGCGAATGCGTTAGAGAAGGCTGGGCGGCCGCGGCAGAGCCTTGAGCTGCTGCTGGCGGCGTATCCTGAGAGTGATCCGGAGCGGCCGCTGCCGGTGATACGGATGATCATGGCGCGGGCGCTGCTGGCGATGGGGGAGAAGGAGGCGGCGTGGGCGCAGGTGTCGCGGGCGGCGCGGGCACTGCCGCGGATTTCGGGGGCGTGTGTGGAGCTGGCGGAGATCTGTCTGGAGTTAGGGAAGCTGGAGGCGGCGGAGCAGGCGGCGAGGCGTGCGCTGGTTCTGGAGGAGCAGAGTGCGGCGGCGTGGCAGGTGCTGGCGGGGATTCATCTGAGGCGGCACGAGGATGAGGCGGCGGTGGAGGCTGGGATGGAGGCTGTGGAGCGGATCTGGCAGTCTGGGAGATCGCATTTCATCATCGGGCTGGCCTTGGCGCGGTTGGGTCGGAATGAGGAGGCGAGGACGGCGCTGGAGCGTGCGGCGGCGATGCTGCCGAAGGATCCTGGGCCGTGGCGGGTGCTGGCGGTGCTGGAGGAGGCGAGGGAGGGTCGCGAGGGGGGCGAGGGAGGATTTGTGAGGGATGCGTGCCGGGAGCGGGCGCGGTATCTGAGTCGGGCGGCGGCGGTGGCGGGGGCGATGCGGAGGCGGGGGGAGATGCCGGTGCTGGAGGTGCCGGAGTTGCCGCCGCCGAGTGAGCGGCGGGCGACGGCGGATGCGGTGAGGCCGCCGAATGACCGGACGAAGCAGCGGGCGGTGACGGGGAAGACCCTGACGTTAGTGTCGGGCCTGCCGCGGAGCGGGACCTCGCTGATGATGCAGATGCTGGTGGCTGGGGGGATGGCGGCGCAGACGGACGGCGAGCGGGGGGCGGACGAGGACAATCCGGAGGGTTATTATGAGTGGGAGGCGATCAAGCAGGTGGCGTCGCGGCCGGAGGTGCTGGATGGGGAGGGGATGGAAGGGCGGGCGATCAAGTGTGTGTCGGCGCATCTGCTGCGATTGCCGCCGCATTACCGGTACCGGGTGATCTTCATGCAGCGGCCGTTAGGGGAGGTGGCGAAGAGCCAGCGGCGGATGATTGAGCGGCGGGGGACTGAGGGGATGGCGGGGACGGAGGAGGAGATTGCGGCGGCGCTAGGGAGACACCGGGAGGAAGTGCTGGATTTTGTGCGACGGCATCCGCAGGCGTTCGAGCTGCTGGTGGTGGACTATCCGGAGCTGGTGGGTGATCCGGACCGGTGGGCGGCGCGGGTGGGCGAGTTTCTGGGGCCGGAGCTGGTGCCTCATCCTGAGCGGATGGCTGGGGTGGTGCGGCCGGATCTGCACCGGAACCGGAGCTGAGGGGCGTCCGGTTTAGGTATTGATAGGGTGACTGGCGGAAACGCCGGGGAATTTGTCAGGCGAGGATGCTGTTGACGACGTGGCCGTGGACATCGGTGAGCCGGTAGTCGCGGCCCTGGTGGTGGAAGGTGAGCCGTTCGTGGTCGAAGCCGAGACAGTGGAGAATGGTGGCCTGGAGGTCGTGGACGTGGACTGGGTTTTCTGCGACGTGGAAGCCGAGGTCGTCGGTGGAACCGTATGAAGTGCCTGGGCGGATGCCGCCGCCGGCCATCCACATGGAGAAGGCCTGGGGGTGGTGGTCGCGGCCCATGGCGCGGCCGAGGGAGGGATTGGTTTCGACCATGGGGGTGCGGCCGAATTCGCCGCCCCAGATGACGAGGGTTTCGTCGAGGAGGCCACGGCGTTTGAGGTCGGTGACGAGAGCGGCGCTGGCTTTGTCGGTGGCGGCGCAGTTGTTGCGGATATTGCCGGCGACGTCGGAGTGAGCGTCCCAGCCTTCGTGGTAGATGTTGATGAAGCGGACACCGCGTTCGATCATGCGTCTGGCGAGGAGGCAGGCGCGGGCGAAGCTGGGCTGGTCCGGGTTGCAGCCGTAGAGTTCGAGGGTTTCTTTTGATTCCGAGCGGAGGTCCATGAGTTCCGGGGCGGAAGACTGGAGTCGGAAAGCCATTTCGTAGTTGGCGAGGCGTGTGGCGATTTCCGGGTCGCCTTCGGAGGCGAGCCGCTGGCGGTTGAGGGTGGCGACGAGGTCGAGGGTGTCGCGCTGGGCGGTTGGGTCGATGCCTTTGGGGCTGGCGACATTGAGGATGGGGTCGCCCTGGTTGCGGAAGCGGACCCCGTTGTAGGTGGTGGGGAGGAAGCCGCTGTTCCAGAGTGCGGTGCCGCCGCTGATGCCTGCGCCGGTGCTCATGACGACGAAGGCTGGGAGGTTTTGTGATTCAGCGCCGAGCCCGTAGAGGGCCCAGCTGCCCATGGAGGGGCGGCCTGGCTGGGAGAAGCCGGTCTGGAAGAAGATCTGAGCGGGGGCGTGGTTGAACTGGTCTGTGGTGCAGGATTTGATGAGACAGAT
>JAIXPK010000428.1 GCA_027486335.1 Verrucomicrobiaceae bacterium | reverse complement strand
TCACCGGTTTTGCTGCCGGTGATGGGGGAGAAGGGGACGGTGACGGCGGCCTGATGTTTTTCGGAGCCGAGGTTTTTCCAGATGCCGTCTTTGGCGTTGCCGGGGTGGTCCTTGACGTAACACTGGGTGGTCCATTTTTCGCGGCCCTTCATTTTGACGGCGAAGTGGATGTGAGGGGCGCGGCCTGGGTAGGAGACTGGTTTGATGGTGCGGAACGTGTATTCGCCGGAGGAACCGGTGAGGAAGCGGCCGAACGATTGGAAGTTCTTGTCTTTTTTGGCGATGTCGCCGCCGCTGCCGGCGTGGCGGTAGACCCCGGTGCTGTCGCACTGCCAGATTTCGACGAGGGCGTTGCGGATGGGTTGGCCGTCCGGGCCGAGGATGCGGCCGCCGAGCCATGTGACCTCGCCGATGGCTGGGGTGGTGGCGTCGTTGATGATGAGGAGATCGTTATCGGTATCGAGCGGGAGCGAGTCCGGGTAGAAGGGGCCTTCGGTTTGGGAGGGCGTCTGGAGGAGGGCTTCGGCGAAGGCACCGGGGACGGACCAGAGGGCGGTGGCCGCGGCGGCGGAGCGGCGGAGGAAGTCGCGGCGGCAGGCGATGCTGGATTTGCGGGAAGTGAAGAGATTCATGATGGGAGACTGCCGAGGAGGCGTGGTGGAGGACAGGGAAAGAGGGGGGCGTGGGAGATGTCAGGGATTGGAGCCGGTGGAGGAGCCGCCGTTGAAGGGGTCTGAGGGAGCGGCACCGGGAGAGGTGGCTGGGGAGGAAGAGACGCCGGGGTCCGAGAAGGATGAGGGGGCGGTTTCGGGGGCGGATTCCGGGAGGATTTTATCGGCGATGCGGTCGATGCCTTTGCGGGCCATGAGACTGGCTGGGTAGAGCCGTTCGGCGCGGAGGTACCATGAGAGACTGACGCCCGAGCGGCCGCTGGTTTCGTGTTTGCGGGCCTCCATGATGGCGTTGATGAAGTCGGCGTTTTTGCCGGAGAGTTCGGCGCGGCGGCGATTGATTTCGTTGTCGTCGGGGTAGTCTTTGGCGGCTTCTTCGAGCCGTTCCCATGCGCCAGCGGAGTCGCCGGCCTTGACCATTTCGTCGGCGATGGCGACGACCTTGTCGACAGGGGCGACCTTTTCGAGGGCGGCCTTGAGTTTTTCCTCGTACTCGGGTTTTCCGAGGACGGCGCCGGAGTATTTGATGTGTTCGCGGGCGATTTCGCGGAAGTTTTTCTGAGCGAGGAGCGTGTCGAGGTCATTGAGGACCCGGCTGTTCATGTCGCCGTAGGTGGCGACCTGGGTGGCGAAGGCCTTGAGGTCTGGGTTGGTGGGCCAGATGAGGGCGGCTTTTTCGATTTCCTCGGCGACCTTTTTGTCGTCTTTTTTGATGGCGGCGCTGCGGGCGTTCTGGATGTGGAGGGCGGAGGCGGCGCGAGCGGTTTCGATGGCGGCGCGAGGTTTGGCGTAGTCGAAGTCCTTGCCGTTTTTGCGGAGACGTTCGACGACTTCCTCGGCGAGGGAGTAGTCTTTGACCTCGATGGCGGAGATGAGCTGGTTGGCGTCGCGGACGAATTCGAGGACCTTTTCCTTGCGGGCGCGGGTGAGGGTGCGCATGCGGGGGAGGTATTCGCCGATGACGAAGGCCTCGCTGAGGCGTTTGCTGGCGCTTTCGAGTTCGTTTTTCTCGGAGAGGTATTCGAAGGCGACGACCCCCTCATCGACATCGCGGATGAATTCGGAGGCGAGGGCGTCGAGGGCACTGACGGTTGGGGTGGTGCCGGTGGTGCGGGTGAACATTTTTTCGACGTCGGAGCCCTCCTTGAGCTTGAGTTCGCTGTCGCCGTCTTCGTAGAGATTGCGGTAGAGGCGGCAGGAGAGGATCGTGTGCTCGAAGCGGCGCTGGAGGAAGAACTGGACGATGAGGGCCTGGAATTCGACCTTGGATTTGAGGTCGCCGGCGGTCATTTTCGCGGAATTGGCGATGCGTGCGGCGTCGATTTCGATGATTTTCTTGATGTAGCTGCCGGCGCGGCTGAATTCGCCGAGTTGGGATTCCATGGACTGGCCGGAGGACTGGGCGGGACGGCCGGCGGTGTTCTGGCCCTGGCCTTGGCCGTTGGGTTGGTTGCCGCCGCCGCCACCGCCGCCGCCCTGGGCGGGGGCGTTCATTTTCTGGCGGGTTTCAGCGGCTGCGGCGGAGACCTCGAGGTTCCAGCCCTGATTGTGGCGGTCCTTTTCGAGTTCCTTGTTCATCTGGGCGAGGAGCCGCTGATTTTTGCGATTGAGGACGACCCCGTAGACGGCCTGGGCGAGGGAGTCGCAGAGGCGGGCGTCGATGGGGTAATCGGCGGCTTTGACGAGGAGGCGCATGGTTTCCGGGACGCTGGGGCCGCCTGGGCGGCTGGGCGACATGGCCTTCATGGCGTCGAGGAGGAGTTGGCGGTATTCGGCGTCGCGGGCGGTGTTTTCTTCCGGGGCGGCGAGGTACTTTTCGAAACGGGCGCGGAAGAGCCGGTTGTTAGTGACGTTCCACATTTTGCCGTCCCACTGGGCCATTTCCGAGCCTGGGTCGACGAAGGGGACATCGTTGCCGAGGAGGGCTTTGGGTGCGGATGGCTGGGCGGCTGCGGCGGTACCGGGCTGGGCGGCGGGTTGGCCGCCGCCGGCGTCGAAGACCTGAGCGTGGAGAGGGGCGGCGGCGAGGAGAGAGACGAGAGAGAGGGTACAGAGCTTCATGGCGAGCGGCTGGGTGAGGGTTCAGGATTTGCGGATGTCTTCGGCGCGGAGGAGCCCGTCTTTGTCGACGAGGACCTTGAGTTGGAAGGACTGGCCGGTCTGGATGTTGATGCTGCTGAATTCCGGCGGGATGAGGACGGCGAGGTCGATGGGTTCGGAGGCACCGTCGTCGGTGACGGCGAGGGAGAAGAGCCGAGCGCTGTTGGGGGCGTAGCGGAGTTGTTTGGTGATGATGCCGGTGACGACGTATTTGTTGCCGCGGAGGCCTATGTAGTTCTGCTGGTACTGGGCGGCGGAGAATTTGTTGCCTGAGAAGCCTTCTTCTTTCTGGCGTGAGAAGTACCAGAAGCCGCCGCCTGCGAAGGCGAGGAAGGCGAGGGCACCGAAGATGTGGGCGGGCTGGAGACCGGATTGGCGGCGGGGCATGGCAGGGAATTCAGGAGAATAGCGGAGACAGAGTAAGGAACGGTGAAGGAAAGTCCACCCTGCAATGAGGCGAGTCAGCGGGTAGGGGAGAGGATGAGGCGGCCGGGGGATTCGGTGCGGTGGGGTTGGGGGACCTTGAGGTAGAGATTGGAGTGGGGGTCGACGAGGATGTCGCCTGCGACCGCGTGGATGGCAGTGGCGGAGTTGAGGAAGCGATTGCTGCGGATGACGATAGATCCGGCGGATTTGCGGTATTTCTGGGAACCGGCGCGGATGGCGTTGCGGAAGCCGGAGAACGTGCAGCCCTCGATGAGATTGGCTCCGTCGGAGACATTGGCCTGGAAGGCTTTGTCGCCTGGGTAGCCGTTCTGGCGGGAGGTTTTGAGTGGGGCGGCGCGGAAGAAGCAGCCGCGGATGGTCCAGTTGCGAGCACCTTTGGAGGTGTTGAGGCAATCCTCGCAGTTTTCGAAGGCGACATTTTCGAAGGTGACGTCCGGGGCGGCGATGCCGACGCCGTCGGGCCAGTTGGCGAAGCGGCCGTTGCGGATGGTGAGGCCCTTCCAGTGGATGGTGATTTTGGCACCGCCTTCCTTGTCGCAGCAGTCGCCGGAGTCGCGGCCGTCGAGGGTGAGGCCGCCGAGGTCCCATGTGTTGCCGGAGATTTTGCCAGCGGGAGGTTTGTCGCCTTTGTGGAGGGAGATGGAGCGGCGGAAGATGAAGCCTTCGGTGGGTTCGTTGCGGAGCGTGCGGCGGTTTTTGGAGGATTTCGAGGGTTTGGCGGAGACGGTGGTGGCTGCGAAGAGGAGGGAGATGAGCGCCATGAAGGCGGCGAGTTTCATGGCGGGACGGTGGGGCGGGAAGGCGGGGGCGTCGAGGGCGAAGCGGGGGCGGTCTGGTGGTGGTCTGAGGACGGGGATCGTCAGGGCGAGCGAGGGTTTTTGAGGAAGTAGATGCGGCCGTCTTCCGCGCCGCCGATGAAGTCTGGGATGTGATTGCCGTCGAAGTCGGCGGTGGCTGGGCTGACGTCGTGGCCTTCGATGTTGCGGGAGGCGAGGGCACCGGCGTTGGTGAAGGACCATGTGTTGTTGGTGGCGTGGGTCTGGCGGAGGAAGTCGGCGTTGGACGAGTTGAGGAGGAAGTCGAAGTGGCCGTCGCCGTCCCAGTCGGTGACGCAGAGTTTGCGGCGGCCGCTGGCGCCTGCGGATTTGGGATTGAGGCGGAGCGGTTGGCCGTGTTCGTCGAGGAAGGCGCGGCGTGGGGGTGCGAGTTCGAGGGAATCGCCGGAGCGGCGGCGTTCGAAGAAGGCGAGGTAGCCTTCGGTGTCGAGGATGGCGAGGTCGGGGAGACCGTCGGCGTTGAAGTCGTGGACGACCGGGGTGGTGCGCCATTGGGTGAGGAGGGCGTTGCCGGAGGGTTTGCGCCAGCCCCATGCGAGGGTGGGCTGTGGGGCGGACCATGCGACGGTGACTGGTTCCGGGGCGGCGAGGGCGGGAGCGGAGCGGGTGCCGGTGTTGCGGAGCCAGACGACCTCGCCGAGGATGCTGTTGAGGACGATGTCGGGGAGACCGTCGAGGTTCCAGTCGGCGACGGAGAACGTGGTGTAGCCCCATTTGGCTTCCGCGGGGCCCTGGATGCTGCCGTTAGGGCCGGCGACGATGCGGAAAGTTGTGCCGCCGGCGGTGAGGCGGCGTGGGGCGGCCCATTTCGGGTTGGGGTGGTTAGGGCCGCTGAGGTTTTCGAACCATTCGATGAAGCCGGCGGTGTTGCCGGAGAGGATGTCGGTGTCGGAGTCGCCGTCCCAGTCGAAGCCGACGGGGGTGGCGAGGGCGCCGCATTTGAGGGTATCGGCTTCCTGCTGGAAGTAGACGGGCTGGGCGAAGACGGGAGGGTGGTCCGGGGAGGCGAGTTGGAGGCATTCGATGAAGGCGACGCGGCCGTCTTCGTCGCCGGTGATGAGGTCGTGATCGCCGTCCTTGTCCCAGTCGAAGGCGACGGGGACGATCATCTGGAGTTCCATGCGAACGGGAGTGCCGGAGGGATCCGTTAGCGGGCGGGCTGGGGAGTAGCGCGGTTCCGAGCTGGTGCCGGAGTTTTCGAAGTAGGAGAAGGAGTCGAGGAATTCGCCGGTGATGAGGTCGAGGTCGTCGTCGTCGTCCCAGTTGATGAAGTTAGGAGACGGGCAGCCGAAGGTTTCGAGCGGCTGGTTTCCGATGCGGATCTGGAAGGGCGGGGCGTATTCGGGAGATGTGAGGGAGCCGGTATTGCGGAAGACGAAGAGGAAGCCCTTGAGCGGGCCGTTGGTCCAGTGGCCGTCAGGGTTCCATGCATTGTCCCAGCCGTAGTGGCTCCAGTCCTCGATGGCGGCGATGAGGTCGGGGCGCTGGTCGCCGTCGAAGTCGGCGTAGCGCCACTGGTGGTGGCGGAGGCGCGGGCCGCCGCGGGCGGTGCCGTCGGGCTTGTAGAAGCCAGGGTCGGCGGGGATGCGGAAGCGGGTGGCGGTGCCGTGGCGGGCGAAGTCAGGGTATTCCCAGCCGGGGCTGAGGACGCGGAGCTGGCCGTTGACGTAGCTGGGCATGACGTAGTGGACGGTGCTGCTGAGACGGCGGGCGGGTTTGAAGACAGGGAGCTTGTGGCGGGCGGTGTCGCCGGAGGCGTTTTCGAAGAGCCAGACCCCGTTGGAGGGTTTGTCAGGGCAGGAGACGATGAGGTCGAAGTCGCCGTCGTGGTCGGCGTCGGTGGGGATGGGCCATGCCCAGAGCCCGACGCCGAGGGAGACGGAGAGCCCGGGGTTTTGATAGGAGAGCCGTTCGAGGGCCGGGGCGTGGAGTGTTAGGGCGACGGCGGGGAGAAGGGAGAGGATGAGGGATTTCACGGGAGTGCGGGGGTGAGGCCGCAGAGGAGCATGCGGCGGCGGAGTTCGGCGCGTTCGGGGTCGGAGAAGGCGTGGAGCGGTTCGGCCATGAGGTCGGAGCAGATGCCGAGGAGGGCGAGGGTTCCTTTGACGCCGCGGACGAGGGAAGTGGCGGGAGGGCCGACCGAGTAGAGGAGTGAGGCGATCTGGACGGCTTTGGGTTGGAGGGCGCGGACGGTGGCGAGGTCGCCGGCGGCGGCGGCGTGGTAGAGAGAGCAGTAAAAGGCGGGGAGGAGATTGGCACCGGCGTTGATGCCGCCGTGGGCTCCGAGGAGGACGGCTTCGGCGGTGAGTTGTTCGTGGCCGACGAAGACTGACCAGTCGGGGCGCTGGGAGGCGAGTTGGAGGAGCCCGTGGACCTGGATCATGTCGGCGGAGCTGTCTTTGATGCCGATGATGCGGGGGTTCTGGAGGGCGCGTTCGGCGGTGGCGAGGGAGACGGGGACCTTGGTGAAGGCGGGCATGTTGTAGAGGAAGAGCGGGAGCGGGACGGCGGCGGCGAGGGCGGCGTAGTAGCGGTCGAGGTCGGCTGGGGTGATGGGGAAGTAGAATGGCGGGGCGGCGACGACGGCGGCGGCACCGGAGTTGGCGGCGAATGCGGCGAGGGCGATGGATTCTGTGAGGGAAGTGTCGGTGATGCCGACGATGATGGGGATGCGGTCGTGGACGATACGGAGGGATTCGGTGATGACGGCGCGGCGGAGGGTGGGGCTGAGACTGGGGGCTTCGCCGGTGCTGCCGAGGACGAAGAGACCGTGGACGCCACCGAGGATGAGGTGATTGATGAGACGCTCGAGGGCGGGAATATCGAGCTGGTCTGGAGCGGCGAGGGGTGTGGCGATGGGGGGGATGATGCCGTGGAAGCGCGGGGGAGAAGAGGGAGGCATGGGTGGAGGGGTACGGGGGTGAACCGGGGTGTGTTGCGGGGCAGACGGTTTGAAAATTAGGCGTTGACGGAAACGGGGTGATTTTTGCAATCTGGAGTTCCCCCCCAATGAAAAGACATAAAATTGCCCGTACGGGCGGTGCCAAGCGCCGCAGCCTCGAAATGTGCCTTCTTGCCGCAATTGCGCAGCAAGGTCATGCTCAGATTCAGACGGCGGAGAATCTGCTGGTGAATCTTGATTTCACGACCCAGCCGGCTGGGGCGCTGCAGTACATTGCGAATACGGGGAGTGCGGGTGGTGGTTTTGAGGCGATTGGCGGGGGGAGCACGGTGCCGGTGATTCGGAATGCGCCTGATGGGACGGTGCCTGCGCTTTATTTGGACGGTGATTCGTTTTTGATGAGTGTGGTGAATCAGACGGTGGCACCGGGGACCCCGGTGCGGATGGATGCGCCGGCGGGGATTGTGGGGCCGCAGCCTTCGCGGTCGGTGGAGGTGTGGGTTTATAACGAAGCGCCTCGCGGGTTGAACGGGTCTGGTGAGGAGACGATTCTGGCGTGGGGACGGCGTGGTGGTGGTGAGGGGATGAATTTTTCGTGTTTGTACGGGACCCATCCGACATGGAGTGCGGTGGGGCAGTGGGGAGCGCCGGATTTGAACTGGAATCCGTATCCGACGGCTGGGAACTGGCGGCATCTGGTGTGGGTGCATACTGGAACGGGGAATGGGGCGGATGTTCCGGCGGACACGACGCAGCTTTATGTCGACGGCGAGCCTAACAATTCGGAGGGCGGGTTGTTCCTGAACACGCATCCTGGTCCGATGCTGATTGGGTCGCAGATGGAAGGGGATGCAGTGACGCCGACTGGGGCGAACCGCGGGACGATGTTCATCGCGAAGGTGAGGATTCACGACGGGGCGCTGACGGGGCCGCAGGTGCTGAACAACTATCATGAGGAGAAGGCCGGTTTTCCGTTTACGAGTCCTGTGGCGGCGCTGGCGAGCGGGCCGATTCACCGGTGGAGTTTCAATAATGCGGCTGGGGCGGCGACGAATGGGACGGTGGTGACGGACAGTGCTGGGTACCAGCATGGACGGGTGCTGGGTGCGAATGCGACGTTTACGGGGAGTGCGGTATCGCTGCCTGGTGGTGGGTCGGCGACGGAGGCGTATGTGGATTTGCCGAATCGTCTGGTGAGTTCGCGAGCGCCGGAGCTTGGAGGTAGCGGGGAAGTGACGCTGGAGGTGTGGTTTACGAACACGGCACCGCGGACGTGGGGGCGGGTGTTTGATTTTGGGAGTTCGAACAATGGCGAGTTTACGGGGCCGGGTGGAGGTGGGAATGGTTCTGACTATCTGGCGTTGACGTCGGATGTGGCTGGGAATGTGAATGTGAACCGGCTGGAGTTGAGGAATGTGGACCCGGCGGGCAATGGGGTGCTGGGGGCGGGCGGGCCAGGGGCGACGGTGACGACGGATGTCGGTGTGCCGATGGGAGTGGAGCGGCATTTGACGGTGGTGTGGCGGAATGGAGTTGGGGTTTGGATGTACGAGGGTGGGGTGCCGGTGACGGAGATATTGGATGCGGGGATTCGGATGGTGAATCTGAATGACGTGAACAACTGGCTGGGGCGGTCCAACTGGACGGGCGACCAGAACGTGCAGGGAGAGTTCAACGAGTTCCGGATTTATGATCGGGCTTTGACGGCTGGGGAAGTGGCGAGGAACGAGCTGGCTGGGCCTGATGCGGTGCTGCCGGCGCCGACGGACAGTGACAGTGACAGCCTGCCGAACTGGTGGGAGATTCGTTTTGCGGGAGTGGACATTGATCCGAATGTGGGAGGTCAGGGTGGATTGGATCCTGACGCGGATGGGAGGACGAATGTGCTGGAGTTTCAGGCAGGCACGAATCCGCGGCTAGCGGATACGGATGGGGATGGATCGAGTGACGGTCAGGAGGCGAGTCGCGGGACGAATCCGTTGCTGGCGGATACGGATGGGGACGGATTGACGGATGGGAACGAGGCGACGCGCGGGACGAATCCGTTGAATGTGGATACGGATGGCGACACGTATGGTGACGGGACGGAAGTGGCTGCGGGGTCGAATCCGCTGAGTGCGGCTAGCATTCCGGTGTTGTTCCTGACGACGCGGTACAGCTTCAACAGTGCGAGTGGCGCGACGGTGACGGACAGTGTGAGTGGTTGGAATGGTCAGGTGCGCGGGGAGGGTGCGACGTGGACGGGCAGTGCGCTGACGCTGCCGGGGGCTGGATATGGCGGGAGCAATGGAACGGCAGCGTATGTGGATCTGCCTAACGGGATGGCGTCGCGGTTTGCGCGGGCGAAGGGAGGCCGTGGGTCGGTGACGTTTGAGGGCTGGGTGACGGTGACGAACCGGCCGGATGGTGGCTGGCAGCGGCTGATGGACTTCGGGTCATCGTATCCGGGAGGCGCGATGGGCGAGATTTTCCCATCGGGCCGGATCAGTCAGAACAACACGCGCGGGATGGATTACCTGCTCATTTCGGCGGCGCGGGGTGACGATGTGAATCTGCGTCGGGTGGATTGGACGAACGACGATGCGGTTGGAGGGACGGGTAACAACTACGGGGTGGACTTCGCTGCGTCGGCGAACACGGTGGGGACGCCGTATCACTTTGTGCTGACGGTGGACGAGACGACGGGCAAGCTGGCGTATTATGAGAATGGCGTGGCGATTCCGACGCCGGACACGCGACTGACGCTGGATCAGTTGAACGACGTGAACTGCTGGCTGGGCCGGTCTAACTGGTCGGGTGACGGCAGTTTTGGCGGGGAATTTGATGAATTCCGGGTGTATTCCGGGGCGTTCACGCCTGCGGATGTGGTGAAGAGCATGAACAAGGGACCGAACACCCTGCCGACGGGGACGAATGCGGGGACGGACATTGTGACGCTGAAGGTGATGGACCCGAGCGGATGGCCGGCGTGGTATGTTGACCGGAATCCGGGGGCACCTGCGCCGGGATCGGATCTGGATGGCGACGGATTGACGGCGCTGGTGGAGATGGGCCGGGGATCTGATCCGACGAAGGCGGATACGGATGGGGATGGATTGAGTGACGCGGTGGAGACAGGGACGAACGTGTACGTCTCGCTGACAAATACTGGGAGCAGTCCGGTGAATGCGGATACTGACATTGACGGGCTTGGTGATGCTGCGGAAGTGCAGAATGGGGGTGATCCGTCGAATCAGGATACGGACCGGGATCTTGCGCTGGATGGCGCGGATCCGCTACCGGCGAATCCGCTAGCGCAGGTGCGGACGATGGCGCACCGGTGGACGTTCAATGAATTGAGCGGGCCGCTGGCTGACGGGACGGTGGTGGTGGATTCGGTGGGTGGTGCGCACGGGATGGTGCGCGGGACGGGAGCGACGGCGAATGGCTCGAGTGTGCTGTTGCCGGGCGGGCCTAACGACGGGAATTCGCCGTATATTGATCTGCCGAACGGCATCATCAGTTCCAGGCCGCGGGTGACTGCGGTGGCGTGGGTGACGATCGATGCGGCGAGCAACTGGTCGCGCGTGTGGGACTTCGGGAACAGTTCGAATGGAGAAGTGCCGCCGAACGGGATTGGGAACGGGACGAGTTACATGTTCCTTGCGGCGTCGCGGGGGACTGTGCTGAACGACCAGCGGTTTGCGTTGAAGACGCCGACGAGTGGGGAATCGTTCTATGACTGGTCGCTGACGAACGTGGGATTGTTTGATCCGGGGCCGGGCGTGGAGATTTTCTTTGCGGCGACGGTGGATTCGAGTTCCGGAGTGGCGAGCATCTCGAGTTTCAATCGTGACGGCGTGTGGATTCAGCAGAATGCGGCGCTGGACTGGCGGTTGAATCAGATTGAGGACGTGAACAACTGGCTGGGGCGGTCGCAGTACGGCGGCGATCCGAACATGACGGGGTCATTCAACGAGTTCCGGATTTACGATGGGACGCTGAACCGCGGGGAGATTTACAATCTGTTCGCGGGTGGGCCTGAGGGGATTCGGGTGACTGGGTTGGTGCGGACTGGGAATGTGATAGAGATCACGTGGAACTCGAAGGCTGGTGTGAGTTATACGATTGAGGGGACCTCGGATCTGCTTGGGTGGGCTCCGGTGGAGCAGGGGATTCCTGCGGTGGGCGATTCCACGACGCGGCAGGTGGCGATTGCGCCGGGGACGCGTTACTTCCGGGTGCGGATTGAGACGCGCTGAGTTGGGTTGAGAGACTGAGACCCGGGCCGGATGCTGCGCTGTGCGAGACAGTGGTGGTGTCCGGCCCGGATTGTTTTTGGGTGTGGGCGCGGAGGGGCCAGGTTGGGTTGGAGAGGACGGCACGAGACGGCTGAGGAGGAGCCGTCAGGGGACGGGAGAGGAGGGGCCGTCAGTGGACGGGAGAGGAACCGTGAGAGTGGGTTTCCTGAGGGGAGCCTCCGGGAGAGCCGGAGGGGAGAGAAGTGGTGGAGCATAGCGGATTCGAACCGCTGACCCCCACAATGCCATTGTGGTGCTCTACCAACTGAGCTAATACCCCACTTCCCGAAGTGATTCGGTGGGTGATTCGTAGCGGAGATTTGGGGATTGCCAAGTGGTTTTTTGCAGAGCCGAGAGATTTCGGGGTGTGGGGGGATCAGGACAGGAGACGGACGGCGAGCCAGACGGCGATGGCTCCGACGATGTCGAGGGCGATGCCTGCGCGGATCATGCGCGGGAGGGGAACGAGGCCTGTGCTGTAGGCCATGGCGTTTGGGCCTGTGGAGACTGGGAGCATGAAGCCGAAGCTGCAGGCGAGGCTGACGGCGAGGGCGACGGGGCGTTGGGGGAGACTGGCTGAGCCTGCGAGGATGATGAAGAGGGGGACCATGACATTGGCGGAGGCGGTATTGGAGGTGGCCTCGCTGAGGATGATGCTGAGGATGACGCCTGCGGC
>JAIXPK010000510.1 GCA_027486335.1 Verrucomicrobiaceae bacterium | reverse complement strand
CGCACTCCTTTGCGAATTGAGCAACGAATGGCTCACCGGAAAAATCTACCTCAACATGAACTCCATAGAGCCACCCTGCGCCTAGCCGAAACTTTTACAGAATAAAAATTGCGCGGCCCCGGTCGCGACCTCGAGATTTGGACTCTTGATTCGGAGACCCCCTTCCCAGCGTTCTCCGTTGGCGACTTTGTTCATAGTGGGGCACTCCCACCCACCGAACCGCAGACATCCCGGTTCACGATTTTAGAGGTGATTCACTCATCGCAGAAACTCACAAACGGGGTGAGGCACTATATCCACCTCATCATTGGTCCCGATGATAGCGCTGCTAGATAACATTGCTGAGAGCAGACTGCGGAGTATGGAACACCGGACGGAGTTCACGTCCGCCTGTTTAGCAGAGCCCGCGACTGCTTGGGAGTCGGCCGCCGGCCCGGGGTGTTTTAGTGCGAGGCCGGGTGCCTATAATCGAAGCCTTCATGATGAATGACACATTAATTAAACTTGTGGCAGGTGCAATCCTTGGTGGAATTGTAACTTTGGCGCTAAATGTAGTACGTATCGTATCAACTTCTGTAGCCGAATCTCAAAAACCAAGACTTGAGCTACTGAGGTTGGCACTTGAGGGTTTCAATGAGGCGACTTACGTTTTTGGTCTCATCGGAAGAGAACAAGGTCTTGTAATGGCGAGTAAGGCGCTAAATCTGCCAGAGTATGATGAAGCGAGGTATTTGAAGTATACCACACTTCAGGATGAGGGTATGCGTCATCTCAGCAATGCAATTGGATATGCGCTGGCGATTGGGCACTCGGGCATTGCTGGGGAGTTAAGAGGTTTTCAGAACGTAGTTTTTGAAATCATGAAGACCATCAAGAAAGATGCTGGATTAGACGAGTACTCCCATTACCAAGGAATTCTTAAAGACGTTCTTCAAAAAAATAGAGACAATATTCTGAGGTTGTTTGAGATACAATTGAGAGAAGAAGCGCTTCTGTCTACAGCTGCTAAGCGATACTTTGGAGGCTGAATCAAGCGGGATCGCGCGATCCGCCCATTATCCGTTTATTTGCTGCAATCATTCAGAGTGCGCTAGCGATTGTTTGTCCGGGATAGATCAGAGATGATCCAATGCCGCTGCTAGCTTCATGTCCGCCGCAATCCGATGCGGAGCAAGAACCAATCCCAAATAGCCAGAATATTTCTCACCCTTCATGGAAGCCTTAGCTGGAGAACTATCAACTCGCTGAATGTACCAGATCGATCCCTCAAGAAGGACACCGCCGGAGCCATGGCGGTTCGCTCGCGGAGGCGTTTGGAACGTCGCCGGAACCGGCGGTTGGAAGACTTCGCATCTGTCCATAGGATCGAATGTGGTGATCACGCATCAACCGGGGCTTTGGCTTGCAGTCTTGGTCCTCAAGGCAGTCGCAGTATAGCCACGGTGAGCACGGTATGTCGATCATCAAGGTCACCTTGTAAAACTGGAAGCTGGATGCATGATGCTGTCGAACAGGGTGCGATCCAATTTCAAAGATCGACGGGTGTTTGAATGGGCGTCTTCCTCGCCAAAAGTGAAAAGCTAGCAAGAGTGACAGTGTTCTGCTATTTTTTGGTCTCAACGGGATGAAAATTCCTTGACCAAAAGCAGATTTAACGATTAATTTTGTTCTCTGCTGTGAAAAAAGGCGAGAAACGAACTTCACCAAAGCAAATGCAAGTATTTTTCGGTATTTTATTGTTGTTGATTGTGGTCGCGGCAGCTTTTTACTGGGCTACGGCAAGATTATTGAATGCTAGGTCAATCATGGCATTCACAACGACCACGCCTGACGGTAAAGTCTTCAGTGTGAAGACCGATAAACACAGGGGTGAAGTCGATCAGATCGAGTGGGTGTGGTTATGCATCCTGTATGCTTCGAAAGTTCTTTACGTTATTGGAGACGAGAATTCGAGCGAAACAGCTGATTTTAAATCCTGCATGAATAGGCTTGGGAACACCGAATTATCGGAGCATCGCGTACGAATTGTCTGTGGCGTAATCTGCTCGGATCTGCCTGAAATCTCCGATCATGAGCTCCATGGGAAGTCGGTAAAGGCAGTTCTGAGCTACCTAAACGATGATTCAAGATCGGTTCAGACCTCGCTGCCGCTTCAGCCATACAGGAACCAGTATTTGAACACTTGGATTTGCTTGTTGGTGTCGGCAGTAAAGAATTTGGACTCAATGCACAGAAAAATACTCAGAAGTGCCCTCCTCAACATGGCGGTTGCCTACCGCTCCCACTCAACCTGCTCAATGGATTCGATGGTTTCTGTTTCTTTCCAGGCGGTAAGGACCGCCATCGCAGAGTGCGCAAAAGCGGGTGCCGATAGTAAACAGCAAGCTGACGAAGAGTAAATCGGTTTTGAATATGCCGGCACCAGTTAAATTATAATGCATGAGAATGTTTTATGAAAATTCAAGGTCTGTTTTATGTTGCGATTTTGCTTGGCTTTTGTCCATTTGCAATCGGGCAGGTGATAACTCCCCGAGAGCCGCGCTGGAAACAGCTTTGCCAAGCATACGGTTTTGTTCTTGGGCAGCAAACTTCCCTTGAAATGATTGAGCGGCGATTTCCTGACCTTGCCAAGGAAGCTCGAAGATCATTGGTTTCATTTAATTCGACTGCTCTTGGTGAAAGCGCGAAAGGATTGGAATCTGAATTATCCCGGATGTTCGGTGATAAATGGCCAAAAATGAGGGCCAAAATGGGCACTGATCTGCCGGCCGAAATTGATGAAAAGCTGATCAAAAAAGAAGATGCAAAAATGTTTTTTGATGAGGTTATAAGTAGAGGAAAAGGCGATCTTCCTGATCAGATCGGGATGACTCTGCTCTCAGCTCATCCGCGGTATATCGATGATCCGCACTTAGAAATGACTGAGGGATGGAAGCGTACTTTCCGAACAAAAGGCCACGCCAAGTCAAAGGGCGTGGACTTCTCCATTTCCATTCCATTCAGTTGGAGCAAGCGGGAGGGTGAGAGACCGAACATCATTCAGTTCTTTCAAAGCGGTGCAGGCTACGGGCCGATAATGTGCAGCTTAATCGTCGGAAGAGCACCTTCCCCGACTCCAACAAAAGAGGAATGGAAAGAAATGTTCCAACCAGAAGGCCTCAAACACATGATCCCTTCAGGGGCAATGTTCATTGAAGCCAAATCTTTGGTTCTTGAGGGCAGTCCAGCTGGCGTGATTGTGTTCGATGACACAGCTCGGCGATTAGATACAGAATTGCGAATGCGCAGGACGCAGTTTATCACCGTCCAAGGAGAATCGTTGATATACATTCAGTTTTTGGCATCCCAGATGGCGGGCGTGACAGAATCTCTTGACGAGCTCCAGAAGAAGAATCTTCCGCTGTACTTTGCAATTGTTAATTCGTTTGTATTTAATGATCGGTACAGGAATGATTGAGCTCATCCCTCGACCGACTTGTACGGGCATGTCAGGCCTGTCACGATGATTTATGTCACTGGAATCCGCGCTAACGCCATCAGGAATGTTTCTCAATTTTGGCGCAGCGGGATTTAGTGTGGGGTGGAAATCAGGGCTGATTCCGTCTATCTGGAAGGCATGAAAGGTCTCGACCTGAAGTCGTTCTACGCCCAGTCTCTCGGTATTTCCGCCCCGT
>JAIXPK010000512.1 GCA_027486335.1 Verrucomicrobiaceae bacterium | reverse complement strand
TGGGGTAAACCAAACGCCCCTCTCGACGTCGCCTCCGCCAGCAAACCAGTCCTCGCTCACCTCGTCCTCCTCGCCGTCCAATCCGGTCGCATCCCCAGCCTCGACGATCCCGTCCTCCGCTGGCTCCCCGCCCTCGGCAACCTAAACCCAGCCCTCAACCACAAGGACGCCGCCATCACATGGCGTCACCTCATCACCCAAACCTCCTGCTACGGGGTCTCCGAAGCCCCCGGCACCGCCTTCGACTACTGCGACTTCCAGATGTCCCTCCTCTGGAAACTCATCTACGAAAAACTCTACGCCGTCTCCCCGGAAGACGCCGACACCAAGGTCCTCCGCCCGCTCCTCTTCGACCGTCTCGACGCCACCGACTCCCCTTTTATCCGCATCCGCAAAGCCCCCCAAACCTCCGGCCGCCTCGCCGTCTCCGCTCGCGACATGGCCCGCTTCGGCCTCCTCTACCTCAACGGCGGCTCATGGAACGGTCAGCAACTCCTCCCGCAATCCGTCGTCCACGACGCCCTCAACTCCCCGCTCCCCCCTTCCTTCCCACGCTCCAAAGGCACCGACGCAGACATGCTCCCCGACATCCGCTCCTACGGCGGCGGCAAAAATCAGGAAGACCACCTCGGCTGCTACTCCTTCCTCTGGTGGCTCAACCGCACCGACCCCTCAGGCAATCTCCTCTGGCCCTCCCTCCCCAAAGACGCCTTCGCCGCCATCGGCAACGGCGGGGTCCGCACACTCATCGTCTTCCCCTCCCTCGGCGTCGTCGCCTCATGGAACAAATCCAACCTCCAGTACCTCCCCGTCTCCGCAGGCGGCCGCGAACAAATGGACGCCGCCCTCGCTCCCCTCATCGCCGCCATCGAACCCTGACATGGTAACCTCCCCAACCCCTCCCCATCGCGCTCTCCTCTCCTCAGCCGCCGTCTTCCTCCTCCTCTGCGGCATCTGCCTCCTCCGCGCCCTCCCAGCCTTCGACCGCGGCACCTACGCCACCGAAGGCGGTGAATGGCTCTCCCGTCTCTGGGACCTCGGCTTCTTCAACATGGTCTTCGGAGCCCGCGGCGACTACGGGGTCCTCGCTAACATGGTCGTCATCCAGACCGCCAGCTCCCTCACCTCCCTCCTCGGCGGTCACCCGCTCGCCGCCTCCGGCCCAGCCATCCAGCACGCCACCGCCGCCCTCTACGCCGCCGCCATCTTCACCGGCATCTTCCTCTGCCTCCGCAACCACCACGGCAACGCCCGCGCCCTCGCCGTCACGCTCCTCATGCTCCTCGTCCCGGACCTCGACGGAGAAAACAGAATCTTCGGCGAAGCCAATAACGTCGGCTTCTTCAGCGGTCTCGCCACCGCCTTCCTCATCTACCACCTCTGGCTCCAACCCGCACTCTCCCGCAGACACCTCCTCCTCGCCGGAGCCCTCCTCGTCTTCCACCTCCTCACCTCCCCACTAGCAGGCATGGTCGCCGCCGCAGGCTGCGCCCTCCTCGCCTCCCGCGCCCTCCTCTCATGGCGCTCCTCCAAAGGCCCCTTCCCACTCCGCGTCCTCGGAGCCCTCGCCATCATCGCCCTCGCCGCTTCGTCCATCCTCCACGCCTCCCCAGGCGACGCAGATGAAGGAGCCTCCGAATCCTCACAAATCGCCGCCGCCTCCCCGGAACAGCTCCGCCTCCACTTCACAGAACTCGTCTTCTGCCGCCAGCTCTTCTACCCGCTCACCATGAGCTTCTACAGGCTCTGCTCCGACCGCTCCATGCTCACCGCCGCAGCCGCCACTCTCCTCCTCACCGCCGCATGGGCCTTCGCCGAACACAAACGCGGCACCCCATGGCGCTCCATCACCGCACCACTCCTCCTCATCGCCATCGCCTTCAGCATGGCCGCCACCACCGTCGTCTCCAGAGGCTGGCTCTCCAACATGGAAGCCCCCTACTCGAAAATCTGGCCCATCCGCTACTTCCTCATCCAGGCCATGCTCGCCACCGGCACCGGCGCCATCCTCCTCCTCCGCTCCTCAGACCTCTTCCCCAAATCAAAATCCCTCATCCACGCCTCCCTCCTCCTCCTCGCCGCTAACTTCGCCCGCGAACAATCCTCAGCCATCTCCACCGCCATCCGCCACGGCAACCCGGACGTCGCCGCTCGCCGCTGGGCCGCCCAACTCGACCGCTCCGCCGCCCTCCACTCCTTCGCCAATCACAACCGCTTCCCCGGCGGCCCCGACGCCGCCCTCCGCACGGAAATGTACATCGATTACCATTTCCTCCGCGTCCCCGGCCATCTCCTCGAATCCTACCTCCAGCGCCCCGGCGCAGGCACCACCGGTTCCTGCCCCGCGACCCTAACGCCCCCGGACTCCATCCTCACCGATCCCGCCCGCCGACCGCTCACCCTCTCCCCCCGACACCTCCGCGTCATCCCCAGACCCTCCGGCACCCTCGTCACCTTCGACCTCCTCATGGAGGACTCCACCCACTTCAGCGACTCCCGCCGCAAACTCTGGTTCTCCTCCCTCCCAGGCCTCTCCAAATGCGCCGCATGGGCCGCCTCCGAAGAGGTCCCCTTCGACCTCACCCTCGACGGCCGCCGCCGCCGCCAGCTCGAACGCTGGCTCTTCAAAGCCGCCTTCTGGTTCGATCAACCGCTCTCCCCCGAATCCGCCGCCGCCGCCCTCTCCGGCCTCAAAGCCGGCCTCGGCCCCGCCCCAAACCTCTGCCTCGCCTCCGCAGACCTCGCCGCCGCCACAGCCAATCCTTCCTTCTCCGCCTTCCCAGACGAACGCGAAACCTTCTTCCTCGATTCCCCCCAACTCCCCGCCTTCTCATGGCTCTGGGACCCAGCCTCCCTCAAATCCACCACCCTCTCCATCTCCAAAGACGGTCTCCGCCCCTCCGACGCCGCCAACACATCCCCCTCCGTCTCCCTCACCCTCCCCTCACCCTCTCTCGACGCCGCCTCCATCTCCGGCCTCCGCATCGAGGTCTCCAGACGCCGCTACAAACCCTCTCGCATCACCGCCATCCTCCACGGCAACTCCGGCCCTCTCCGCTCCATCCCCATCATCAACCCGGAAGGCGACGCCGTCTTCGAAACCGCCTTCCTGCCACCTCCCGTCTCCTCAGGCACCATCCATCACATCGAACTCATCCTCGAAAACCCAGACCCCTCCCACCCACTCCGCATCGACTCCCTAACCCTCTACTCCACACCTCCCAAAGACCACCCCTGACACCCGCACCCGCGGTCCGCACATTTCCAAAAATTTTTTCCCGCATCCCTCCCGGGCAGTGTAGCGTCTCAGCGGTCGTCAACCGCTCCCACTCCACGCTTATGGCTCCCGTCGAAAAGTTCGTGAACTCCGTCCGCCTGCGCATGAACCGCCAGCGCGCTCTCAAGGCCTTCCTCTGGTCCGCCATCGCCGGCGCAGGCCTCCTCCTCGCCGTCGCCCTCATCTACATCCTCAACGGCTACGCGGTCCCCAGAATCTGCTACGCCCTCGCCGCAGGCTCCTCCCTCACCGCCGCCATCGTCGCCGCCATCATCCGCAGGCCTTCCACTGACGAAGCCGCCGCCTGCGCCGACGAAGCCTTCCACCTCCGCGACTCCATCGTCTCCCACCGCCGCTTCCAGGCCGAACACAAAGCCGGTGGCTTCTTCGACCTCCAGGCCAACACCACCGCCGAGACCGTCGCCGCTCTCAACCCAGCCGCCCTCAAATTCGCGTGGCCTCGCAAACTCGCCACCGGCGCAGGCCTCCTCGCCCTCGCCGCAGGCCTCACCGCCTTCAAATCCACTGACCAATCCATCCTCGACCGCCTTGCCCGCGAAGAAATGACCGGCGACCGCATGGACGAGGTCAAAAAGGAATTCGAAGAACTCATCAAGGAACTCGAAAAATCCGCCGACGAAGAGGAACTCAAGGAACTCAACGCCAACGACCTCAAAAAGTACGTCGAGGAACTCAAGTCCACCAAGGACATCGCCGAAGCCATGAAGCAGCTCGCCGAACTCGAGCGCAAAATGGACAAAGCCGCCAAAGCCCTCGAACAGAAAAAAGAGGCCCAGCTCATGAAGAAGGCCGGCGAGGAACTCGAAAAAGAAGAGGACCCCCAAGCCCGCGAACTCGCCAAGAAACTCAAGAACGAACAGTTCAAAGAGGCCGCCAAAGACCTCGCCAAAATGCTCCCTCAGGAAGAGGAAGGCAAAAAAACCTCCGAGAAACGCAAGGAAGCCGCCAAACTGAAGGCCGCCGCCAAACGCATGGCCTCCGCCGCCCGCGCCCAGAAAAACAATCAGGCCAAAAACAGCCAGAACGGCCGCGAAAACGAACAGAACGGTCAGCAGGCCCAGGTCTCCCAGGCACCTCAGGAACAGGAACTCAGCGAAGAACTCGAACAGCTCGAAATGGAAGCCGACGAGTACGACCAGCAAATGGAAGAGGCCGAAGCCGCCGAAAAAGCCGGTAAGCTCGATCCCTCCAAACTCGACAAGCTCAAAGCCTCCAAAAACAAGCTCGGCGAACGTCTCGGCAAGCTCGGCCAGAAACTCGGCAAAATGGGCATGAAGCGCGACGCCAAAATGAAGCTCCTCGGCATGTGCAAAAAAGCCGGCCAGTGCCAGGGCTTCATGCAGGGCCTCGCCATGTCCCCCTTCGCTGCCCCCGGCGGCAAGGAAGCCGGCGTCGGTTCCATCGAATCCCGCCGCGAAGGCTCCGAAGAACTCACCGACAACGGCAACACTTCCCAGCTCAAGGGCCAGAAGGGCTCCGGCCCTAGCCTCACCAAGGTCGAAGCCGCAGACGACGGCACCGGCGTCAGCAGCCGCCGCGGCGAAGCCAAGGAACGCACGTTCAAAAAACAGTTCGAATCCTTCGTCCAGCGCGAGGACGTCCCCGAAGATGTCAAAGACGGCGTCAAAAACTACTTCAACGCCCTCCACGCCGCAGAACCAGCCGCCGAGAAGAAATAACATCCCGCGGTCTCCTCGGCTCCCCCTCCTCCGGCACGCCATGAAAGCCGTCCCCCTCGCCGCGCTCGCCGCCACCGCCGCCATCGTCCTCAGTCTCCACGCTCAGGACTCCGCAGACCCGGCTCCACCACAGGCACCGCCGGCACCTGCAAAACCGGCCCCCAAACCCTACCTCGTCATCGACGCCCAACCCTCCTCCCCTTCCAACTCCGGAACGGGTCCGTCAGATCGACTCGCTCGTCTCGAAGAGCAACTCAACCACGCTGCCGCCGCCGGCTACCGTCTCGCCGCCGCCCATCAGGACTGGATCATCATGGAACACATCTCCTCCGCTCCGGCCCCAGCCCGTCCAGCCCTTCCAGATAGCGCCCCCCGCCGCCGCGTCGCCCTCCCAACCAACTGATACCCAGATATTTCCCCATCATGTCCCCAGAACAATCCGCTCAGCACTTCCAGGAAACTTTCGAGAAAATCCGCTCGGAAATCAGCAAATTCATCGTCGGCCAGCAGGACATCGTCGAAAATGTCCTCATCTCCATCATCTGCGGCGGCCACGTCCTCCTCGAAGGTGTCCCCGGCCTCGGCAAAACCGCCCTCGTCAACACCATCGCCAAGGCCCTCCACCTGAAGTTCCAGCGGATCCAGTTCACCCCGGACCTCCTCCCCGCAGACGTCGTCGGTACCCAGATCCTCGTCGATAAAGGCGGCCAGAAGGTCTTCGAATTCCAACAGGGCCCCGTCTTCTGCAACGTCCTCCTCGCTGACGAAATCAACCGCGCCACCCCCAAAACCCAGGCCGCCCTGCTCGAAACCATGCAGGAAAAAACCGTCACCGTGGCCAGCAAGACCCACAAGCTCCCGCTGCCGTTCTTCGTTCTCGCCACCCAGAACCCCATCGAAAACGAAGGCACCTACCCGCTCCCGGAAGCCCAGCTCGACCGCTTCTTCTTCAAGCTCTTCGTCCAAGTCCCCACCCACGACGACTTCGTCGAAATCCTCAACCGCACCACCGGCAACAAACCGCCGGAAATCAACCCCGTCGCCACCGGCGAAGACATCATCCAGATGGGAGCCACCCTCCGCGAGGTCCCCATCGCCGCCGAAGTCCAGGACTACCTCGTCCGCGTCGTCCGCAATACCCATCCCACGGAAGCCTCCGCCCCGGACTCCGTAAAGACCTACATCCGCCACGGCTCCAGCCCGCGCGGCGCCCAGACCATCCTCACCGCCGCACGCGCCCGCGCCCTCCTCAAAGGCCGCTTCCACGTCTCTAAGGAAGACATCAACGCCGTCGCCGTCTCCGCTCTCCGCCACCGCATGATCCTCTCCTTCGAAGGCGAAGCCGAAGGCATGCGCACCGAAGCCATCGTCAACGACGTCATCGAAAAACTCTCCTTCGCCGGCTACGCCGTCGCCTGACGATCCTCCCCACCGGGCCCACACTCCCTCTCGCCCGCAAGGTCGCCTCCTCTGCCTCCCGTGACCTCCCATGCTCACTGACCCAACCTTCATCCGCAAACTCGACGGGCTCTACCTCCTCGCCCGGAAAGTCCTCGGCGGCTCCATGCAGGCGGACCGCAAATCCTCAAAAAAAGGCTCCGGCATCACCTTCGCCGATTACGCAGAATACCACCCCGGCGACGACTTCCGCTCCATCGACTGGCGGGTCTACGGCCGTTTCGAACAGCTCGTCGTCAAGCTCTTCGAAATCGACGAGGACGCCACCGTCTACATCCTGCTCGACGAAAGCCCGAGCATGCAGTCGAAATTCACCCTCGCCAAACAACTCGCCGCAGGCATCGGCTACATCGCCCTCCACATGCTCGACCAGCTCTGCGTCTACGGGCTCGCCGACAAACTCCAGCCCGTCCTCGAACGCACCCGCGGCCGCGGCAAGGTCCTCCCCTTCCTCCGCGGTCTCGAAGACGCCCCCACCTTCGGCTCAGACACTAACTTCACCGCCTGCGCCCGCGAATTCCAGGCACGCCACCGCCGCAAGGGCATCATCGTCGTCATCTCCGACTTCCTCTTCCCCTCAGGCTTCGATGACGGCCTCAAATTCCTCCAGTGGAACAAGCACGAGGTCTTCTGTCTCCAGGTCCAGGACGACAACGACACCAAATGCGACTGGAAAGGCGACGTCGACCTAACCTGCGTCGAAACCGGTCAGCACCAGCGCCTCACCATCACCCCACGCGAAGCCCGTCTCTACGAACAGGCCGTCGCCGACTGGAACGATTCCCTCCGCAAATGCTGCGCCAAACGCGGCATCGGGCTCGCCTCCACCACCCCCGCAGTCCCCTTCGAAACCGTCATCACTGACATCCTCAGAAGAGGAGGCCTCGTCGCATGAAGTTCCTCGCACCGCTCTTCTTCTGGTCGTTCCTGAGCTTCCTCCCGCTCGTCGCCATCTACTTCCTCAAGGTCCGGCCACGCCGCCGCACCGCCACCGCCTACTTCCTCTGGAACAGGGTCTTCACGGAAAAAAAGGCCACCTCTCTCTTCCAGCGGCTCCGCGATCTCCTCTCGCTCCTCCTCATGTCCCTCGTCTTCGGCTCGGTCTGCCTCGCGCTCACCAGACCCGAACTCGTCAATGACGACCGCAAGGACCTCCTCATCCTCATCGACAACTCCGCCAGCATGTCCGCCGGCTCCGGCAGCGCCCAGCGTCTCGCCCTCGCCAAAACCGCCGCCTCAGATCTCATCAAAGGCATGGACGCCAGCCAGCGCGCCTCCGTCGCCTCCGTCGCCTCCGACGTCAGCTTCCTCTCCCACCTCACGGACAACCCCCGCCAGCTCCTCGACGCCGTCACCTCCGTCAATCCCACTTCCCTCGACTTCAATCGCAACGCCATCGCCGCTCTCCGCGGCGGCGACAGCTCCGAATGGATGAAAGGCCACCGCCTCATCCTCATCACCGACGGCTGCTTCCCTAACGGCTCAGCCCCGGACAATGTCGAAATCCTCAAGGTCGGCGAACCGCTCGAAAACGCCGGCATCGTCGGCGCAGACGCTCGCTTCCTCCCAGGCGCAGGCAACCGCCTCGGCATCTACATCCGCACCGCTTCCTCCGCCAAAGAAACCATCAAGGCCGACCTCACCCTCAAACCCGCCGACTCCCCGGCCATCGGCAAACTCGTCTCTCTCGACATCAAACCAGGCACCAATGCCGGCGAAACCTTCGTCATCGAAGACGCCGCCCCAGGCAAATGGATCGCCTCCCTCGACCTCAATGACGCCTTCGCCGGCGACAACTCCGTCTCCCTCGTCGCCCAGAAACCCAAGCCCGTCCGCGTCAACGTCCAGGCCTCAGACAAATTCTTCTTCGACACCGCCGTCGAATCCTTCTCCTCCGGCAACAACGGCTTCCTCCTCCTCAGCCCGGAAAACCCTCAGCTCGTCATCTCCCGCGGCAACGCCCCGGACGCTCCCCTCGCCCTCGTCTTCGAACCCTCCGGCTCCTCCCCATGGTGGTCCGCCATCGGCGAACCGCTCGAATCCGCCACCCCTCGCGTCTCCATTCCGGACCACCCCATCCTCCGCCACCTCGACGCCGCAGGCATCAACTTCGCAGGCGCTCGCAAAATCACTCCGGCCAAGGACGCTCTCGTCCTCGTCGAATCCGAAGACGCCGTCCCGCTCCTCTTCCTCGCCTCCGCCAACGGCCGCTCAGTCCTCGTCGCCAACATGAACCCAGTCGAAGCAGACTTCTTCTACTCCGCATGGTTCCCAGTCCTCGTCCACAGCGCCGCCACCCACCTCGCAGGCCGCGACGACTCCCTCGCCGCCACCTACCTCCCAGGCGAATCCATCCCTCTCCCAGGCGTCCGCCCAGACGAACCCACCACCATCAAGGCCCCGGACGGTTCCTCCTCCACCGCCTCCGGCAAACGCTCCGCCCCTCTCGACAAACCAGGCTTCTACACGCTCCAGAACGCCTCCGGCGAATGGCTCGCCGCCGTCAATCTCCTCTCCCCGGCCGAAACCCTCCTCGATAACTCCGCCGCCGCCTCCACCGTCGGGCCCATCGCCTCAGGCCTCCCGCCCTACCTCATCCTCACCATCCTCGCCATCCTCGTCCTCATCGCCGAGTCCCTCCTCTACCACCGCCGCAAGGTCGGCTGACTCCGCCCACCCACCATAGCAAGGCCGTCCCACACTTGTCTCAACCCTAGCGGCAGCCACCGTAGCAAGGCCGTCCCGGCCTTGTCTCAACCCCAGCGGCAGCCACCGTAGCAAGGCCGTCCCGGCCTTGTCTCCCCACACGCCCCACCCATTCCGGCCCAACGGGCCCCAAGAACCAAGCCCAGGGACGCCGCAAAGCGAAGGCCTTGGGATCACACGATTCCAATTCCCTGCGCCCCAACGGGGCGCAAGAACTGCTTCAAACACACCCTCGGCCCCCGCCTCACTCCTCCACACGCACCCCGCGCATGCCACCGTAGCAAGGCCGTCCCGCCCTCCTCTCCCCACACCCCCACCCCTTCCGGCCCAACGGGCCCCAAGTACCAAGCCCAGGGACGCCGCAAAGCGAAGGCCCTGGGATGCCCCATCTATACATCCCCGCGCCCTAACCGGGCGCGAGAACACAGCCCACGACATCCATGAGGCCCGGACACTTGCACCACCCCCAACCAGCGCCAGGCTTGCACGCCTCACCTCCTCAGCACCCAGAACCTCTACCTGCCCGCACCATGAAGACCCTTCTCGCCGCCCTCATCGCCTTCACCATAGGAGGCACCGTCCGCACGCAGGCCGCGTGCAGCATGTGGAACGTCCCAAGTGACTATCGCAACGGGTTTGGAGAATGCGAAACCGCACCGGGTGTTATGATTTTCGCGCCTTTCAGCGGGTCCAAGCGCATTACCACTGAACCGTTTTTTCAATACCTCGAATTCAAGCTCCCCTACGCCCAACGCAGCGACAGCCCCTGGGCCGCAGGCATCCGGCAGGGCAGTATCTACGTCGAGGACTTCGAAGACGGCCTCGTCAACACGACAGGCCTATCCATGGCCCTCGGCATCATGAGTCCAGGCGGCAGCGTGGACGAGGACGATGGCATTCTTGGCAATCAGGACGATGACACTTTCCATGGCAGAAACTGGTATGCCGGAGCCTCAGGTCCGTCTCTCACAGCACGGGCGGAGTTCACCTCGGATGCCTCCGGCCACTACCCAACTTATGCGGGATGGGTCATCGACACCTACGAGGACCAGGATGCTTTCTTCGAAGCGTATGATCCCTCAGGCAATCTAGTCGCAAGCTATCGCTACATCCTGGAGTGGGGAGACTACCAGTTTGTCGGAGTCTATGCCCCGCAAGGCATCAGGGCCATCCAATCCAATTTCAACGAGCGGTTGTTCGTGGACCACGTCCAATACGGCTACGCCATCCCCGAACCCGGCACCGCCCTCCTGACCGCAACCGCAGCCCTCGCCGCCGCAGCCCGTCGCCGGCGAACACCCGCCCGCCCACTCCCCTGATCCCTCACTTCCAGGCAGTGCTTGAGAAATCCCTGCCACCAGCGCATGCCTCTCTAGCAATCGCCCCGCCCCCGTCTCCCCACACGCCCACCCTTCCGGCCCAACGGGCCCCAGGAAGCGAAGTGGCACAGGCATCTTGCCCGTGACCCCAATGCCAAAGCCTCCCCTCCCCAGCGGCAGCCACCGTAGCAAGGCCGTCCCGGCCTTGTCTCCCCACACGCCCGCCCCTTCCGGCCCAACGGGCCCAGGAAGCGAAGTGGCACAGGCATCTTGCCTGTGACCCCAATGCCAAAGCCTCCCCTCCCCTAGCGGCAGCCACCGTAGCAAGGCCGTCCCGGCCTTGTCTCCCCACATGCCCCACCCATTCCGGCCCAACGGGCCCCAAGAACCAAGCCCAGGGACGCAGCAAAGCGAAGGCCCTGGGATGCCCCGATTATACATCCCCGCGCCCTGACTGGGCGCAAGAACCCAGCCCGGGAACGAGACCTTCCAGAGGTCTGCCCACTCGCGCACTTTCGACTTCGGGCGGCACCCTGTCCCGCGCAGACGGATGGCCGCTCGTCGTTAGTTGGCCCGCCCGCCCCCGCCCGCAGTTCCTCGGACCTGCCATCCTCACTCGTGGGCCGTTTGCGCCCTGCGCAGGCACTCATCAAGCTCAACGCCCAACCCTCCCGCAATCTTCAGCAGCACCCATAACGTCGGCCTGGCATCATCGCTCTCCAGATGCGTGATCGTCGTCCGGCTCACCCCGATCTGCGCCGCCAACCGGGTCGCGGATACGCCCTGACGCAATCGTTCCTCTCTCAGGAGAAGAACGACCGTCCGTTCGATGGGATCCAATTGAGCCGGGCGCGACACCCCTCTCAACTTGACGAATCCTATCCGCTTGCACAATCATTGAAATGCCCGTTTGTTGTCAGCGCCATGAAAGCCGCTGCTCGATTCAGTTCCCTCCTGTCCATCCTCGTTCCGGTTATCGTCTGCGCTGACGACACCGCCGCAGTGTTTGCAGACCCTCCTCCGTTGGATGCCGCCACACTATCCGAGGACCTCAAAGCCAGCCGACCTTCCCCCACCGAGTTACCCGAAGCCGTCAAAGCCGCCCGGGTCATCGCACAAGTCACGGTGCCGCGAGGCGCCAATGGCGCACCGCTCATCATCTCCCGCATCGAACCACCAGCCTTGCCGAAATCGCCTCCCCAGCCGCGCATCGTTCCTGCCTTCACCGAGGAACAGCGCAACGCCATACGGGCCGACGCCCCGCGGAGCGTTCAGCTATTCTCTCCCACCATCACCGTGTACCCCGGCGGGATCTCAATGGTCACATGGAGCACCGGCGATACCGCCAGCGGCTATCAGGATTACGAGGCATGGCTGCCGCACGACCTCACCACCATCAACATCGTCGGTGATTTCGAAGTCGGCCGCACTCAGTACACGGTGATCGGCCTAGCACAACCCGCCGCAGGCCGCGCCCTCGAACGGAAGCCGCCTCCTCCCGCTGACCTCCACGCAGGATACCTCATCACCAAAGGCGATCCCGCCAACGCTGCCGCCACAGAGCCACTGCGCGCCCTCTCCGTGATCTATCAGAAGGAATCCGCACAACTCGCCGCCACGCACGCCGCACAGCTCGCCCGTCAGCAGGCCGTCGCAAAATGGGAGCGCGAGAATCCCCAGCAGCCCCGCCCCGCCGAAATCCGCTTCTGGCACATCACACCCCCGCCCGAAACCAGCCGCGAGACCGCTCCCGCTACCCCATCCGCCGAGTGACCCCAAGCCCACCCTCTGCGATGAATCGCCTTAAGCTCCCGCTAATCACTGCTGTGCTCTCAATCGGTTTGCTTCCCGCACACCGAATCATGGCGCAGTCCCAGGCCAATCCCCAGATCACTGCGCTCCCGACGCCCAACAGCTTCCAGCTCACATGGCCGGGCGTGGCCGGTCGACTCTACTTCATCGAGTGCTCCACAGACCTCCAGACTTGGACATATTTGCCTGACGTGCAACTCGGCTCGGGTATCAACCTTTTCAACGGGTTCTCTTGCTCAACAGGCCGCACCTACCTCCGACTCCGCTACTCAATCGCCACCAATATAACCGCCGGCGCGAATGGTGACATCGACGGGGACGGCATTTCCAACCATGACGAGGTGGCCACTACCCACACCGACCCTTTCACTCCCGAGGACACGGACGGCGACGGCATCCCGGACTTCGCGGAACTCGCCTACACTCTCACCGATCCCCTCGTCTCCCAGGACTCCGACAACGACGACGTCCTCGACGCCTACGAGCAGCACGACATGCCCTACGGCCATGCCAAGGCGCATCCGCTCATCAATGAAGTCCTTTTCACCAATGACTGCGGCATCCGCTCGTACCAGGACGTCGACGGACAAACAGCCCATGACTGGATTGAACTCTTCATTCCCTGCGGCGGGCCCAATGGCAGTGCCAATTTCCCCATCGGCGGTTGGCGGCTCCAGAAATCCACCACTTCCGGCTCCACTACCTTCACTTTCCCCGCCGGCATGGTTGCCCCCAAAGGCTCTTACCTCCTCATCTATTGCGATGGCACCTCAGTCGCCACAGCCCAGCGCGAACTCCACGTGCCTTTCACGCTGGGGGATGACGGCAACAGCCTGTCGCTGCTGCCCCCCGTATCACCACCCTCGAACACTAATTGGTCAACGACCGGGCCTGTGGATAGCTTGCTATGGTTGACCACAGACCTATACAAGAATACACCCCAGCGCGCCGACATCTCCATCGGGAGGAATCCCGTCGATCCCTCCCTTGGCTGGCGTTACTTCACGCAACCGACGCCACGGGCCTATCGGCACTGGCTCACCAGTCTGAGCCTCGCCGTGCCCGACCGACCCGGTCTGGACCTGCTCGGCATGCTCTATTCCTACAAGGATGGTCTGAATGACACAGCCAGCTTTGGCGGCTTCAGCCCCGGGGTAAACCTGACAGTCAGTGCGCCCGGCCAGCCCGGCAGCGTGGCCACTCGATCGGTCCTCGACAGCGGCCAGTCACTCAGCCTGACGCTTGCACCGGAGTCCTTAAAGCCGGGCCTGAAGATTCGCTACACGCTCGATGGGAGCATGCCGCACGCCTCAAGTACGGAGTTCACAGGTCCCCTCACCATCACCAGCCGCACCGTGCTGCGTGCCGCCGCCTTCGTACCGGATTCCATTCCCACACTCCCTCCTCTCAGCCGCACGTTTGTCTGGATTGATGAAGTGGCCGGGACCATCAGCCAGAGCCTTCCGCCCCAGACGCGTCCGCTCACTTATCCCCAGAGCATTCTGCCGGCCTACTCCCCCGCCCAGCCATGGCTCTTCTGGACCAGTCAGTTGGACTACAACATGGACCCTGCCATCACCGCACTCTACGGCACATCCAG
>JAIXPK010000129.1 GCA_027486335.1 Verrucomicrobiaceae bacterium | reverse complement strand
CAGGAGTCTGGGCGGACGAGCGTCATGAGGACCTTGACGAGCGTGCTTTTGCCTGCGCCGTTGGGGCCGAGGAGGCCGAAGACGATGCCTTGTTCGACCTTCATGGAGAGCCCGTCGAGTGCCTGGACCCCGTTGGGGTAGGTTTTGGAGACGTTGGTGAGGTCGAGGGCGAGGGACATGGGCGGCTGGCTTCAGGAGCTTAAGCGTTGGCGAGGAGGGATCACAAGCGTGGGGAGGCGGGAGTGTGTGCGCGGATGCGGGTGGTGGAGAAGCTTGCAGCAGGGAAGGGGCCGGAGGAGGTGGGGAGCATGAAATTTTCCATGCTGAAGACAGTGATGATGGCCGGATTGTTCAGTGCCGGGGTGGTGGCGGACGAAGTGAAGCCGGATGCGGCTGGGTGGGTGACCTTGTTTAACGGGAAGGATTTGAGCGGGTGGACGAATGCGGATGGTGGTGAGACGAAGTGGGGTGTGGAGGGCGGGGCGATGACAGGGAAGGGCGGGAGCGGGGATATCTGGAGTAAGGGACGGTATGGGGATTTTGTGCTGGAGGTGGAGTTCAAGACGACGGGGAACAGCGGCGTGTTTTTCCGGACGGACAAGCCGAAGGACAACGTGCAGACGGGGATTGAGATTCAGGTGGAGAATCCGGGCGGGCCGGACAAGCACAGCGTGGGAGCGATTTATGACCTTGTGCCGCCGGTGAAGAATGCGGCGAAGCGGGATGACTGGAACAAGTATGTGATTACGGTGAAGGGGCCGTCGATCACTGTGGAATTGAACGGGGAGAAGGTGTCGTCGATGGATTTGGACCAGTGGAAAGAGGCTGGGAAGAACCCTGACGGGAGTGGGAACAAGTATGGGAAGGCGCTGAAGGATTTCCGGCGCGAGGGGCACATTGGTTTTCAGGACCACGGGCACAAAGTGTGGTACCGGAATGTGCGGCTGAAGCCGCTGCCGTAAGACGGGCGGAGCGGATGGCTGGAGTCAGCCGAGGTGTCTGCGGAGAAGGGCGGCGCAGGCGTCGTCGCAGGCTGAGGCGCCGGGTTTACCGCCTTGATTGGAGGCGGCGATGACGGCGAAGCCCTTGGCTGGGGCGACCCATGCGGCGAAGGAGTTCATGGTATTGGAGCCGGTGTGGGCGAAGGCGTTGCCGCCGGCCCACGAGCGCTGGTGGAGGCCCCAGCCGAAGGCGTAGGATTCGCCTTCGCGTGGGAACTGGATGTCCTTGTAGAGGGCGGGCGGGAGGAGAGAGTCCTTGCCGGCGGCGCCGCGGAGTTGGTCGGCGAGGAAGCGGGCGTACTGATCGAGCGCGGCGTGGCAGGTTCCGGCTGGGCCGAGGGAGGCAGGGTTGTCGATGGCTGGGCCGTTGGTGCCGGTGGGGGTGCCGTCTTCGAGGTGGGGCCATGGCTGGTCGATGGAGCCGGGGGTGCCGGTGCCGCCGAAGCCTGCGGTGATGCCGAGGGGTTTGAAGAGACGGGACGTGATGAGATTTTCCCAGAGGGCGTTGCCGAGTGATTCGGCGACGACGCCGGCGAACATGTAGCCGAGGTTGGAGTAGAGGAAGGCGGTGCCGGGAGGGGATAGAGTGGGGCGTTTGGATTCGAGGCGGACGATGTCGGGTCGCTGGGAGGCGAGGGGGAGAGCGCCCCAGTTTTTGCGGTTAGCGGGGAGCCCGGAGCGGTGGGAGAGGAGGTGGCGGACGGTGATGGCCGAGAATTCCGGGGAGGCGTCTTTGAGGAGCGGGGCGAGGAATTTGGAGATGGGGTCGTCCCAGTTGAGTTTGCCGGATTGGACCCATGTGGCGATGAGCGTGGCGGTCATGGCCTTGGTCATGGAGCCGAGGTGCCAGAGGTCGGAGAGGGTGGCGGGGGTGGAGTCGTCGCGTTTGCGGACCCCGGTGACGCCTGCGGCGGTCAGGCCGGAGGTGGTGACGATGCCGCCGGTGAGGGCGGGGACCTTGCGTGCGGCGCGGATGGGTTCGAGGAGGGAGTTGATGTCGGTGTCGGCTGAGGTGGTGGCGCTGGTGACCGTGGGGAGGCTGGCAGCGAGGAGAGGGAGCAACCGACGGCGAGTCATGGGAGGAGGAAGGAGGGGGAAGGGGCGCGGTGCAATGGGGCAGAGGACGTGAATCCGGGGTTGGGGGGAGGCGTGGATGGGTGGAGGGTTGGGGATGCGACTGGTGGGATTTTTTGTAGTGCTGACGGTGGTGTTGTGCGTGCCGTTTATGGTGTGGGGTGAGGAGTGGGAGGTGAGGTATGGGGTGGACGCGGTGCGGGAATGGCTAGGAGGGCCGGGGCGACAGTGGGGATGGGTGGTGGCGATGCTGCTGCTGGTGGGGGATCTGGTGCTGCCGGTGCCGGCGACGGCGGTGATGAGCGGGTTGGGTTATGTGTATGGTTGGCTACTGGGCGGGGTGATGGCGGCGGCGGGGTCGTTTTTGTCTGGGGTGGTGGCATATGGATTGTGCCGGAAGTTTGGGGAGCGGGCGGCGCGGCGATTGATGGGGCCTGAGGATTTTGAGCGAGGGCGGCGGTTGTTTGGGGGTGAGGCGGGAGGATGGCTGGTGGCGATGTCGCGATGTCTGCCGCTGATGCCTGAGGTGGTGGCGTGCATGGCTGGGCTGAGTGGGATGCCGGCGCGGCGGTTTCTGGTGGCGCTGGCGTGCGGGAGTGTGCCGCTGGGATTTGTGTTTGCGGCGGCTGGGGCGGCGGGGAAGGACGATCCGATGCTGGCGCTGGGGTTGAGTGCGGGGATTCCGGTGGTGCTGTATCTGGCGAGTCGGGTGGTGATGACGCGGAGGATGAAGTGATGAGTGATTTCCGGTTGCGCGGGGTGGTGGGCGTATTATGAGGGACGCTCGCGCCGATTGGCGGGATTAGCTCAGTGGTAGAGCACCTGCTTCACACGCAGGGGGTCGCTGGTTCGAACCCAGCATCTCGCACCATTTTTCCGGAAGGGAAATGAGGTGGAGGCAGGAGCGAATGGGGCAAGCGGAGAGGGAACGAGCGGGCAGTGAAGCGTCAGGGTGAATCCGGCTGGAAGAGGATCTGGATTTCTGCGTCGCTGGTGCCGAGGAGGTGCTGGGCGCGTTTGAGGGCGTTTCTGGTGGAGAGGTTAGGGTTGCGAGTGCTGCCCATGAAGATGTTGTCGCGGCCGATGGTTTCGACGGTGCCGGAGCGGAAGAGGACGCGGTAGACGTCTTTGGAGAGACCGCTGACGAGGAGGTGTCGGCCGTCGGTGTGGAGGAAGCGGACGAGGTCTTCGATGGCCATGACGCTGGTGGCGTCGAGGTGGCGAGCGTTACGGAGGCGGAGGATGATGACGCGGAGGTTTTCGTCGCGAGCGGTGCGCTGGATCTGAGTGCGGAAGACCTCGGCGGCTCCGAAGAAGAGTTCGCCTTCGACGTGGACGATGGAGATGCGGGGGTGCTGGCGGTTGGTGCCGGCGGAGCGTTCGCGGAGGGCACCTTCGTCATTGAATTCGTATTCGACGAGGACTGGTCTGGAGGCTTTGCGGAGATAGAGGGCGATGCTGGCGGCGACGCCAAGGAAGAGGGCGGTGTGGAGCGGGAGAAGGAGTGTGGCGAGGAGCGTGACGGAGAGCGTGATGGCGTCGCTGCGGGTGGCGCGCCAGCAGATGCGGAGGTGGCGGAGATTGAAGAGGGCTGGGGTGACGCAGATGACGAGTGCGGCGAGAGCGGGTCTGGGGATGGCGCTGGTGAGATTGCCGAGGAGGAGGGCGGCGGCGATGCAGGCGAGGCCGCAGAAGAGACTGCTGATGGGGGAGCGTGCGCCGCTGGCGAAGTTGAGGGTGGAGCGTGTGAGACTGCCGCTGGCGGGCATGCCACCGGCGAAGGCGCTGGCGGCGTTGGCGAGGCCGCAGGCGAGGAGATCCTGGTGAGGGTTGGCGGCAGAACCGGCGCGGGAGGAGAGGGATTTGCCCATGACGGAGCTTTCGAGAGCGGCGATGAAGGCGATGGCGCAGGCTGGGCCTGTTAGGGTTCCGATCCATGAGGGGAGGAGGGCCCATGAGAAGCCGGACCATGAGGGCAGGAGGTCGTCGGGCTGGAAGCCTTCGAGGAAGCGGACGGAGTTGTTGAGGGACGGGAGGGCGGCGGTGGCGGCGGAGACGGAGGCGAGGGAGATGGCGAAGGCGGGCCAGCGTGGTTTCCAGCGGCGGATGGCGGCGTAGGTTAGGATGGCGGCGAGGGTGATGGCGGCGGCGTGGAGGTTGGTGGAGGGGAGGTCGGTGAAAACGTGGCCGAGGGTGGGGAAGAACGAGGCGGAGCGCGGGCCGGGAGGCATGCCGAGGGCGTCGCGGAGTTGGCCTGCGCCGATGAGGAGGGCGGCTCCGGAGACGTAGCCGACGACGACGCTGCGGCTGACGTACTGGATGAGGTCGGCGAGGCCGAGGAGGGCGGCGGCGGCGAGGATGATGCCGGCCATGAGGACGACGAGCGGGCCTGGGGCGGCGGCGGCACCGGTGGCGGCGATCGCGGCGAACAGCATGAGGGCTGTGGCGTTGGTGGGGCCGAGGATGGTGAATCGGGCGGAGCTGAAGAGGGCTCCGGTGATGGCGGCGACGCCGGAGCAGAGGATGCCGGAGGCGTGGTGGGGGAGGCCGGCGATCATGGCGAAGGCCATGCCTTGAGGGATCGCGAGTAGGGCGACGTTGAAGCCGGCTGCGGCGTCGCGTTTGACGGATCGGGCGTCGGCTGCGGAGAGGTGCTCCTTGAGGGGAAGCCAATTCCAGCGCGCGGCGTGGGCATTGGGATCGGGAGCAGGCATGGTGACGAGGGAGAAAGGAGTGCCTTACATTTGGTGTGACTGCAAGTTGCATCGTGTCGGGAGCGGCCGGAGGGTTGAGGGCATGGTGGAGATCCTGAACGACAACGAACTGAGCGAGATGCGATTGGGTGCGGTGCGGGTGTTTGGAGGAAAGGCGGTCGGGTTTCGGATGATGCCGGACGATGATGAGCTGGAGGAGGACGAGGAAGATGCCGACGAGGTGGGGGTGGATCCTGAGGATTTGGTGCGTTGGCGGGACGGGATGGGGCGAGCGGCCTGAGGGATGGGAGGAAATGGTGGTGGCAAAGCGGACGCCTGGGGTTATGGGAGAGGGAAGTGTCTGAACGAGGGGATCATTTTTACGAAGAGGCGACGAATGCGCCGCGGAACGCGTTCGATGTGTCGCTGCGTCCGCCTGGGTTTGATGAATTCACTGGGCAGGCGAAGGTGGTGGAGCTGCTGACGATGCGGGTGGAGGCGGCGCGGCAGCGCGGGGATGTGCTGGATCACGTGTTGCTGTGCGGGCCGCCGGGGTTGGGGAAGACGAGTCTGGCGCACATCATTGCGGCGTCGGTGGGTTCGCAGATTCACACGTGCAACGGGCCGCAGATCGAGAAGGCGGGGGATCTGGCGGCGATCCTGACAAAGCTGGAGCGCGGGGATGTGCTGTTCATTGACGAGATCCACCGCCTGCATCCGAAGCTGGAGGAATATCTCTATCCGGCGATGGAGGATTACAAACTGGACATCATCATTGATCAGGGGCCGAGTGCGCGGAGCATTCAGCTGCCGCTGCCGAGGTTCACGCTGGTGGGGGCGACGACGCGGAGCGGGATGCTGACGGCGCCGTTG
>JAIXPK010000439.1 GCA_027486335.1 Verrucomicrobiaceae bacterium | reverse complement strand
TTGAGGACACGGAGGGCGAGGATGCCGTCGGGGGTGCCGCGGATGGCATCGAATGGGATGGCGGCGAGCTGGATGAGTTCGTAGAGGAAATCGGGCAGGTAGCGGCGCATGGGGTCGTCGGGACCGGTGAAGCTGAAGAGCGAGGAGAGGGTCGGGTCGACGTTCCAGACGCTGCCGTTTTGGGCGAGGACGATGGAGACGATTTGAGGATAGGGAGGGCGATTGTCGGGGATTTGTTCCCAGCGGTGCCAGATGCCGACCTTGTAGCGGAGGAGCCGCATGGGGAGGCGGGGATCGCGGGTGGATTGGTGTTCGAAGAGGAGGTAGAGGGCGATTTCCCGGCCGTCTGCTTTGGCGGAGAAGAGGAGGTCGGATTCGGAGAGGCGGAGGTCAGGGTCGACGAAGGAGCCGGGTTCGAGTTTAAGGGTGCTCCAGTCGATGCGTGCTGCGACTTCCTTGGGGAGGCGGTCGATGAGGAAGGCGGCGGCAGCGGCTGGGTTGGAAAGGCCGGCGCGGAAGAGACGGTCGTGGGCGTGGAAGGTGTCCTCGTCGGGCATAGTGAGAGGATAGGAAGGTGGAGTGCGGTTTCAAGTTGAAATGCGGACGCGACGCACATTAAGGTGAGGGTGAATTGGCTGGGGAATGGAATGGCGGGGGGATGTGAGGTTGCGGTGACAAGGCGGGTGGAGGTGGGAGCGGGCGCTTTACGGTTGGGAATGTGGTGGCATGGTGGGGGTATGATCCGTTTTCACCGCAATCCTGACGGCAGTTTGAGTCTGCGTACTGATGTTGAGATAACGGTTCCTGCGGGGACGAGCATGGAGGAGGCGGAGGCGATGCTTGAGGCGGAGATGAAGAAGGCTGTGGCGGGGTTGAATGGGGAGTTGCCGGTGTCGGGTGAGGAGGAGGGGTGTGGTGGGTGCCGTGGATGAGGAGTTGTCATGCAGGGGGGAATCGGGCAGGGTTGGGGAAACTCTGAGAAAAATATGAAGACGAAGCGATTTCCGGAAGCTGGGGTTGTGGCGGTGATGGTGATGGTGGTGAGTTGTCAGGGGGTGGGAGCGGAGGAGGCGAAGGTGGAGGTGCCTGCGGAGCGGTTGGTGGGGATGCTGATGGGGGTGCAGCGGTTTCTGGGAGGGGAGGAGAGCGGGGCGGCGCGGGTGTCGATGATGCTGGAGGTTGGGGAGGCGACGGGAGGGTTGAAGGATTTGGGGGGGCGACGTGCGGAGGTGGTTCTGCAGCCGCCGAATCGGTTTGTGGTGAAGACGGAGGTGGACGGGCCGGTGATGCTGAGTTCGGATGGGACGAAGTTGTGGGTGAGTGTGCCTGGGAAGGGGATGGTGCTGGAGGGGGATCCGGCGGTGCCGCGGTTCAGTGGTCGGCCGGACAGTGTGGGGAGCGAGCGGGTGCCGACGTTAGGGTTGCCGGTGACGGCGGCGCAGATGGGATTGCTGCCGGTGCTGGCGGAGATTGGCGGTGGGGAGACGGGTGGGAAGAAGACGGTGACGGTGAGGCTCAAGCCTGAGGCGGTGGAGACGCTGAAGTTGCCAGCTGGGACGGTGACATTGACGATGAGTGGGAGTGGGGATTGGCCGGAGACGGTGCGTTATGATGACGGGAAGGGGACGGCGGCGACGGTGCGGGTGGTGTCGCGCGAGGTGGGTGGCGTGTTAGGGGATGAGGCGTGGCGGCCGACGGTGGGTGAGGGCGTGAAGGTTGAGCGGGTGGCGCTGGGGCATTTGACGCGGTTTCTGGGGACGGCGCTGGGGAGTCTGGGGAGTTCGGTGCCTTCATTGCCGCCGGTGAGCGGGGAGCGGCGATTGATAGCTGTGGAGGGGAAAGGGCGGTTGGAGCGGCATGATGGGACGCGGGTGTTGTTTTTGTCGGGTACGCCTGAGGAAATGGGGAGGCAGCAGGGAGTGCTGCTGAAGACGGAGATTCGGCGGGTGGTGGATCGGATTCTGTATGGGGTTGGGGTGGGGAGCAGTTTTGGGAAGGGACGGTGGTTTTTCGGGGAGATTGAGGAAGCGGTGAGACGGACTGGGCCATTTGTGGATGCGCGGGCGATTCGGGAGATGGATGCGCTGGCTGGGGCGGCTGGTTTGGAGGTTGAGGAAGTGCGACTGGCGAATTTTTTCCCGGAGTTGTTTCACTGTAGTGGGTTTGCGCTGATGGGGAAGGCGACGGCCGGTGGTCGGATGTTTCATGGGCGGGTGCTGGACTACCTTCGCGGAGTGGGGTTGGAGGAGAATGCGGTGGTGATGGTGATCCGACCGGAGGTGGGGCATGCGTGGGTGAATCTGGGGTATGCGGGGTTTATCGGGAGTGTGACGGCGATGAATGAGAAGCAGGTGGCGATCGGGGAGATGGGTGGGCGCGGGGAGGGCAAGTGGGATGGCAAGCCGATGGCGCAACTGATGAGGGAAGTGATGGAGCGTGCGGGGACGATTGACGAGGCGCTGGCGGTGATGCGGGGGACGGCGCGGACTTGTGAGTATTACTATGTGGTGAGCGATGCGAAGTCGGGCCGGGCTTGTGGGGTGAAGGCGACGCCGGAGGCGGTGGAGGTGGTGTGGAGCGGGGAGAGCCATCCGCAGTTGAGTGATCCGGTGGCGGACACCGTGCTGATGTCGGCGGGGGACCGGTACAAGGCGTTAGTGGCAAAGGTGAAGGACGGGTATGGGAAGTTTGATGCGGCTGGGGCGATGGGACTGATGGGGAAGCCGGTGTGCATGAACAGCAACATTCAGAGCGTGCTGTTTGCGCCGGACACCCTTGATTTCTGGGTGGCGAATGCGGATGGCGGGCACGTGGCGAGCGAGTGTCGGTTTACGAAGTACAACCTGCGGGCGCTGCTGGACGGGGCACCGGCGGCGCGGTGAGGAAAAATCCCTCGTCCATAAGGCACCATCTGTAAAACGGACTACACTAGTCAGTTAGGAGAAGGCCGATCGGTGGCGAGGAGGGCGGTGAGACTGCGGCGGAAGCGGAAGCGGACCCAGAGTGTGAGGGCGAGGGTGCAGAGGGCGAAGGCCCATGGCCATGCGGGCATGGCGAGGCTGAGGAGCCGGACGTCGGTGGCTTCCTTGGAGAGCGGGGCGAGTTCGTCGGCGTGCTGGTGGCGGAGCCATGCGGTCTGGGAGCCGTAGAGCCACATGGCGGCTCCGTAGGCGAGGTTCATGGAGAGCCCTTTGAAGCTGAGGACGGTGGCGCGGTGGTCGGAGGACGTGACGCGGTGGAGGTACTGGCTGAGGAAGTAATGGAGCGAGCGCATGCCGAGCCAGAACGGGACGACGAAGAGGATACCGGCCCAGCCGTGCCATGCGGAGATCTGGAGGGCGATGCCGGTTAGGCCGGTGAAGATGAATGCGGCGACGAGCCCGAGGTTCTGGGAGGGCTGGAGACGGCCGACGAGTTTTTCGACGACCATGGCGGTGCCGATGCCGATGAGCGAGCTGCCTGCGAGGATGAGCCCGTTAAAGGATTCGGGGATGCCGAGGAGCCGGTAGTAGTTGCTGCCGACGGTGTAGAAGAGCCGCATGAAGCCGTCGTAGAGCATGCCAGTGAGGATGAGGACGAGGGCGGCGGGGGTTTGGAGGATGAAGCGGGCGGCGTTGGCCATCTGGCGGAAACTGCCGGCGAGGACTGCGAGGAACGAGGATTTCGGGGAGGAGGAGGCAGCGGGGACGTGGGTGTCGGTGAAGCGGAGACTGACGACGACGGTGGCGACGGCCATGGCGAGATTGGCCCAGAGCGGGAGACGCATGTGGGCTTCCTTGGATAGGGAAGTGAGCCATGCTGGTCTGAGGTCCCATGGACCGCCGGCGGGGTCGGCGTCGTAGAGGACGGCACCGGTGAGGGCGACGAGCATGAACGTTAGCGATTGCCAGCGCATGAGACTGGCGAGGACGCGCGTCCATGCGTCGTGGCGGTTGGATTCGGGGAGGGAGTCGTAGACGAGGGATTCGTCTGCGCCGCTGCAGCAGGCTTCGGCGAGACCGCTGATGACGCGGTTGGCGAGGAAGAGGGAGAAGGTGAGGTGGCCTCCGTTGACTGGCATGAGACAGAGGAGGAGCATTTCGACGACCATGAGGAAGGCCGAGAAGACGACGAGACGGCGGCGGCCGAGACGGTCGGCGAGGGCTCCGCTGGGGACTTCGAAGACGACGATGCTGGCGGCCCAGACGAGATTGAGGAGGGCGAATTGTTCGAGGGAGAGACCGAAGTCGAGGAAGAGGATCGTGTAGATGGGGTAATAGAACCGCGAGTTGAAGAGGACGCGGAACCAGAGGAAGGCGCGGGTGTTGCGCTCGGCCACGGCGGCGGGGTTGGCGGTCATGGCGCGGCGGGCGGAGGTAAGGGTTCAGCGGTCGTTGCGGAGGGCGCGGGCGGGGGCCATGCGGCCGACGACGAGGGCTGGGGGGACGGCGGCGAGCGAGCAGAGGATGAAGGCCAGGCCGCAGATGATGACGGTGTCGACGGGGCGGAGTTCAGCGGGGATTTCGCGGAGCCCGTAGATGCGTTCATCGAAGATTTTCCATGCGAAGTTGTCGTTGATGAAGGAGCGGATGGCGTTGCGGTATGCCAGGATGGTGATGCCGAGCCCGTAGCCGAGACCGACGCCCATGGCGGCGATGACGAGGCCATTGGCGACGAAGACCCCGACGATGTGGGAGGTACGGGCACCGAGGGCGCGCATCATGCCGATTTCGCGGCGTTTCTGGACGGCGACGGTGATCATGGTGTTCATGATGCAGAAGGCGGCGACGACCGAGATGATGCCCAGGATGATGTACATCATGCCGCGTTCGTTAGCGACAGCGTCGAATAGTTCGCGGTGGCGTTCCATCCATGTGACGGGGCGCCAGCCTGGGGGGATGAGGCCGGCATTGCTGAGGGATTCGGCCATTTCGCCGGCGAGGAAGGGGTCGGCGATATCGACCATGAGGCCGTCGACGGCGTTGCCTGCGCCGGAGAGACGCTGGGCGGTTTTGAGGGAGATGAAGCCGAGGGATTTCTGTTTATCGTCGGAGAACCAGCCATTGAGGGTGAGTTCTTCGGGGAGCGGGTAGGTGCGTTCGCGGGAGTCGGCGGCTTTCTGTTTCTCGGCATTGCCTGAGGCGGCGCGTTGTTCTTCGCTGTAGCGGACGACCTCGTTGATGTAGCTTGGGGCGAAGACGTTGATGGCGCTGCTGCCTGGTTCGGGTTGGAGAGTGGAGCCGTTGAGGAGTTGTTCGAGGACTTCGACGGGGAGGACGACGGAAGTGCCGGCGAGGTCGAAGTTGCCGACTGGGAAGCTTTCTGCGAAGCGGTTCTGGAGACGTTCCATCTGGACGGCGTCGTCGGGGTCGATGCCGACGAGGATGCCATTGGTGACGGGGCGTTCGGGGTCGGGAGCGCCCTGGGGGGCGGCGTCGGGCTCCGGGATGTTATCGGGAGGGATGACTTCCGGGGTGGCGGGAGCGTCGGGATCGGGAGGGGTGAGGTCGATGGAGGTGATGTCGGCGGCTTTGGGGGCCGCGAACTGCATGAGACTGGTGACGTTGATGTAGGGGGAACTGGCGGTGACTCCGGGGTGCTGGAGGATGCCGGTGAGGGCGGAGCGCCAGACGGGGATGGCGTTTTCGTCCAAGGAGTCAGGAGAGCTGGAGGCGAAGAACTGGCGTGAGGTGTCCTCGAGCATGAGGGGCGGTTCGACCTTGAGCCATTCCTCTTTGATGCGTTTTTCGAAGCCGCTCATGACGGCGATGACGATAAGGAGGACGGCGACGCCGAGGGCGACGCCGAGGACGGAGATGACGGTGATGATGGAGATGAACGTCCGCTTGGGCTTGAGGTAGCGCAGCGCGAGAAACCAAGAGAATTTCATGAGCGGGCATCCTGCCGGGGGGGCGGGGAAAGGCAATCGCCATTGCTGGGCGGTTGGGGGGCCGTCAGGGGTTGGGGATGGGGAGACGGACGCGTGGGGGTTCGACGGCGGGTTCTTTTTCGGTGAGTTCGTCGATGACGGCTTTGACGCGTGCGAACCATTCGCGGACGCGGGTTTTGCCGGAGATTTCCCATGGGAGACTGCGGGAGACGAAGGCGTTGGCGGAGATCCCGTGGAGGTCTGCGAGCCAGAGGGCGCGGGGGAGGTGGAAGTCGTCGGAGATGATGATGCAGCGGGAGACCCCGAATTTTTCGCGGGCGCGGACCATGGAGTCGAGCGTGCGGAGGCCTAGGGCGTCGGCGGTCATGGCGGAGGCGGGGACGCCGAGGGCGACGAGGGCGTCGCGCATGTCGCGGGGTTCGTTGTAGTGGGATTCTTTGTTATCGCCGCTGAGGAGGAGGTGTTTGACGCGGCCGGCTTTGAAGAGGGCGGCGGCGGAGTCGATGCGGACGCGGAAGTGGGCGTTTTCGCGACCGCCGACGAGGCGGCTGGTGCCGAGGACGATGCCGACGTCTGCAGGGGGGATGGAGGCTGCGGAGTTGAAGATGCGGTGGGAGGCGCGGAGGGTGAGCCAGAGGTTGATGCCGAGGGTGATGGACGCGACTGCCGCGACGAGCTGGAGGGCGCGTCTGGCGAGGAGGTTCATCTTCCGTTGCATTCGGGTGGTGCGGGCGACTTACTGGCGGATCAGCTACGCGTTGCGTGCTGTCAAACGACCCATGAAAACGATCCTGAGAGTACTGCCGTGGCTGAAGCGGCATCCGTGGCTTGCGGCGGCGCAGATATTTTTTGCGGTGGCGGGGACACTGGTGGTGCTGGTGCCGCCGCGGGCTGTGAGTGTGATCATTGATGAAGTGATCAAGGAAGGGCGGCAGGAGTTGCTGATGCCATGGGTGTTGCTGGCGGCGGCGGCGTATTTCGGGAGGGATTTATTCAATGCGATGCGGATCCGGTGCAACAACACGCTGGAGCAGCATGTGATTTTTGACATTCGGAGTGATTTGTACCGGCGGTTGCAGCAATTGCCGCTGCCATGGTTTGATCAGAAGCCGACTGGGGATCTGATGACGACGGTGGCGGAGGATGTGACGAGCATGGAGCGGGTGCTGGTGGATGGGGTGGAGCAGGGGTTGGTGGCGGTGCTGCAGATTGTGGTGGTGAGCGGGGCGATGTTCTGGAAGGATCCGATGCTGGCGGCGGTGGCGCTGATTCCGGTGCCGTTTCTGGCGATGGGGGCATTGAATTACACCCTGACGGCGCGTGGGCGGTACAAGCATGTGAGGAAGGCGACGAGCGAGATGAACAGCATGCTGCATGACAACATCAGCGGGATTCGTCAGATCAAGGCGTACGGGATGGAGGAGGCGGAGCATGGCCGGTTCAATGCATTCAGCGATCGGTTGCGGGTGGCGACGCTGCGGGTGATGCGGGCGTGGTCGCTGTATCGGCCATCGATGAATTTCATTGGGGCGACGGGGACTGTGCTGGTGTTGTATTTCGGTGGGAAGCGGGTGCTGGAGGGGAGCTTGTCGCTAGGGGATTTCACTGGCGGGTTTCTGTTTCTGATGCCGTTTTTGTATGAGCCGATCGGGGCGCTGCATCAATTGAATCAGATATTGCAGGCGGGTCGGGCGGCGGCGGACCGGGTGTTTGACATTCTGGATGCGGAGCCTGAGCGGAATGCGGATAGCGGGGAGCCGTTGCGGCTGACGGCTGGGCATGTGGAGTTTGACGCGGTGACGTTTGCGTATGGCGGGAAGCAGGCGACGCTGAAGGGAGTGAGTCTGGAGGCGCGGCCTGGGCAGGTGGTGGCATTGGTGGGGCCGACGGGGGCTGGGAAGTCGACGATCATCAATCTGCTGACGCGGTTTTACGAGTGGGATGGCGGGGACATCCGGATTGACGGGCAGAGCCTGCGTGGGGTTTCGAAGCCGAGCCTGCGGGAATCGATAGGGTATGTGACGCAGGAGAGTTTTCTCTTCAACGGGACGGTGCGGGACAATCTGGTGATTGCGCGGCGGGATGCGGGAGATGAGGAATTGTGGCGTGTGCTGGAGGCGGCGAATGCGCGCGGGTTTGTGGATCGTTTGCCGGAGGGATTGGATACGCAGGTTGGGGAGCGCGGCGTGCGGTTGAGTGTGGGGGAGAAGCAGCGGTTGTCGATTGCGCGGGCGCTGCTGAAGAATCCGCCGATATTGCTATTGGACGAGGCGACGGCTAGTGTGGATACGGAGACCGAGCGATTGATTCAGGAAGCGCTGGAGAGATTGATGGTGAACCGGACGTCGTTTGTGATCGCGCATCGATTGTCGACGGTGCGGCATGCGGACCGGATTTATGTGATGAATCTCGGGGAGGTCGTGGAACAGGGGACGCATGCCGAGCTGCTGGCGCAGGGCGGGTTGTATGCGGAGCTGTGCCGGACGGCGTTTCTTGATGAGAGTGAGGGGAAGGCGGAGGTGGGTTGAGCTAGGGGGGAGGAATGGATGTTCAGCTGCGTTGCGGGGGCTGTGGAAGCGCCGCGGTTGCCGGATAGCTGTGGCGGAGACAAGGCCGGGACGGCCTTGCTACGGGAGTCAGGGGATCCGTTCGGTTTTGAGGAGAGTTAGACGCGTCGTCTGGCGGAGCGGGACGCTCTGGGTGGAGCCGTCGGTGGCGGAGGCGATGCCGCCGAGGGTGGCGGTGACGGTCCATGTGGTGACGGATTCGCGGGCCCAGCCGATGGATTCGTCGAACCAGACGGTGCCGGAGATGGCGCCGCTGGCGGATTTGAGGCCCATGAGTGAGATGGCGGTGCTGGAGTGGAGGCGGAGGCGGCCGGTGATGGGGATTTCGGTGCAGGTGGCTCCGGCTCGTTTAGCGGTGCCGTTGTGGGAGCAGGAGCCTGACATGGCGAGGTCGCCGACGACGGGGATGGAGAATTTGGATTCGAAGGGCCAGACTGCGCCGGAGGCGACGGGTTGGTCCGGGGTGGCCGGGATGGTGCCGAGTTTGAGGAGCTGGGTGACATTGGCCTTGCTGAAGAAGGCTTTGACTGGTGCGGCGGCGTCGGGGACCTGTTTGACGATATCGGCGAGGAGCGCGTCGAAGGCTGGGGTGGCGGCGAGACGGCCGGCGTCGTCGCGTTCGAAGAGGAATTCGCGGCCGAGATAGGCGCGGACGGTGTCGCCGACATCGGTGACGCCTTTGTCCGGGCCGGAGGCGGGTTTACGGGAGTCGTAGGCGAATTTGTCAGGGCCGTTGGCGCCGGAGAGTTTGAATTCGCCCCATGTGACGCCGACGAAGCACCAGCCTTGTTTGGGGTGTGGGCGGATGGTGACGGATTGGTCGGCGGTGATTGCGGCGTGCTGGGAGCGCGGGCCTTCTTTGGAGGGGAGGAGCCCGTTCTGGCGGATTTCGAAGCGCTGGTGGTGGCGGGTGCCTGGTTCCCAGCGGATGGATAGGCTGGAGGATGAGTCTGCGGTGCAGGGCAGGCAGGAGGCGAGCAGGAGAGTCAGGGAACGTGGCAGCGGCGGCATGGGGGAGGAAGGTACCCGGTGCGTGCGGGGTGTGGCAAGTCCGGTGGTGCGGGGTGGGGATCAGTTGGTGATTTCGACGACGACGGCGGTGGTGTTGTCGCGGCCGCTTTCGGAGACGGCCATGTGGACGACGCGAGCGGCTGGGGAGAGCGAGGAGAAGCTGGGAGGGGGATCAAGGAGGGCTTCGGTGATGCCGCGGTCCCAGAGCCCGTCGGTGACCCCGTCGGTGCAGAAGAGGAAGCGGTCTCCGGGGTCGCAGCCGATGGCGCCGATCTGGGGTTCGGTGAACTGGTGGCCTGCGCCGAGGGCCTTGCTGAGGACGTTCTTGCGAGGGTGGGAGCGGGCTTCGCGTTCGTTGATTTTGCCTGAGGCGCGGAGCCAGCCGACGTGGGAGTCGTCGGTGGTGATCTGGCGGAGTTGGCCGGTGGCGGGGAGGTGATAGAGCCGGCTGTCGCCGATGTGGGCGTAGTAGAGCCAGCCTGGGACGAACCAACCGAGCGTCAGGGTTGCGCCCATGCCGTGGCATTCCTCGTAGATGCGGCCGAGACTGGACATTTCGTGATGGATGGCGGAGACGAGGGCTTCGAGGATATCGGAGAAGCCCGAGGGGAGGCCGAGGGCGCGGTGCTGGAAGCTGCGGGGGAGGAGACGTGTGATTTTATCGATGGCGATGCGGCTGGCGAATTCGCCGCTGTTGGCACCGCCCATGCCGTCGCTGACGGCGAAGACGAAGTCAGCGTCGGTGGTGGAGCCCGAGCCGTTTTTGCCGAGGAAGCGGACACCTTCAGCGTCGAAGGTGAGGGCGAGGAAGGAGTCTTCGTTGTTAGGGCGGATGCGGCCGCGGTCGGTGAGACCTGACCATGCGACGCCCTGCGGGGGAGGGGCGGGCGGGTTCATGGGGCGGGATCGGTGACGGGGGCGGGCGGGTCGTCGAGGGCGGTGGCGAATTCGAAGTCGATGAGGCAGAAGCGACCGTCGGAGTGGCGGTAGGTGACGTTGCGGAGGAACTGGTCGTCGTGGCGGACGCCGAAGCCTTCGAGCTCTGCGAAGAGTTCTTTCATGCGATCCTCGTTGAGGTGGTCGACGCGAGCGCCGCAGTTCGAGGTGATGATTTTGAGTTCGTCCGGGAAGGATTCGAGGAGACGCGGGACGAACGAGCAGCCGCGGGCTTCGAGGAGTTGGAGGATGCGGACCTCGTTATTGAAGCGTTCGCGAGCGAGGTGGCCGCGGAAGACCTTGTGGACCTTGCCGTCGTAGCCGATGCGGACGGAAGCGCGCTCGGTGTCTTTGACCTGGTTCATGGCGGAGGCTGGGTCAGGTCAGGCGAGCGGCGATGGCGCGACGGAAGGCGATGAATTCCATGGTATTGCCTGGGGTGACGAGGCCGATGAGGCGTTTGTCGTCGAGGACTGGGATGAGGGGGAGATCGGCTTCGCGGATGCGGTCGAGGACGGCTTCGAGGGGTTCGTCGCGGAGACAGGAGATGACCTCGGAGGACATGAACTGGCGGACGGGGAGGTCGGGGCCTGCGGTGAGGCCGCGGGAGACATCCTGGCGGGTGAGGAGACCGATGACGGCGTCATTTTCGACGACGGGGAAGTCGGTTTGCCAGCTATTGAGGATGATGTGGGCGACCGAGCGGATTTCGTCGTCTGGGGAGATGAAGCGGAATTCGCTGAGCATGGCGTCGCTGGCGCGGGCACCGGCGAGGAGCGTGCGTTGTTCGGCGGCGATGGTTTCGTCGGTGGCTCCGGTCCAGACGAAGAAGGCGATGAGGACGAGGATGGGGTTGCCGACGTGGAAGACGGCGTAGTAGGCGAAGAGGACGGCCATGCATTTCCCGACGATGGCAGCGGCGCGGGTGGCACGGTCGTAGGGGAGCTTCATGGCGAGGAGGGCGCGGAGGACGCGGCCGCCGTCCATGGGGAAGGCAGGGAGCATGTTAAAGAAGACCATGGTGAGGTTCCACCAGATGAGGGAGACGAGGAAGTGGCCTTCGCCTGCGAGGAGTCGGTCGATTTTGTGGAGCGGGTCGACTTTGAGGATGGCGGAGAGCGACCATAGGACGGCGGCGATGACGACATTGACGGCTGGGCCGGCGACGGCGACGAGGAGTTCCTGCCATGGTTCGGCGGGCATGCGTTCGAGTCTGGCGACGCCGCCGATGGGGAGGAGAGTGATGTCGCGGGTGGCGACGCCGAAGCGGCGGGCCATGAGGGCGTGGCCGTATTCGTGGAGGACGACGCAGGTGAACATGCAGAGCATGAAGAGGACCTTGCCGAGGCCCTCCCCTCTGGTGGTGTACCAGACGATGGCGACGAGGATGAGGAAGGTGACGTGGAGGAAGACGTCGATGCCGAGGAAGCGCCCGAGGCGCAGCGACCATTTCATGAGTGAGAGGAGGCAGGGGAAGTGCCTTGTGACTAGATACGCGCCGCCGGAGGCCTGTGCCACTGATGATTTTTGGGGGAGATGGAGGGGAGAGGGGTTCTGGAAAATATTGGGGGGCGCGGAAAAAACCGCTTGCTCATGGTGGGGATCTCGGTAATTCCCGGACTCCCGCAGCAAACGAGAGTTTGGGGTGGGTGAAAATGGCTCGATAGCTCAGTTGGTAGAGCAGTGGATTGAAGATCCTCGTGTCGGCGGTTCGAATCCGTCTCGAGCCACCATTTTCAAGCCTGAGGGAAGGTGATGAGTGGTGGGGGATGAGAAGGGTTGGAGGAGCGAAACTGGTTTGGGAGGGTACTGCTGTGCTGTGGATGGATGGGAGGGGCCGTTCCGGGAGAACGGTCATCCGTCCGTGTCGCCCTTTCCGTTCCGCACCAGGGGTTCCCTACGCTCGAGATTACGGGCAACCCCAACGCTTCCTGCGGTCGCAGCCCCATACCCGGCATTGGCCGCACCATTTTGGGGGGGCGCGGTCGGTCATGACCGCTGCCGGTTGCTCCCGGGGTTCAGAACGACTGGCGGCCTGCGGGTTTCTCTCGATTTCAGATACCTCTGACGCATGAGTTTTGCAGGCACGCGTCACTTGTTTGTGTGCCGCAGCTTCAGGATTAGCCTAACCTGATTTCCTCGCAAAGTCGATCAGCCGGACGGAACGAAATTGCAAGACGGCTCCCAACCAACCCGGGAAATCTCTTGCCAGGCAAGTTGGCCTGGATATGATGGGCAATATCCAGCCATATCCATTGATCCAGTGATCGTTGCGAAGCTCAAAGACCTTCCCGAGTGGCCCTGTGCAAAGTGGGTATTTCAACATGTCTGGTACAATAAAAGACTGTCTCCAAGAAATTCCCGCATGTATATCGAGCTCTATTGGAAGGACTATCGGCGGTTCGGAGCAGATGGCTCCGTTGACGCGCTTGCCAAGTGGCTCATGTCCCACCTTTGCGGTGATTACGGCGACGCGATAGAGACGATTTGTATTACGGGGTTTTGTCGCTCGTTGGCTGGACCGAACAAGAACATGACCGCGATGTTTGAGCGGTTTGACGAGACGCTTGCGAAGTTGAGGAGCGCACCTGCGATTCGATTTTCCAATAATAAGCGTGAATTGGCGATCGACTACGCAACCGTTTGGCCGACTGCGGACGAGTTTCACCCGGACGACATGATGCTTAAAGTTGGGACTTTTCGACGAGCCTTTCTGAAGCTGATTTCACTGCTTCAGGAGTCGGACAAAAAGGTGGGCGCGAAGATCGATTTTGATTTCGCACGATTGATTTCCGACATCAGGCTTCTGGAGCCCGATTTGCCGAGGACTCTCGATGACTTAGCTGCCCTCTACCTTGCCACCAGAACAAAGAAGGGAGAACAAGGCGGTGGTGGACAACCGGCGACCCGCCCCGAGTCGAAATGACCCGCTTGGCCGCAGCCTTTAACCCTGTTGCGGAGTGGCGCTCCCGGTAGCCGGTGCCACACCTCGACGTTCGCGAAATGAGATGAACTGGCGTGACTACGAAAATGCCGTCTACGAGATCTTCAGAAGTCGATTCCCGGCAGATGAGGTTGGATCGGATCAGATGATCCCAGGCCGATTTTCGGAGATTGAACGTCAGATTGACGTTGCTGGCCGGTCGACTCTTTTGGGGCGGGGCATGCTGGGGATTGTCGACTGCAAGTGCTATTCGCAGCGAGTCGATGTGAAGGATGTCGAAGCTGTGATAGGGATGGCGGCCGATGTTCGGGCTGACATCGCACTGATCGTTACAACGGTCGGATACTCCGATGCAGCACTGGCGAGAGCGCGCAATGAGCCGAACGTGCGAGTTCATCTGGATATTGTCACTCCAGAAGAAGCGGCAGCGATTGGCGAGGCTCCCGCCTTGGCAATGATGTACCGGGGGCGGGTTGGAGCAGTTATGCTCGCGCCATCGGGCTGGTTGGCGACGTCAAACATCGTCGAGGGCGAGCGCGTTCTTTCGCTCGACGCGCTGTGCTATTTCCATCCAATTGATCTTCGGGTCGATGACGCGCTGCGACAGCGAGCGATTGGTTGGTGTCACATCGAGGACAACCCAGACAAGACACCGGGCCAACTTGAGCATTTTTTGGAGATTCAGAATACCGATGCCCACGAATTCGACCCAGCTGCCGAGATTGAGACGTGGATCGAACCCGTTGGAGTTGTTAATACGAACGCTCTCTTCCGTCGAATCGACTACAAGGGCGCTGGATACGTCGACCTTACATTCTTTACAGAACTCGATGACAATGGATTGTTTTGGGCGTGCGTGATTTGCCCGCCTGACGATGTACCTAGGGCACTCGCCCGCCTGCGATTCGTCGCGGACAGCATCATGTTTGCATTTGCGCCGGATGTAGACCCATCGGATTCACACGGTGTTTGGCGGGAGTTTTTCCCTTGGCGCAAGGAGGGAAATGAGCCAGCCAATGCCCCAGTTGGTTGAGCAAGCCCGGCAATAGCACCGCGGAGGAAGTGAGAAGTGAGAGGTGAGAGGTGAGTAGGGAGAAGTGGGAAGGGAGAAGGGGGAAGAGGGGGCTGGTGCGGAGGGGCGAGGTTGGAAAAATGGGAATGATCGGGACGGAGATGGCGAATGGTGCAGAGGAGTGATCACTTCATTATAGGTTAGGACGTTGAGTTGGTTGGCCATCGTTGCCTTCCTCACAACTGGGTCGGTTGGGCGTTTTTGGGGACGCAACCCCTTTGGGGTTGGGGAATTTGTTGGGGCGGTACCCAAGGTAGGCCTTCGTGCCTCAGGCCAACCTTGGGCTAGGGGACGCAATCCCGTTGGGATTGGGAGAGGGAAGTGAGAAGTGAGAAGTGAGAAGTGTGAAAGGCGTGTTGGGAGAGGCGGGTTGGGAGGGGGAGATAAGTGAGAAGTGGGAAGTATGAATGGCTTGTTGGGAGAGGGGAGAAGGGAGAGGGGGGAGCGGGAGTTTGGCGTTCCCGAGGGCTTGCGGGGAGGGCTGGCAGGCGTGCTTCGCACGCAGAGAGGGGTCGGACCCCTACGGGGTCCTGTGGTATTGTGTTGGGAACCGGGGGTGCCGCGAGGGGCTCGCGGCACCCTCGGCTAGTCATCGATCGTCCCTACGGGACGGGTGCATGTGGGGAGATATGCGGCGGGACGACGTTTCCACTTTGGGGCTTGTGGGGAGGGGGGGGCGGGAAGTGAGAAGTTTGAAGTGAGAAGTGTGAAAGGCGTGTTGGGAGAGGCGGGTGTTGGACGTGTTGGGAGAGGGCTGGTTGGGAGAGGGGGGGAAGTGAGAAGTGAGAAATGGCTTGTTGGGGGAGCGGTGGATGGGGGATTCTTGTGTCGGCGGTTTGGATTCGTTTTGAGGCACCGTTTTCCGGTCTGAGGGCGGGTGATGGGTGGTGGGTGGTGGGGTGAATGAGGGGGACAAAGGACGTTGCGGAGAGGGGTGGAGAGGTGCAAGGGATGGGGAACTTGAATCGCATGGAATCGGACGCATGGATTGCATTTACCTGTCGGGGCTGCCGCGAGGCGGTGAAGATATCGCGCGGGATGGCAGGGAAGCAGGTGATTTGTCCGCGGTGTCGGACGAAGGTGACGGCTCCGTTTGAGAGCCAGCCGGTGGCGGCGGCGAAACTGGCAAAGGAGGAGGGTGGGGTGGTACCGACGCGGTTGCCTGCGGTGAGGCAGGACATGGGAGGGTTTCAGGATTTGGGCCGGGTGCGGGACGAGTGGGAGCGCGGGGCAAAGCCGGTGGGTGGGGCGATGGATTTTGTGCCTGGGGGAGGTGGGGTGCGGGAGCGTGGCGGGATGGAGGAATTGCCGGAGGCGGTGGAGGATGAAGGGGAAGAGGATGAGGAGGATGAGGATGACGCGGAGGATGTGGGTGAACGGGGGGCGGTTGAAGCGGTTGGTGTGGTGGATGCGGCGCGGGTGGCGCGGTATCGGGAGGCAGGGGTGGCGAGTGGTAAGAGTAAGGGGAAGCGGCGGAGGAGGAAGGTGCGGAAGGGTCGGGATGGGCGGGAAGGGTTTGATGAAGTGGCTGGGGGGACGGGGCGGCGGCGTCGGCGGCGTGGCGGGGTGCCGCCTGGGTTTGTGTTTCTGATGTGGGCGGGGATGGCTGGGTTGGCGGTGGCGGCGGGGTGGGCGGCGGTGAAGAGTTTGAGGGCTGCGCCGGTTGTGGCGCGTGCGGTGGTTCCGGCGGATGGGGAGCGGAGTCCGACGGAGTTGACGGAGATGTTTGTGGAGGCGTCGCGGGCGTTTCTGACGGCACCTGATGGGGAGAGTGCGTTGCGGTTGGTGAGGGAGCCGGAGCGTGTGGGTGCGGCGTTTCGGGCTTGGTATGGGCCGGAGAATCCGTGGAAGCCGGTGGAGCTGGCGGACGAGGCAATGGCGGAGGAAGATCTTCAGTTGCTAGGGAAGATTGCGGCGGGGAAGCTGCCGCTGAAGAGTTTCGAGACCGTGCTGATGGCTGGAGAGCTGAAGGAGGGGCGGTATCTGATCGACTGGGAGAGTTTTTCGGGTTGGGGTGAGCGGACGTGGGATGCGTTCATGACGGAGCGGCCGAAGGTGCCGGTGCTGATGCGGGTGGTGGTGAAGCTGGGGCCGACGACGGATTACTTTGGTCAGGATTTTACGGACGGCGAGGCGTACCAGTGTTATCAGCTGAGTGATGCGGCGGCGGACCATGTACTGACGGGGTATGTGGTGAAGAACGGGCCGGTGGATGCTGAGCTGCAGCAATCGCTGATTGTGCCTGGCGAGCGGAGTCGGAAGGCACTGGTTTGTCATGCGGTGGTGCGGCTGCGGTACCCTGAGGCGAGCACGAACAGCCGGCAGGTAGAGATCGTGGAGTTTGTGGAGAAGGGCTGGATGCTGGGGGCGGCGGAGTTGTCGGGCGAGTGATTGGGGGGGCTTGGGTTGAGGGGTTGGCCGAAAACTGGGTGAAGAGAGCGGGGTTGGCGGTGCGTAGGAAGTGGCGGCGAGGGCCGAGATTTTTCCCGTTCATGATGATCCGATTCAGCAGACTTCCGGTGTATGCGGTGGGCCTGTGCCTTGGTGGTGCGGGGTTGGGGGATGCTGGGGCGGCGTTGGTGGCGGAGCCTGCGGAGTTGCGGCTGCGGGTTGGGGAGCGGGTGTCGTTTCTGATTACGGAGAGGGGAGCGGATGGGTTTGAGCGGGATGTGACGGAGGTGGTGGCGGTGAAGATGGCTGGGGTGGCTGGGCTGGAGGGTGTGGGGGCGGTGCGTGCGGGGCAGGTTGGGGAGGGCGTGATGGAAGTGGAGTTGGAGGGGCAGCGATTGGCGGTGCCGGTGGTGGTAGGGCCTGCGGCGGAGCGGGTGCCGACGTTTGCGGGGGATGTGCTGCCGGTGTTAGGGAAGGCGGGGTGCAGTGCGGCGGCGTGTCATGCGCGGGCGGACGGGCAGAATGGGTTCCGGCTGAGTGTGTTTTCGTTTGATCCGAAATCGGACTATCATCAGATTGTGCGCGGGGCGCGGGGGAGGCGGGTGTTTCCGTCGGATCCGGGGGAGAGCCTGCTGTTGCTGAAGGCGTCGGGGGTGGTGCCGCATGAGGGCGGGGAGCGGTTGGCGAAGGAATCCGATGGATGGAAAGTGCTGCGGGACGGGATCGGGACGGGGATGGTGTATGCGGGTGAACGGGAGCCGACGCTGGAGCGATTGGAGGTGATTCCGGCGGAGCGTCGGTACCGAAAGGGATC
>JAIXPK010000027.1 GCA_027486335.1 Verrucomicrobiaceae bacterium | reverse complement strand
GCGAGCCACACTGCGGTGTATGCGTGGCGGAAGTTAGGGTTGGTGACGGAGGACGGGACCCCGACGCGGCGGGGCCGGGTGTTCAGCTTGTTCAGTGGTGGTGAGGGACTGGCGGTGGCGGCGGCGCTGGAGGATGGGACGTATGTCGTGGAGGATTTAGTGAGGGATCTGGCGAATGTGCGGGGCGGGCATCGGTTTGGGGAGACGGGGACGGGCGGGGGGAGCGAGCGATTGGCCCTGGTGTGTCTGCAGACGTACGGGGCGGCGAATTACGAAGGGTATCTTGATGCCGGGTTGCCGACGGGGTACGGGGAAGGGACGGCGGAGGCACTAGCGGCGTGGCTGGAGGGCCGGGCGGTGGTGAGTCAGGGGGACGGGGTGGTGGTGGGGAATGGCGACATGGAGCGGGCGTTTACGGAGTGGGTCAGCCTGTTAAGGCAGATTGTACATGGGCCGGATGCGGGGTGGGAGCGGTGGCGTGCGTTGCAGGAGGCGTGCAGGAAGGAGCTGGCGGTGCGGGAGCGGTTGCTGCCGTCGCGGGAATTGCCGGCGGTGCCGGCGCTGCAGCTGGGGCATGTGCCGCGGCACCAGCAGGTGGCGTTGTGAGGATGAAGGGCGTTGGATTAGCGGTGGACGGCGCGGATGCGGGCGAAGGGTGGAGGGTTAGGGGCGGCCCAGAGGAGGACGCGGGTGGCGGGGTCGGGCCGGGATTCGCCGGCGAACGTCCACGCGGGTGAGGCGGACCATGGGTTGGAGGGGGCGGTGGCGGCTTCCGGGGAGAAGACGGCGTCGTCGCGGCCCGGGGGGCCTGACAATTCGAGGACGTAGCCGGAAGCGGTGCGGCGGAGGACGGGAGGGGAAGGGAAGGCGTAGTCGGGCCATCTGATGGCGGGACCGGAGAAGGGGATGTGGTCGGACGTGCCGGGGGAACCACCGATGGCGACGCTCGTGCGCCATGATTCGGGGGAGCTGCCGATGGAGTTAGAGATGCGGGTGAGACTCCATCCGCCGCCGTCGGCTGCGATGGGCCATGGGGCTTTGTCGTTCCATGAGATGGAGGCGATGACGGCGGATGGGGATGATAGGGTGATGGTGCCGCCGCTGTCGGCGAGGTTGCCGGAGAAGGAGCCGGAGACGGGGATGGAGGGCCCGTAGCGGAGGAGGAAGGCGTTGGGGTTGGCGGCGAGGACGAGACGTTCGCCGGGGTTGATGGACCAGCGGGCGGCGTCGGAGAAGCGGAGGGAGACATCGCCGGAGAGGGCGGCGTCGGCTAGGCTGATGCGCTGGGGGCCGGGGTTGAAGAGTTCGAGGAACTCGAAATCCGAGCGGGAAAAGCCCGCGGCGGATTCCGAGCTGGAGGGCGGGGCGGGGTGGTAGTGGATTTCCGAGAAGAGGAGACTGTCGGAGGTGGCGGGGAGGGCGTTGACGGCAAAGACGGCGGAGACGGGACCGCTCCATGCGGGGCCGTTGCGGGAGCGGGCGGTGATCCTGACATCTTCCGAGAGCGTGATGGAGGGGTCGGAGGACGCGGAGGGAGCGGGGTTGCCGCCGGGGAGGCGGGGGTCGGTGGATGAGGACCAGAGGAGGGTGGAGGGAGATGTCAGGGAGACGGACGTGCCTGAGGGGAACGTGCCGCCGGGTGGAGAGATGGAGGGAGGGATGGGGAACTGGGCGTCGAAGAAGGCGGCGCGGCCGTGGAGCCATGCTTTCATGAAGTCGAGCTTGGCGGTCCATGCGGCGGCGGAGGGGATGCCCTGGGCGACGGCTTTGGCGGGCGTGATTTCGGCGGCCTGGCGGTCGATGATGGCGTCCATGGCGGCGTCGGAGAGGCCGGTGCGGCGGTATGTTGACCAGAGGTCGGTGTAGCGCTGGGCGAAGTCCGGGTCGGCGAAGAGACGCGGGAACCAGAGTTGGTCGCGACGGTACCATGGTGCGGAGTCGGGCTGGCCCTGGACGAAGTAGCCGCCGAAGTTGACATCCCAGACTGGGCCCATGCGGAGTTTGCGGTCATTGCCGAGCCATGGGTAAAGACTGAGGCGGAGGGCGTCCGAGTGGCGGATGAGATTGTGGATGAGATAGCCGGAGACCCAGTCGTCTTCGATGAGGTGGCGGCGCCAGCCGGTGATGGGGTCGCGCCATACGGCGTCGTTGTAGAGGGAGTCTTCGAAGGAGGAGAACAAGAGTACGAGGGAGGCGCGCTGGGTTGGGTTGATGGAGTCGCCGGAGGGCTGGTCGAAGTTGAGGAAGGCGTTAGGGTGCGAGGGGAGATCGTCGCCGCGGACGGGAGAGGTATTGGGAGGAGACTGGAGGATGCGGTCGGGTCCGGCGGTGTGGAAGAACTGCGGGGTGGTGGCCCCGTTAGGAGAAGGCCAGCCGGAGGCGGGCTGAGGGTCCATGCGGTTGATGGAGAGGAGCGCGCCGCCGTGGGTTCCGTCTGAGGAGAGACGGTCGAAGTCGAGACGGTCGGGGCCGCGGGAGACTTTTTCGAGGAGGGCGTAGATGCCGCGGCGATCGGTTGGGGTCATGATGCCTCCGTCTTCGTTGATGAAGGCCTCGGTGAAGCGGAAGCGTGCGGCCCAGCGGCCGAGGGAGCGGCTGAGGTCGTAGGCGAACGTATTGAAGAGCATGGTGGGGTCGCGGAAGTCGCCGCCGGTGGGGTCCGGGTAGTAGAGGGCGAATTCGTCATTGGGCGGGAGATCGAGGGGGGAGGCGTCGGTGCTGAGCGCGTCGGGTCCGAGCGGGTGGACGCTGTAGGGTTTCTGGGCCCATGAGGTGGAGACGGCTCCCCGGGTGCGGATGCCGATGAGGCCGGAGGACTGGGGCGGGCTGGAGGCGGAGGTTGAGAGGTTAGGGCCGGGCCGTTCGATGAGGATCCATGCGGCCTGCTGGAGGGGGACCTGGCGGATGTTGCTGCCGTCGCTGGACCAGCCCTTGGAGGGGATGGTGCCCTGGCCGAAGTTGTCGATGAAGAGGAGGGGGAGCGGGGATTGGTAGGCGGCGAGGTCCGGGGAGACGCGGATCCACGAGGCGGAAGCGGGGGCGCTGGTGAAGGTGCCGGATTGGGCGACGGTGCGTAGCCTTGTGGAATTTGTGAGGACGATGGGAGAGACGTAGATCGGGGAGAGGCCGGGCTGGGGTGTGGTGCCGTCGAGTGTGTAGAAGATGGTGGCTCCTGCGGGTTGGGAGAGCGTGACGGAGATCGGGTTGGTGAAGAGGGCGGAGGGCGGGGTGATGGAGACTGGGGCGACGGGAGGTGAGGGAATGTTAGGTGCGCCCGGGGTGGGCTGGGTCATGAACTGAGGGGAAGACAGGGATGGGAGGAAGCCGAAGGAGATGTCGGGTGACTGGGGAGGGAAGGCGGGGGCGAAGACGGTGAGCGGGGAACCTTGATAGTAGAGGGCGAGGAATTCGCCGGCGGCGTCGAGACGGAAGCTGGTGTGCCATGGGCCGCCGGGTGGGCGACGGTCTTTGCCTGAGGCGAAGATGACGCGGTAGGTGCCCGGTTCCATGGTGACGGGCGGGAGTTGCCAGCGCTGGGGATCGGCGGGGTTATCGGAGAGGGAGAGACCGGCGAGCGAGATGGTTTCGGAGCCGGAGTGGTGGAGTTCGATCCAGTCGGAGCGGTCGCCGTCTTCGTCGCGGATGCCGTTCTGGTTGGAGGCGAGGAATTCGGAGAGGATGATGGGGGGTGCGGCGTCGGAGAGGGCGGTGAGGGCCCATGCGGAAGCGGCGGCGGCGCAGAGTGGAAACGATTGCCATGGGGTGCGTCGCATGGGAGCATGGTGTCATGCCCGAGATGAAAACGAAATGGAATTTCCGACCGCTGGTGGCGCTGTTGCCGATGGCGTTGCTGGCAGCGTGTGCGGAGGTTGGTCCGGGTTATTACGGAGGAGGGTATGGCGGCGGGTACGGAGGATATGGAGGGGGAATTGGCGGAGGGTATTATGGGGGCGGGCCGTGGTGGGGAGGCGGGTTCAATGGATGGGGTAATGGCGGGCGGGGAGTGTGTCGGGTGTGTGGGTACAATCCGTGTCGTTGCCGGAATGATCAGATTAACCGCCGGGATGATCGTCGGGATGATCGTGATGATCGGCGGGAGCAGGTGAGGACGGGTGGTTCTGGGGGAGGGACGGCGTACCGGTTGAAGGAAGCGGAGCGGGATGAGCCTGCGGGTTGGCACAGCCGGAAGTGGTTTGACGAGCGGGGGTATAAGTTTTCGCGGAACACTTGGGAGAACCGGGATGGGCGGACGATTCAGGGGTCGGAGATCCGGAAGAGTGGCGGGGAGAGCGAGCGGCGGAAGGAGACGGTGAGTGAGCAGCGTGGCGGGGGACGTTCGAGTGGGGCGAGTCGGGGAAGTGACGGGGGCGAGGGGCGTTCGAGCGGGAGCAGTCGTGGGGGTGGTTCCGAGCGGGGTTCGGGAGGGGGAGGCGATCGGTCGGGGGGTGGGAAGCGGAAGGACTGAGAGCGGGAGATTGAGGGGGTGGTGGGCTTGTGAGTTTCCAGTTGCCCGGGAGGGCCGTCGCGGCATGAGTGGGCGGCTTATGGCCATCATTATCGAAATGCCGAAGCTCAGTGACACCATGACCGAGGGAACCCTCGTG
>JAIXPK010000469.1 GCA_027486335.1 Verrucomicrobiaceae bacterium | reverse complement strand
TACAACCAGGCCGTCATCCACAACGATACCCGCGGCCCCGACCACAATAACGTCAACGCCGCCGTCCGCCCGGACCGCGACCACTACTTCGGCCGCATCTGGAAGCTCGACCACAAACAGGCCAAAAAGATCAAGGTCCCTGACCTCTCCACTGGCTCGGAAATCGACCTCGCCAAGGCCCTCTCCCACCCGAACCGCCACGTCCGCATGACCGCTCGCCGTCTCCTCGGCGAACTCGCCGCCTCCAAGGGCGTCGCCGAAGCCACCCCCGGCAAGGGCATCGACTCTAACGCGGTCACCGTCGTCTCCTCCGGCCTCAAACACGAGTCCGCTGACACCCGCATCGCCTCCCTCTGGACCATGGGTGCCATGGGCCTCCTCGCCCCGGAACAACTCGCCGCCGCACTCGACGACCCGGACGCCACCGTCCGCCGCAACGCCGCCCTCGGCGCTGAGGTCTTCGCCGCCGCCGACGCCGCCCCTGCTCTCGAGAAAAAGGTCGCTGACCCAGACGCCCGCGTCCGCGTCGCCGCCCTCATCGCCCTGGCCGCCGCCGAACCGTCCCCATCCGCCATCAGCGCCATCGTCGCCGCATGGCCCAAGTTCACCGACGACTACGAACGCTCGGCCGCCGTCGGCGCTCTCGCCGCCAACAGCGCCGCCGCCATCGCCGCCATCCTCGACAGCGGCAGCGAACAACTCGCTCCGCTCGCCTCCATCCTCGCCCAGTCCATCGGCGAGAAGAATGACGCCGCCGCCGCCGCCAAACTCGTCGCCGCTCTCAGCTCCAAACCAGCTTCCGCCGACGCCCTCAAACGCAGCATCCTCGACACGCTCGGGAAATCCCTCAAGGCCGCCCCGGAAATGACCCCGGACCTCGCCGCCGCGCTCACCGCCCTCCTCAAGAGCGGTGCCGCCGGCAGCGCCCTGCCCCTCGCCGCCCAGTGGGACAAGGCCGGTACCCTCAAAGGAGCCATGGCCGACATCACCGCCGCCATGTTCGCTTCCATCAAGGACGCCGCCGCCTCCGACGACGCTCGCTTCGCCGCCGCCCAGACGCTCCTCGGTCTCCGTAAGGCCGTCCCGGACGCCGACAAGGCCCTCGGCGATCTCCTCGCAGGCAATGCCTCGCCTGCCCTCAAAATCCGCCTCATCTCCGCCATGAGCGATTCCGACGACGCTGCCCTCGGTGCCAAACTCGCCGCCATCTACAGCGCCGTCCCCGCCGACGTCCAGACCGTCGCCTTCACCGCCATGCTCAAACGCGCCGAATGGTCCCTCGGTCTCCTCGACGCCGTTAAAGCAAAGAGAATCGACCCTTCCCTCCTCGGGCCCGCCAACATCTACAGGCTCCGCACCCACCCGGACAAGGCCGTCGCCAAACGCGCCACCGCCATGATGGACGAACTCCTCCCAGGCGCTAAAGCCAAGGCCGAGGTCATCGCCAAACTCGCCCCGGAAGTCGAAAAGAAGGGCAACATCGAAAACGGTAAACTCCTCTTCACCTCCACCTGCGCCACCTGCCACAAGTTCGGCAGCACAGGCGCTGAAGTCGGCCCCAACCTCACAGGCATGGGCGCTCACGGCGCAGGCGAACTCCTCGCCGCCATCGTCGACCCTAACGCCGAAGTCGACCCTTCCTTCACCGCATGGAACATCGAAACCAAGGACGGCAAAACCTTCGCCGGTGTCATCGCCCGCGAAAACCCCGCCAGCGTCTTCCTCAAATTCCAGGGCGGCGAACAGGACGTCAAAACCGCTGACATCAAAACCCGCAGCAATACCGGCCGCTCGCTCATGCCGGAAGGCTTCGAAGGCCTCGGCCCTGACATCCTCCGCGACATCATCGCCTACATGCAGAGCGTCGACGGCGGCCGCTTCCGCACACTCGACCTCCGCAACGCCTTCACCACCACGACCGCGCTAGGCCTCTACGAAAGCCAGGACCACAAGGAACAATCCCTCGCCTTCCGCAAAACCGGCACCGTCCCAGTCGAAGGCATCCCCTTCAACATCGTCGGCCCGGAAAAATCCCCGAACAACATCGTCGTCCTCAAAGGCGGCCCCCAAGGCACCTTCGCCGGCGGTCTCCCAGCCAAGGTCGATATCAAGGTCGGTGGCTTCAAGGCCAACAGAATCCACTTCCTCGGCGGGGTCACCGGCTGGGGCTGGCAACCTGGCGGCGAAGAATCCCCCGTCCTCAAAATCACCGTCCACACCACGCAAGGTCAGCGCGAATCCTTCCTCTGCAAAAACGGCGTCGAGTTCTCCGACTACATCGGCCGCATCGATGTCCCCGGCTCGAAATTCGCCCCAGGCCTCGTTAGGGACCACCAGGTCCGCTGGTTCACCAAAGCACTCAGCACCACTCAGGACATCGAACGCATCACGCTCGAATCCGTCGGCTTCTCCGCCGCACCCACCGTCGTCGCCATCACCGCGGAACTCTCCGACAAACCAGCAGAAGCCGCCCCGGCCCCTGCCCCGGAAAAGAAATCCGCCGCCCTCGAATGGAAACCCGGCACCAAAATCCTCCTCATCGGCGGTGGTTCCTCCCACGACTATCAGAAGTGGTTCAATGAATACGACACCAAGGTCCTCGTCGCCGCCGGCTACTCGGTCAATTACACCGAAGACGCCGCCGTCGCCGCAAAGGAACTCGCCAACGTCGACGCCGCCGTCCTCAGCGCCAATCATGGCAGCTTCAGCTCCATCGCCTTCCGCGACAGTCTGACCAAGTTCGTCGACTCCGGCAAAGGCCTCGTCATCCTCCACCCAGGCCTCTGGTACAACTGGGGCGACTGGGCAGAATATAACAAAACCATCGCCGGCGGCGGCAGCCGCGGCCACGACCGTTTCGGCGAGTTCAAAGTCAATATCATCAAGCCGGACCACCCGCTCCTCAAAGGCGTCAACTCCAGCTTCTCCATCACCGACGAACTCTACTACTACCAGCCAGACCCAGCTGGTACCCCCATCGAAATCCTCGCCTCCGCCACCAGCACGCAGCGCGCCGGTGACTACCCGCAGGTCTTCGTCGTGAAACACCCCAAAACCCGCATCGCCGGCCTCACTCTCGGCCACGACGGCAAAGCCCACGAGCTCGCCCAGTACCAGCAGCTCCTCCTCAACTGCGTCGCGTGGACCGCTAAGAAATAACCAGTCCCTCGATCTCCTCTGAAACCCGCGGGCGGGTCCGGTGCACTTCCGGACCCGCCCTTTTCTTTTACCCCGCCACCATCATCCTAGCAGGGTCACTCCATTCCCCGCCACATCCGGAAACCGCGCCACGCCCTTCTCCAGTCTCACCCCGTCCGCAATATCCCGCGCAATCAGCACCGACCCATCCATGTCCACATAGTCCAGCAGCGGCAGCAGCTGCCCGATCGCCGAGATCCCCACACTGCTCTCGTTCATGCACCCCACCATCACCTTCAACCCCAGCCGCTTCGCCTCCGCAATCATCCGCCGCGCCGCCGTCATCCCCCCAGCCTTCGTCAGCTTGATGTTGATCCCGTCAAAACACCCCGCACACCGCCCCACATCCTCCTCCGTCTGACAACTCTCATCCGCCATCACCGGCAGCACACTCCCAGCCTTAACCCGCTTCATCCCCTCCCAGTCATCCCGCGCCAGCGGCTGCTCGATGAACTCCACCCCTAACTCCTTCAACTCCGGCCCGTACGCCAGGGTCTGCTCCACACTCCACGCCGTGTTCGCATCAATCCGGAACACCGCCTCCGTATGCCGCCGCAATTCCCTCACAATCTCCAGATCCTCCGCCGTCCCCAGCTTGATCTTGTACACCGGCCACCCCGCAAACTCCTCCATCTTCGCCACCATCCGCTCAATCGTATCAATCCCAATCGTGTAATTGCTCACCGGCAAACCCTCCAGCCTCAACCCCCACAGCTTCCACACCGGCTCACCCTCCCGCTTCCCCCACAAATCATGCGCCGCCTCGTCCAACGCACACAACGCAAACCGATTGTCCGCCAGTAAAGGAAACACCTCCTCCCACAACCGCTCCGGCGTCGTCATCCGGTACCCCGCAAGCCACCCGCGCACCCCCTCCAGCGACTCCCGGATCAGCCCAGGAGTCAGATGATACGCCCGCGACGGAGCCGCCTCCCCATACCCCGTCACCCCCCCATCGCTCAACCCCACCAGCACGTTGTGCTGCACCGTCGTCGTCCCATGCGTAATCGTGAACGGATGCCTCAACGGCAGATGCAGGTCGGTCAGCTCAAGTTCCATGATTCGTATTGCTTCAGGTTTCTCCTCCTCCCCCTGATTTAGCTTTTCCAGGCCGTCTGCATAGTGTGTAATCCACCCCAATCCCCCCCCTTTCTGGCTCCCCCCTCCGCCAAACCATGAAACTGCTCCCAGCCGTCTCTCTCTGCGCCGCTCTCGCCTTCGCCGTACTCCAACCAGCCGCCGCAGGCGTCTTCCCAGCCTCCGGCACCCCCCAAACCTACACGCTCCCGGACGGCACCTCCACCTTCACCGACAACAGCGCCGTCTACGGCATCGTCAACGGCTTCTTCAACAGCACCATCATCGCCGTCAGAAACAACGCCCTCCTCCTCACCACCGCCACCCCGCCAGAAGGCACCATCTCCACAAACACCCGTCTCCTCCTCCCCGTCCTCGACGCCTCCCGCGTCGTCGCCTCCTTCACCGCCTCCTTCGACCTCACCATCGCCGCCCCATCCGCCGACCCCAATCTCATCGGCGAGGGCTTCTCCTTCAACTTCGGCGCCATCCCAGGCAACGCCGGCAACGGCGAAACCGGCTTCGCCATGGCCAACGGCCTCACCATCGGCTGGGACCTCAAAGACAACGGCGGCGAGGTCCGCGCCATCGAAATCTACACCAACGGCTCCCGCATCGGCGACTTCCCCCAATCCAGCTTCCCAGGCGCTTTCATCATCGACAACTCCTCCTCAGGCACCCCCACCCCGCGCCCAGTCACCATCACATGGGACGCCCAAGGCCTCGACCTCTCATGGAACGGCGTCACCATCTGCCAGAACCTCGCCACCCCCGGCTTCATCCCAGCCGCCAGCAACCGCTTCGCCTTCTCCGGCCGCACCTCCAACACTGGCCTCTCCGACGTCTCCATCGACAACCTCCTCGTCACCACCACCGCCCCGGACCCCCTCTTCACCAACGGCCCTGTCATCTGGGAATTCCTCGCCCGCAATAACTCCAACATCGAAGACGATGACGGCGACCACCCGGACTGGATTGAAATCTTCAACGGCCAATCCACCGCCCAATCCCTCTCCGGCTGGTTCCTCACCAACGACCCAGCCACTCCCAGAAAATGGCCCTTCCCGGCCATCAACCTCGCCGCCAACGCCTACACCTACGTCTTCGCCTCGGCCAAAAACCGCACCAACGCCGCTCACCCGCACACTAACTTCACCCTAGCCGGTGAAGGCGGCTACCTCGCTCTCGTCAGACCAGACGGCTCCATCAAAAGCGAGATCACCTACGGCCCTCAAGTCGACGACATCCCCTCAGGCTTCCTCTCCGCCCTCGACCCCCTCAGCTACCTCAGCTCCCCAACCCCCGGCCGCGCCAATACCGTCATCCCCGGCACCACCACTCCCATCACCCGCGGCTCCTCCGTCGTCATCGAAGAACCTGTCTTCACCAGCACCACCGGCACCCCCGTCACCAGCGGCTTCATCACCGCCAATACCTCCGTCGTCATCGCGCCCCCCACCACCCCCGGCGCTCAGATCCGCTACACCACCAACGGCACCAACCCCACCACCGCCAGCACGCTCTACGCCGCTCCCATCGCCGTCACCAACCGCTCCCTGGCCATCCGCGCCGCCATCTTCGTCAGCGGTGCCATCCCCGGCCCGCCCAAAACCCTCAGCCTCGTCTTCCGCGCCGCCGACCTCTCCAACTACCGCAACTCCGGCAAACCCTTCGAGTCCTCCCTCCCCGTCCTCATGCTCGACAGCTTCGGCGTCGCCGTCGACGCCACCACAGACCCCGGAGGCCCTCGCCCACACCGCTTCACATGGGGCATGCTCTTCGACCCAGCCAGCTCCACCTCCGGTAAAGCCAGTCTCGCCGACACCCCCGCCATCTCCAACGCCGCAGGCACCCACGTCCGCGGCCAAACCTCCTCCAGCTTCCCCCAGCGCCCCTACGCCCTCGAATGGTGGAAATCCGACGACTCCGACAAGGACCTCCCCATGCTCGGCTTGCCCGCAGACTCCGATTGGGTCCTCTACAGCCCCTACAACGAGGAAACCCTCATGCGCAACGCCGTCGTCTACACCTCCATGTTCCAATGGGCCGGCCAAGGCGCAGGCATGCGCTCCCGCCTCGTCGAGGTCTTCTTCAATCAGGAAGCCAACTCCATGACCTACGCCGACTACCGCGGCATCTACCTCCTCGTCGAAAAAATCAAACAAAGCTCCTCCCGCGTCGATGTCGAAAAAATCAACGAGGAAGTCACCGACCCCACCCTCATCACCGGCGGCTACGTCTGGAAAAAAGACAAACCTCCCCAGGCCTACACCATCAACACTTCCACCAGCGGCGCATGGGGCGCTCAAACTTACGAGGTCATCGACCCCAATATCACCAGCGCCCCCCAGCGAACATGGCTCCAGAACTACGTTCAGAGCTTCGAAACCGCCCTCTACGCCGCTAACTGGCAGGACCCCGCCCTCGGCTGGCGCAGATTCGCAGACCCAGGCTCCTTCGCAGACAACCTCCTCTGGGTCGAAGCGTTCAAACAAATCGACGGCTACCGCATCTCCACCTACTTCCACAAAACCCGCACCGGCAGAATCTCCGCACGCCCCGTATGGGACTACAATCTCGCCGGCGGCAACGCCAACTACCTCGCCGGCGAAAACCCCGCCGGCTGGTACTACGCCCACCTCTCCGGTCCCAACCTCCCCTACTGGCCTCGGCTCCTCCAGGACCCAGGCTACGTCCGCGAACAATGGGACCGCTACTGGGCCGCCCGACGCTCCACCCTCTCCACCGCTAACATCAACGCTCTCATCGACTCCTTCTCCGCTCAGATCCGCGGAAATGACTCGCGCGAGGTCCGCAACACCTCCCGCCCAGCCTCCCCTCCAGTCGGCGGTCAGGACTTCGATACCCCAGCCTCCAGACACTTCTTCAAAAATCAGACGCTCGCCCTCTACAACTGGCCCAATGCCAACAACTGGGCTTCCCGCCTCAGCTTCCAGAGCGAGGTCGAATTCTTCCGCGAATGGATGCGCCAGCGTCTCGAATGGATGGAATTCCTCTCCATGGACGGCAGCGCCGGCCTCGTCAGGATGCGCCCTCCTAACTTCCACGACCACCTCACCCGCGCCCAATCCTACAAGGCCAATGTCCCCACCGGCTGGCAACTCACCATGGCCGATCAGGACGGTCTCGCCAGCTCCGCCGTCCTCTACACCATCGACGGCCCCGACCCCCGCACCGCCACCGGCACCACCGACCCCGCCGCCACCCAGCTCGCCACCACCACCACGATGAATACCCTCATCGCCAACAGCCAGCCATGGCGCTACTTCGCTTCCCTCACCGCCTACCCTCCCGCCCAGGGGCTCAATCAGTGGACCGCCCAGGCCTTCGACGACTCCACATGGCCCTCAGGCAACGCCCCCATCGGCTACGGCGACACCGGCATGGCCACCACGCTCACCACTAACGTCCCCACCGGCGGAGCCAATCAGGTCACCTGTTTCCGCAGAACCTTCTCCATCCCGGACCCCGCCGCCGTCTACGAACTCATCATGGAACTCGTCGCCGATGACGGCGCCGTCGTCTGGCTCAATGGCCAGGAGGCCCTCCGCTGCAACATGCCATACGCCCCGGTCGCCATCAACTTCGCCTCGCGCTCCACCGGGGTCCTCGACGGCATCGCCGACGGCGAAGCCGAAAACCCTTTCGTTCCCTACAAGCTCCCTACCTCTCTCCTCGTCCCAGGCACCAACACCATCGCCATCGAGGTCCATCAGTTCCAGTACGGCTCCAGCGGCAATTCCAACGCCACCGCCATCAACGACATGCGCTTCGACCTGCGCCTCAAGGCCAGCTCGGTCTCATGGGCCTCATCCCCGGTCGTCCTCAACACCCCCGGCGTCCGCACCGTCCGCGCCCGCACCCGCTCCGGTTCCTCATGGAGTCCTCTCACCATCGCAGAATTCACCGTCGGTACCGTCCCCGCCAGCCAAACCAATCTCGTCATCAGCGAGATCATGTACAACCCGGCCCCGCCCTCCGCCGCAGAAGCCGCCGTCCTCGGCCCCGTCGGCGCTAACAACTTCGAATTCGTCGAACTCCTCAACATCGGCAGCGTTCCCGTCGACCTCTCAGGCCTCGCCATCACCGACGCCATCCAGATCAACTTCTCCATCATTCCCGCCGCCTCCCGCATCCTCCTGCCAGGCGCTCGCGGCCTCCTCGTCGAAAACCGCACCGCCTTCAATCTCCGCTACCCGGGCCGATCCTCCCAGATCCTCGCCGAATGGACCGGCGGCAATCTCCGCAACGACGGCGAAATCCTCACCCTCACCGCCAACGACGGAACCTCCACCCTCCGCTCCCTCGCATGGCAGGCCGTCTCCCCATGGCCACCTCTCGCAGGCCTCCAGCGCGACCCCGGCGGCCCTGACTTCAGCCTCGTCCTCAATTCCCCAACCTCCAACCCGGACCACTCCCTCCCCCAGAACTGGCGCAGCTCCGGCACCTCCCGCGGCAACCCCGGCGGCACCGATAGCTCACCCCCACCCCCGGACGCCATCACCGACTCCGACAATAACGGCTATTCCGATTTCGCTGAATGGGCCATGGGCCCCGGTGCCGTCCCCACCGCCTCCACGGAAACAGTCACGCCTCCCGGCGGTTCCCCCGAAACCTACCTGCTCTTCCGCATCCCTCGCAACGGCAGCGCCGATGGGGTCACCCTCGCCGCCCAGGCATCCACCAACCTAGCCTCATGGTCCTCAGACGGTCTCGTCGACCTCGGCCTAACCACCGACAGCACCCGCGAATACCGGATCTTCCGCTCCGCCCAACCCCTCGGCTCCCTCCAGCGCTTCTACGTCCGCGCCCTCATCTCGCGGCCCTGATCCCTCCCCCTAACCCATAAACCGTTCATCCGGCATCACCCGACGCCCTCCCTCCCCCTTCCTCCCATGTCCCGCAATCTCAGCTTCCTCTCCTCACGTCAGGGCATCGCCAGCAATCTCTTCGAACGCATGGTCGCCGCCGCCGACGCCAACGGCACCGCCGAAGACCCGGACACCATCCGCAGTCTCGCCCAATCCTCCGTCTTCGGCGACGCCGTCACCCTCGGCGCTGTCTCCTCCTACGACTTCCTCAAAAAGGAAAACGCCGGCAAAAAAATCTTCGTCTGCAACGGCTCCGCCTGTCTCTGCGCCGGTACCCAGGACGCCCTCCACCACTCGCTCCGCTCCTCCTTCTCCGAATCCGAAATCGGCCACATCTGCTGTCTCGGCCACTGCCACTCCGGCGCTGCCTTCCAGCTCAACGACCACAACTTCTCCGCTCTCTCCCCCCAACAACTCGCCGACACCATCGCCGGCCACGCCCCGGACACCTCCGCCCTCCCCTACGCGGTCGCATCGCTCCTCCCCGAACCCATCCTCACCGCTCCCTTCAAGGACCTCGAAACCGAATACGCCCCCCTCCGCGCTCTCCTCGCTTCCGACCGCGACGCTTTCCTAGCCGAACTCAAAGCCTCCGGCCTCCGCGGCCGCGGCGGCGCAGGCTTCCCCGTCCACCTCAAATGGCAGTCCTGCCGCGAAGCCAAGGGCACCGAAAAATACATCGTCTGCAACGCCGACGAAGGCGACCCCGGTGCCTACATCGACATGTACCTCATGGAGCAACGCCCCCACAGCGTCCTCATCGGCATGATCGCCGCCGGTTGGTTCGCAGGCGCTTCCACCGGCATCCTCTACATCCGCGCTGAGTACCCGGACTCCATCCGCGCCATCAACGCCGCCATCGCCGACCTCCACAACGCCGGGCTCCTCGGCCCTAACATCGCCAACTCCGGCTTCTCCTTCTCCCTCAAAACCATCAAGGGCGCAGGTGCCTACATCTGCGGCGAAGAAACCGCCCTCCTCTCCTCCATCGAAGGCCAGCGCCCCGAAGTCCGCGTCCGCCCTCCCTTCCCCACCATCCAGGGGCTCTTCCGCAAACCCACCATCGTCAACAACGTCGAAACCTTCGCCAACCTCCCCGCCATCCTCTCCCGCGGCGGCAAAGCCTACGCCGCCATCGGCACTCCTCTCAGCTCCGGCCCCAAACTCCTCTCGCTCGACTCCCACTTCGCTCGCCCCGGCATCTACGAGGTTCCCATGGGCACTCCCCTAACCGATGTCTTCGCCGCCGCCGGCGGCTTCCGCTCCCCAGTCAAAGCCGTCCACATCGGCGGCCCTCTCGGCGGTCTCATCCCCACCCACCTCGTCAGCCAGCTCACGGTCGACTTCGAATCCTTCAAATCCGCGGGCTTCCTCCTCGGCCACGCCGGCGTCATCAGCATCCCCGAATCCATGCCCATGATCGCCTACCTCGAACACCTCTTCCAGTTCACCGCCGACGAATCCTGCGGCAAATGCTTCCCCTGCCGTCTCGGCAGCACGCGCGGCAAGGAACTCTTCGCCAAAGCACGCTCCGATTCCTCCTTCCGCATCGACCCCGATCTCATCGGCGATCTCCTCGACACCATGGAACTCACCAGTCTCTGCGCCCTCGGCGGCGGCGTCCCCCTCCCCGTCCGCAACGCCCTCCGCTACTTCCCTCACGAACTCCAGCCGTTCTTCTCCGCCCCGCTCTCCTGACCTCACCGCATCACCCGCCCGCCACCCCCACCCCGCATCAGCGTCTCCACTTCCCCTCGGCTCACTAACGCAAAATCTCCAGGCACGGTGTGCGCCAGACACGACGCCGCCACCGCAAACGCCACCGCCGTCTCCGACTCGCTCAGCGCCGGATCATCCAGCGCCGTCAGCAAGCCCGCCGCAAACGCATCGCCCCCGCCCAACCGGTCCGCAATCTCCGTCATCTCATAAGTCACCGGCCCCATCGCCACCCGGTCGCCGTCCGCTTCATAAAGCATCCCACCCAGTCGCTGCCGCGTCGCCGTGATGCTCTCCCGCATCGTCATCGCCACCCGCCTCACATTCGGCCAGCGGCTCACTAGCAATCTCGCCGCCGCCGCATGCCCGGCCTTCGCCACCTCCGGCTCGCCCGTCAGCATCGCCACGTCATCCACCCCCCCGATGAACAATTCCACGCCCGGCATCAACCCTCGCACGGTCTCCGCCGCCAGTTCCTCCGCTCCCTTCCCCTGCCCCCACTGCCACAACCGCCGCCGGAAATTCATGTCAAACGACACCGGCACGCCCCTCAACCCTGCCTCCTCCACCGCCCGCCTCGCCACATCAGCCGCATTCCTCGAAACCGCCGGGGTCACCCCCGACAAATGCAATCGCCCCGCCCCCGCAAAAACGCCATCCCAATCATAACTCCCCGGCCCCACCCTCGAAAAACTCGACCCCTCGCGGTCATAAATCACCTGCGCCGCACGATGCCCGCTCCCCGCCTCCAGAAAGAACAACCCTAACCTCCCCTCCGCCGACCTCACCACCTGCTCAATCCCCACTCCCAAGCCCCGAAGCTCCGCCACCACCGCATCCGCCATCGCATGCTCCGGCAGCGCCGTCACAAACGACGCCTCTCCCCCTAGCTGCACATACCCCACCGCCACATTCAACTCCGCTCCCGCCAGACTCATCTCCCATTTCCCCGGCACCGCCTGACCAAACCGACCCCTCGATGGCACCGTCAATCGCGCCATCACCTCACCCAACCCCACCAGTCGACCTCGCATCGCCCCTCAGGAAAAATGCTGCCGCAGCATCGCAAGGCTCTTCGGCACCGCCGTCAGCGGATCCTCCTTCCCCTCCATCTCCAGCGACACATACCCACGATACCCAGCCTCCCTCATGATCGCCGCAATCCGCCCGTAATCCAGATCCAGCGAATACCACATCCCCCCGCCATGGTACGTCTTCGCCTGCAGCAGCACGGTCTGCGGCGCCAGCTTCTTCAACCGATCATACGGATCCTCCAGAAAATTCCCCGTATCCAAAGTCACCTTCAACCATGGCGACTTCACCGCATCCACAATCCGCAGCACTCCCTCCGCCGAAATCCCCAATCCCCAGTGATTCTCCAGTCCCATCACCACCCCGCGCTTCTCCGCCTCAGCCACCAGCTTCTCAAATGAATCAATCACCCACTTGAACCCGTCATCGTCCGTATACCCCTCCAGCCTCGGCTCAATCCCCCGGTTCGCCATCAGTTCATCAAAATTCTTGCTCGTCCCCCACCGACCCGTGTTCACCCGAATCGTCGGAATCCCCAGATCATACGCCTGCTCCAGATACTGCGTCGTCTTCAGCACATTGTCGTCCCGCTTCTGCGCATCCGGCGAACAGAACCCCTGATGCGTCGAGAATCCCATCAGATCCAATCCCAGCGAAAACGCCCGCTGCTTGATCTTCCGCAACGCCGCCGGCGACGTGTCCGTCATCTGCACCTGCAGCAGCTCCACCCCGTCAAATCCCATGTCCGCCGCCGTCTCCAGACACTTCTCCATCGACCGCCACACGTCCGTCTTCTCATCAAAATGCCAGAACGAATACGTCGATACCCCAATCCTCAACGGCTTCCGCGCCACCACCGGCTCAGCAGCCACCCCAGACCCCACCACCCCCGGCAGCGCCGCAGCAATCGGTAACGAGGAAAACAGGCGTCGGCGGGTCGTCATGGCTTGAATGCGTTGAATTTCCCCAACTCTGCCGCGCTTTCCGTGCCGCGGGAACCACAAAATTCCAGAATCCTCATCCC
>JAIXPK010000554.1 GCA_027486335.1 Verrucomicrobiaceae bacterium | reverse complement strand
AAGGTCGCCATCCGCACCCGGAAAAACTCATCCAGATTCGACGAATAAATCCCCAGAAACTTCAACCGCTCCCCAAGCGGCAGCCTCCCATCCGCCGCCTCCTGCAAAACCCGCGAATTGAACGCAAGCCAGCTCATCTCCTTACTGCGGAATGGAATGCCGTCGACGACCGGAAACTTCATGCGTTGGGGGGTAATTAATCTCCTCCATACCCGGCCCCCCAGCGATGACAAACCGCGTACTGTGACAATTTCACCCGCCCTCCAACCCATGTCCGCCCCCACCCTCAGCATCCTCCTCACCACTTTCCCGGACGCCGCCGCCGCCCAATCCGCCGCCACAACGCTCGTCACCGAACACCTCGCCGCCTGCGTCCAGATCCTCCCAGGCATCGTCTCCGTCTACTCGTGGCAGGGATCCCTCGAATCCTCCTCCGAGGTCCTCGTCATCATCAAAACCTCCGCCTTCTCAGCCACCGCCGCTCTCGACCGACTCCGCGCGCTCCACCCCTACGAGGTCCCCGAACTCGTCACCCTCGAAGCCTCAGCCGCCGAACCCTACCTCCAATGGGTCGCCTCCCACTGCTCTCCGTAAGGTTCCCGCCTCCCACTCCGTTTCTCCCATGATGCCCACGCCCCCGCGCCTCATTCTCCTCATGGTCTCCGCCGCCGCCGCCACGGCCGCAGAACCCGCTCCAGACTTCGCCAAGGACGTCCGCCCCATCCTTTCCAACCACTGCTTCAAGTGCCACGGCCCCGACGAGGAAGGCCGTAAAGGCAAGCTCCGGCTCGACGTCCGCTCCGCAGCCCTCGAACCCGCCAAAAGCGGTGCCCGCGCCATCGTCCCCTCCAACCCCGACGCCAGCGAGGCCATCACTCGCATCCTCTCCGACGACCCGGACGAGGTCATGCCGCCCCCCGCCGCCAAACACGCGCTCACCGCTCCCCAGAAAGAAACCCTGCGCCGCTGGATCGCCTCCGGTGCCGCCTACTCGGAACACTGGGCCTTCTCCGCCCCTCAGCGCCCCACTCCGCCCTCCACTTCCCCCAACCCAATCGACGCCTTCGTCCTCGCCCGCCTCAAAGCCGAGAATCTCTCCCCTTCCCCGCCAGCCGACCCCGCCACGCTCCTCCGCAGGGTCTCCCTCGACCTCATCGGTCTCCCGCCCTCCCCCGAAGAAACCGCCGCCTTCGTCGAGTCCGGCGGCAAGGACTACGAGGCCGCCGTCGACCGTCTCCTCACCTCCCCTCAATACGGCGAACGCTGGGCCCGCAAATGGCTCGACCTCGCCCGCTACGCCGACACCAACGGCTACGAAAAAGACCGCGGCCGCACCATCTGGCCATACCGCGACTGGGTCGTCCGTTCCCTCAACGCCGACATGCCGTTCGATCAGTTCACCGTCGAACAACTCGCCGGCGATCTCCTCCCCAACCCAACCCCCGACCAGATCGTCGCCACCGGGTTCCACCGGAATACCATGCTCAACGAGGAAGGCGGCATCGACCCGCTCGAATTCCGCTTCCGCGCCATGACCGACCGCGTCTCCACCACCGGAGCCGCATGGCTAGGCCTCACACTTCAGTGCGCCCAGTGCCACACCCACAAATACGACCCCATCCAGCACCGCGAATACTATCAGATCATGGCGTTCCTCAACAACACCGAGGAACCCGATTACCTCATCCGCCCGCCAGACGCTGAATCCGAACTCACCAAACGCGCCGCCCGTCGCGCCGCGCTCATCGCCGCCCTCCCCGACCAGTGGCCCGCCGGCGACGTCTCATGGAAATCATCCGCCATCACTTCCTTCACCGGCACCGGTGAAACCGGAACCATTAAGCCCGACGGCAGTGTCATCTTCAATTCCCCAGGCCCGGACCGCTCGGACGTCACCTTCGAAGTAGCCACCGGCACCGAACCATTCTCCCACCTGCGTCTCGAAACGCTCGCCGATCCTTCCCTCCCCGCCAACGGCCCCGGCCGAACCCCGCACGGCAACTTCGTCCTCAGCGAACTCACCCTCACCATCGACGGCAAACCGGTCGCCTTCTCCGCCGCGGAAGCCTCCGCCCAGCAAAAGGGCTACCCCATTTCCAACGCCATCGACGGCGATTTCAACAACGGCTGGGCCGTCCACGAAGAAGGCAAAACCCTCAACCAGAATCAGTGGGCCTCCTTCCGTCTCGCCTCGCCGATCTCCAGCCCATCTGGCAAAGTCACCGTCCGTCTCAGCTCCAATCACGGCGGCCATCACTCCCCCGGCCGCATCCGCTTCAGCACCGGCACTTCCGCCCCCGGAGCCAGCCCGCGCGACGCCGCTGAAAAAGCCTTCCTCTCATGGCTCGGCAGCACGCGCCCGCGCACCACACCATGGTCACCCGCAAAACCAGTTAGCGCCACTTCCAATTCCCCGCTCCTCACCATCCTCCCGGACCAATCCATCCTCGCCAGCGGCGACATCACCAAGGCCGACACCTACGACGTCACGGTCTCCTCTCCTCTCAAAAACATCACCGCCGTCAGGCTCGAAGCCCTCCCGGACGACTCCCTGCCTAGCAACGGCCCGGGCATGGCCTACTACGAAGGCCCCAAAGGCGACTTCTTCATGGGCGAATTCCGACTCATGCTAGGCGGTCAGCCGCTCCGCTTCGCCTCCGCCTCCGAAAGTTACGGCAAAAACAACTTCGGCGGTTCCGCCTCCGCCGCCCTCGCCATCGACGGCGACGCCCAGACCGGATGGAGCACCGCCGGAGCAGAAGGCCGCCCTCACGAAGCCGTCTTCGTCCTCGAAAAACCCGTCACCCCCACCGACGGCCAACTCTCCCTCCAGCTCGTCTTCGGTCGCCACTACGCCTGCTCGCTCGGTCGCTTCCGGATCTCCTTCACTTCCGCAGAAGGTGCCACCGCCTCCCAACTCGACGGCGAAACCCAGGCGCTCCTCAGCATCCCGCACCCGGAACTCACCGACGCCAACCGCGCCAAGCTCCGCCAGGCCTTCCTCCTCAACGCCCCGGAACTCGCCGCCGCCCGCAACGAAATCAACGCCCTCGCCAATCTCCCCGCATGGCAACCCACGCTCGCCATGCGCGAACGCCCATCCTCCAACCCGCGCCCGACCTTCATCCACCACCGCGGCGAATACACTCAGCCCAAGGACAAGGTCGATGCAGGCGTCCCCGCCTTCCTCCCCGCCCTCCCGCCCGACGCCCCCGCTAACCGTCTCTCCTTCGCGCGCTGGCTCGTCAGCCGCAATCACCCCCTAACCGCCCGCGTCGTCGTCAACCGCCACTGGGCCTCTTTCTTCGGCCGCGGTCTCGTCAAAACCGAAGAAGACTTCGGCTATCAGGGCGACCTCCCTACCCATCCCGACCTCCTCGACTGGCTCGCCGTCGAATTCATGGAATCCGGCTGGTCTCTCAAGAAACTCCACCGGCTCATCGCCACCAGCGCCACCTACCGCCAATCCTCACGCGTCACCGGCCCCGCCGCCTCCCGCGACGCCGAGAACCTCCTCCTCTGGCGCGGCCCTCGCCATCGTCTCGAAGCCGAACAAATCCGCGACAGCGCCCTCAAGGTCACCGGGCTCCTCTCCCTCAAAGCCGGCGGCCCCGGCGTCTTCCCACCCCAGCCCGCAGGCGTCACCACCGAAGGCACCTACGGTGCCATGTCATGGGCCACCAGCTCCGGCGAAGACCGCTACCGCCGCAGTCTCTACACGTTCGTCAAACGCACCGCCCCGTTCGCCATGGGTGCCACCTTCGACGCCCCCAGCGGCGAAGCCTGCGTCGCCCGACGCGATGTCTCCAACACGCCCCTCCAGTCCCTGACTCTTCTCAACGACGTCATGTTCATGGAAGCCGCTCAGGCCATGGCCGCCTCCGTCGCTCCCACCCGCGAATCCCCCGACGCCAAACTCCACAAGGTCTTCCTCCGCATCTTCTCACGCCCACCCACCACCGAGGAACTCACCGCCGCCTCACAATTCCTCGCCACCCAGCACGAGCGACTCACCTCCGGCAAACTCGACCCCTCCCAACTCTCCGGCGCCAACGACCCCGCCCGCGCCGCATGGACCCTCCTCATCCGCGCCCTCCTCAACACCGACGAGTTCGTCACCAATCACTGACATCCCCACCGCAACGCCGAACCGTCGGAATCATCCCCCACCCGTAGCAAGGGCGTCTCGCCCTTGTCTCCACCCAGCAAGCCACCTCAGCAAGCCGCCGCAGCAAGGCCGTCCCGGCCTTCTCCCTGCCGTAGCGAAGCAGTATCCATCTTTGCTTCCGCCGCCGCTCCTGCTCCTTCAAGGGACTGAACTGCGGGCTAGGCGGAACCCGAGGTAGTAGTCCGTGACCGCCGGGGTGTAGTAGTCGCGGACCGCGGCGCGGCAGTAGCTCGCGCCGCCGTACCAACTGCCGCCCCGGAACACCCGGGACGAGCCCGATACAGCACCCCGTGGATCTACACTTCCATTCACATACGCCGATCCTCCATACCAATCACAGCACCACTCCGACACGTTCCCTGCCACGTCATACAAGCCATACCCGTTGGCCGCAAAACTGCCCACGGGTGATGTGTAAGGGAAGCCCCCCGCCTTGTAGCTTGGGTGGAAACTGTTCACCGCCCCACTTGAATCGTAGCTGTAGCTGCTCGAGGCAAGATAATTTGCCTCAGCGTGGCTGATGGTATCCGAACCCCACGGAAACCGTTTCCCGCTCAGTCCGCCCCGCGCCGCTTTTTCCCACTCCGCCTCCGTCGGCAACCGATAGCCAGTCGCACTCCAGTTCGCGGTGGGTGCCGTCGTCCCTGTTTTCATCACCGCGCCGCTCACGGTGTAAACCGGCGTCAGCCCGTCCCTCTGGCTCCGGGCATTGCACCACTTCACCACGTCAAACCAGCTGATGCTCAGCACCGGGTGATTGCCCGGCTTGCCGCCCCCTACCCTGAGATCCGTGTAGCCATTGGCGGCACCCCACGCCCGCACTTCATCCCACAGGGCTTTCGTCACTTCGTATTTCCCCATAAAAAAGGCGCTCACCGTCACCGTCACGGGGGGAGTACCGAAATCCGTATCGCCACTCGTGCGTCCCATGGTGAAGGCTCCTGCGGGAATGCGGGAAAAGCCTTCGGGGACTCCCGCCGGTGTATCAAGAGCGAGCCGATAGAACCGCCTGGGCACTCCGGCAGTCCGCGGGGTGCTGATCACAAGGTTGTTCCCGTCCCCAATGACTACGCCGCCAAGATCCTGCCACGCTCCACCCTGCAAGGTGTCTGCATACTGGAGCAGGTAGCTGCGGCCAGCGACCGATGGCTGGACCGTGAAATTCAGGTTCCCCCCAACAATCTCGAGCTTCGGCGCAACCAACTCCCCCGGCGCGATCGGCTCCGCAGCCGTCGCAAAAACCGCCAGCGCCGCAAAAAGGGCAACCACGATTCCACCAAGCCGGCGACGCGATGGTCGGCGAAGAGTTCTGAAGCCCGATGACGTTGTCATGATTTAAAGGCTATAGGTCTGCTTTTCTCGGATTGGTGCAAGGGCGGGACTTGGGTCAGGGACATAGCGCATTCATGAAAATTCCACTTGGCTCCCTCACTACGCTACTCCGTTCCGTTCGTTCCGTCACCGGCCGGTGCTAGGGGACTGCCCTGCGAGCCAAGCGGAACCCGATGGCGCTGTTCGTGTTCGACGGGGCGGTGAGGCCGCGATACGGGGACCGGCAGGCGAACGCGCTGGTGCTCCAGCCGCCGCCCCGGAACACCCGGTTCCAGCCCGATGCGGCACCCCGTGGATTCGTCGCACCATCCACATAACTCGATTCGAAGTACCAGTCCCAGCACCATTCCACTATATTCCCCGCCATGTCATACAAACCATACCCGTTGGCCGCAAAACTCCCCACAGGCGATGTGTAAGGGAAGCCTCCCGCCCTGTAGCTGGGGTGGAAATCCCAACTTGAATCGTAGTGGTTGGCTCCGGAAGCATAATAGTTTGCCTGACTATGACTGATGGTATTACCCCACGGAAAACGCAGGCCGCTCAAGCCGCCACGAGCCGCTTTCTCCCACTCCGCTTCCGTCGGCAGCCGATAGCCATTCGCAGACCAGTTCGCCGTGGGTGCCGTCTGCCCGGTTGTCATCACCGCGCCACTCACGGTGTAAACCGGAGTCAGCCCGTCCCTCTGGCTGCGCGCATTGCACCACTTCACGATGTCGAACCAATTGATCGTATGTACCGGGTGATTGGCCGCCTTGCCGCCTCCTACCGCAAGATCCGTGTAGCCATTGCCGGCACCCCATATCCGCACCTCGTCCCACAGGGATTTCGTCACTTCGTATTTCCCCATGAAAAAGGCGCTCACCGTCACCGTCACGGGTGGGGCATATCTATCGGAGTCGCCGCTGGCGATGCCCATCGTGAAGGCGCCCGCGGGGATGAACGAAAAGCCTTCGGGGACTCCTGCCGGTGTATCGAGCGCGAGCCGATAGAACCGCCTCGGCACTCCCGCAGTCTGCGGCGTGGTGATCACAAGGTTGTTCCCGTCCCCAATGACTACGCCGCCAAGATCCTGCCACGTTCCACCCTGCAAGGTCTCTGCATACTGGAGCAGGTAACTGCGGCCCGCGACCGATGGCTGGACCGTGAAGTTCAGATTCCCCCCAACAATCTCGAGCTT
>JAIXPK010000341.1 GCA_027486335.1 Verrucomicrobiaceae bacterium | reverse complement strand
TGCTCCACATCCACCATCTCCAGCATGAACGCCTCCGCAATCGTCTCAAACTCCTCAATCGTCTTCTGCTTGAAAAAGAACTTCCCGCACGCCCGCTGCACCGCCACCAGCGCCTTCCGGTACACCCCCACAGCCGCCTCCCGCTTCGGCCCAGCCTTCGTCTCCAGCACCTTGTCCCACGCCTCCTGCGCCACCCGCCGGCTCTCCCGGACCTGCTGACACAACCGCACCGCCGCCTTCAGATACCGGTCCCGCCCCTCGATCTTCTTGTCAATCACCACCCGGTCACACCGCTCCGTCCCATCAATCAGCTTCTCCGCCAACCCAAGATACGCCTCAGGAATAAACCCGAAATTGTTCAGCACCCGCGACACCTGCTCCTCTGCCTTCTCAATCCGTATCGATATCTCCACCTCCTGCTCCCGCGTCAGCAGCGGCACCTGCCCCATCTGCTTCAAATACTGCCGCACAGGATCATCCAGCGAATCCGGACGGTCCGGCAGCCGGTCGTCAATGTCCTTCACCGGCGACGCCACCTGCGCAGGCGTCTTCACACGGTCCACCTCCGACGCATCAATGATATCAATCTCCAGATTCCTCAGCCGCAGAATAATCTCCTCCACCAGATCCGGCAGAATCAGATCGTTCGGCAGCTGTTCGTTCAAGTCATCATACGTCACGTGCCCCTGCTCCTTCGCCAGCCGGATTAACTCCCGCACCTTCGCCTGGATCTCAGGCGTCTCCAAAGTCGCATCCGCAGGCACCGCTGGCACCGGCGCACTCAACACTGGATTCTTCCTCGGTCTCCCACGCCCGCGCTTCACCATCCCCTCAGGCAATACCTCCACAGGAGCCGCCAAAACCACTCCCTTCCCCACTTCCCCCTCCACACCTTCCACCACTTCCAGTTGCTCAGCTCCCTCACGCTTCCCAGCGCGGGTCTTCTTCGGCGGGATCGTGGCTCGCTCTGACATCGTGAAAATTCGGTGGAAAACAGGGCCGCAGACCCTAACTGATTATCGGAATATCCCGCAGGCTCCGGGACAAATCAAGATTTTCCTTCTGCAGCTTCGCCACTTCCTGCATGATTAATAAAGATTCATTTATCGGCAGCGACGCCTGCTTCATCCGGTTCACCAGCACGTCCAACTCCCTCTTGTTAGCCTGAATCCGTAAACTCAGCACGCCGTGCTCCGCCGCCCCCGCCCCCCTCCCCGGCGGCTCCCCCATCAGCAACCCGGACACCGCGATCTCCTCCTCCGCAGTCAGCGTCGCCAGCCACGCCCCCACCCCCTCCGGCCGCCCCGCATCCAATGGCTCCGCCAGCGCCCGACTCAGCAACGCACCCCCAGCCAATCCCTCCCACGCCTTCGCATATTCCACCCCGTACTTCACCAGCCACTCCCGCCCCTCAGGATCCCCTAACGCCAGCTGCAGCAGCAACCTCACCGACGGCGAATCAATCACCAGTGGCTCCCCCGCTCCGTCCTCACCCGTCTCCTCCACCACCACCCCAGCCGCTCGCTCCGCTGCCACCTCCCGCTGCTTCAGCATCTGCCGCGCATGCGCCGTCACCATCCGCCTCAATTCCTCCGGCGGCGCATTCAACCGCAGCGCCGCACGCGCTATCCCCCCATCCTGCGTGATCCGGTCCCGCGTCCGCGCAATCGCCCCCGTCACCTCGCTCAACACCCGCATCCGCTCCCTCGGATCCTCCGGCGGCCCTTCCGGTGCCTTCACATCAATCAGAAAATCAATGAAGTCACGCGCCCCGGCCAGATGCTCCCGAAACGCCGCCGCCCCACCACTCCTCAATAGCGAATCCGGATCCTCCCCCACAGGCAACCGCGCCACCCTCACAAAAATCCCCTCCTTCGCCAGCTCCCCGAAACAACTCCGCGCCGCCTTCAACCCGGCATTGTCCGCATCAAAACACAGCACCACCTGATCCGTATGCCGCTTCAGCAGCCGCGCATGATCCGGCGTGAATGCCGTCCCCAGCGGAGCCACGATGTTCTCAATCCCATGCTCAAAACACATGATCATGTCGATCTGCCCCTCGCAGATGATCGCACTCTGCTCCCGGTGTATCGCCCGCTTGCTCTGATCCAACCCGAAAAACACCTGGCTCTTCGTGAAAATCGCCGTCGCCGGTGAATTGATGTACTTCGCAGGCGATGCCGCCGCATCCAGCACCCGCCCGCTGAACCCGATCACATCCCCGTGATCATTCCGAATCGGAAACATCACCCGATGTTTGAACCTCGGATAACCTCCCATCTCCGGCCGCCCCTCCTCCCGCGGCGAAAATATCCCGCCCTCCACTAGCAGCGCCTCCGGAAATCCCTCCGCCGCCGCCCACCCCCGCCACACCCCTGCCTCCGGCGGCGCATAACCAATCTGCCACCGCTTCGCCACCTCCGCATCCAGCCCGCGCGACTTCAAATACCCCCGCGCCTCCCCCGCCGCCCCGCTCTTCAGCAGCAACTGATGCATCCACGCACTCGCCTCCCGATGCAATGCGAGCATCCTCACCCGCAGCGCCGCCACACCCGCATCCTCCGCCGTCATCTGCTCCTCTATCAGCCGGATCCCATACCGCTGCGCCAGCTTCCTCACCGCATCCGCAAACGGCAGATTCTCATACTCCATCACAAACCGGATCGCCGTCCCGCCCTTCCCGCACCCGAAACAATGAAACGTGTTCCGCACCGGCGACACACTGAACGACGGCGTCCGCTCCGCATGAAACGGACAACACGCCTTCCACGATGTCCCCGCCCGCTTCAGCGGAAAATACGACCCCACCAGCTCCACGATGTCCGCCGCCGCGATCACCTGCTGTATCGATTCCTCCGCAATGCGTCCCATGGCAGCGCCTCAGTCTGCTCGCGCCGCCACCGGCACCGTCCGGAATCTCAGCCTGACCTCCCCAGTCGGCCCCGGCAACCCCGTCAGCGTCGCCCCGATCTGCGCCGACAACGCCTCCACAATCCTCCACGACAGCGAATCCGTACCCCCCGCCACCACTCGCCCATCCCCCGTCACCACACGGTCCCCCACACTCAGCACCGCCTCCCCCGCCCCAGCCACCAGGCCCACCCGCACCACCGGATCCGGCTGCGCCACCCGCTGCGCCATCGCCACCGACAGCAGCTCCCCGAGAATCACCCCTAACGTGATCGCCAGCTTCTGCGGCAGCACCACCGCCTCCACCGCCATCTCCACCCGCGGCACACCCCCAGCCACCCCCCGACTCTCCCGCAACGCCCCCGCCAGCTCCGTCGCATACCGCGCAAAATCCACCCGGTCATCCTCCCCGCCAATCATCCGGTAAATCAGCGCCACCGCCGCCAGCCGGTCCCGCCCCGCCGTCACCGCATCCCTAACCTCCCCCGCAGGCGCATCATCCGCCTGCAGCGCCAGCAGGCTCGACAGCAGCTGCAGATCATTCCGCGCCCGATGCAGCGTCACCGTCGCCCTCCCCGCCACCGGAACCGCCGCCACCGCCCGCTCGCGGATCAATGCTAGAAACTTCCGGCTCCCGCTCCCCTCTTCCGTCACCGGCACCAGCTCCACCTCCGCCGTCCCCGTACTCCGGTCCCGCCGCCGGAACCCACTCACCGCCTTCCACCGCCCTTCGCGGTTCAACTGCTCACTGATCTCCTCACTGAACGACCGCGCATCGTCCGGCCGGAACAATCGATACAATCCCTCTCCCTCCAGCTCCCCCGGCCCATACCCGAACATCCGCTCCGCCGCCCCATTCAACCCGCTGATCCGCCCACGGTCATTCATCACCACCACCGCACTCTCCAACCCCTCAAACCACGCCATCGCCCCACCCGCACCACGCACCCCCGCCACCGCCGTCACATCCCGCAACACCACCCCGTACTCGCCCGCCCCCTCCACGCTCAATAACACCATCCGCGCCTCCAGCACCCGCGCCCGCACCTTCGCATCCGGCTGAAACACAAACTCACACCGCGTCTCCGCCTCAGGATTCTCCCGCAACCGCGCCATCATCACATCCAGCGGCAATTGCTCCGCAATCGCCGGCAACGCCGCATCCAGCATCCGCTCCCGCATCATCTCCCCAGCCGGCAGCAACCCCGCAAAATCTCGCCCCCCGGAATACTCCAGAATCCTCCCCGCCCCATCCAGCACCACCACCAGATCCGCCACCGTCTGCGCCATCCGTCCCTCCACCCACGGCAATGGCCGCACCGCTCCAGCTCCCGCAGCAGTACCAGCTCCCGCAACTCCCCCCACCAGCGGATGCAGAAACAACGCCGCATGCACCGGCTCCCCATCCTCACCGCGCGTCACCGAAACACTCATGCTCACCGGCGTCCGCGTCCCGTCCCGCCCAGTAATCTCCGTCACCACCCCTCCCAAAACCTCTCCGCTCCCACCCTCCGCCATCGCCTGAACCACCCGCTCCGCTTCCGCCTCCGGCAGCACCTTCGCCAACCCCGCACGCCGGATCTCCAGCCGAGGATACCCCGTCAGCTCCTCAAACCGCGGATTCACCTCCGCCACATTCCCACCCGCATTCAAGACCGCCACCGCCACCCCGCAATTCTGAAACAACCCGCGGTACCTCCCCTCGCTCGCCTTCAATGTCTGCTCCTCAAGCCTCGAATCCGTCACATCAAAAACCGTCAGCAGCAACCGGTGCCCAGGCAGCACCGACGGCCGGAACTCCACCTCCTTCATCCACCCCTCCGCATTCCGCATCGAACACGTCCACGGCAACCGCCGCCGCCACACCCGCTCCCACCAGTCATCCATCGCTCGCTCCTGCGGCTCACCCTCACTCCCGAACGCTCGCTTCAACCACAACGCCAATCCCCCGCACTCCTCCACCCCATACCCCAGCACCGTCCGATGCTGCTGATTCGCATACAGCACATCCGCCATGTCGCTCAGCACCATCATCCCGAACGGCGCAGCCTCCGCCATCTCACGGAACACCAATCCCTCCCCAGCCTGTGCTTCAGGACGCGGCTTGCCGGATTCGGCCTCGGATGCAGGTGCAGTACTCATCAGCAGTTTCGCAGAATTCTGATCGTAAACTCCCAGAATGCCCGCCTCCCCCGTTTCCGCAAGGCGTTCCCCGAATCTTCACCCCTCCCAACTCATCGTCCGCCCACCTTCCACAAACTCCCGTCACTCCGCACATACACCGACTTCCCACTCAGCGACGGCGTGCACAAAATCGGCTCCCCAAGCTCCAGCCGCCCCGTCACCTTCCCCTCCTCACCCACCGCCGATTGGGTATCCACCCCAATCAGCACCCCAAGCTCACTCGCAATGTAAAGCATCGGCCCAGCCATCACCGGACTCCCGCTGAACTTCCCGTCCAGCCGCAGCTTCCACGGCCGCTCCCCATCCTCAAGATTCGCACACGTCAGCACCCCAGCCCCGCTCACCGCAAACAACCGCCCCCCATGCATCACCGGACTCGCTGTGTCCGCTGACACCTGCGCCGATTCCCACACCCGCTCCGGTGGCGTCGTCCCTCCCTTCAATCGCCACACCGCATGCCCCTTCCCTGGCCGCGGCTGCGCCATGAAACTCCCACTCACCGTAATCGACGGAATACTGCTCCCCGGACCCTCCAGCCGCCACCGCTCCCGCCCACTCTTCGGATCCACCGCCACCGCCCCGTCCCGCGACGCCACAATCACCGTCTCCGTCCCGTCCGCCTCCCTCTGCACCGCCGGCGACGTCCAGTTCGCATCCTTCGCTCCAGGCCGGTGCCACAGCTCCACCCCAGTCTCCGCATCAATCCCCGCAGTAAAACTGTCCGAATCATTCTCAATCTGCGCCACCACCACCCCGCCAGCCATCACCGGCGACGACGCCAGCCCCAGGCTGTTCCCAGCATTCGGATAATCCACCATCAACCCCCTCAGCCACACAAGGTTCCCCTCCATATCCAGACAGATCAGATCGTTCGACGAAAACAGCGCATACACATGCTTCCCGTCCGAACACGGCGTCGGAGCCGCATTGCACGTCTTCGCATGGCACATCGTCCGCCCCGTCGCCCGGAACTCCCGCTCCCAGATCAGCTTCCCATCCCCATCCCCGAAACACAGCACATGCAGCCGCTCCTGCTTCGGCCCGCTCGCCGCCGTCACATACACCCGCCCACCACTCACCAGCGGCGACGACAACCCGCGCCCTGGCAACGCCGCCTTCCACGCCACCCCATCCACTCCCTCAAACGTCCGCGGCGGATTGCTCCCCTCCCCCGCATTCCCACTCGACCCCGGCCCCCGGAATTGCAGCCAGTCGGAAGAAGCACGCCCAGCCACCGGCAGGAACGCAAGGATCAGCAGCAGTCTCATCATCCCTCTCCCTTATCCCCTCCCTCCACTCAAGGCAACCTCCGTCTGCTCCTCGCCCCTCCTCGCCCCTCCTCGTCCCACCAGAAACGCATTGACCTCCCCTCCCCCAAAGTGCAATGCCACCATGCCGCACTCCGGCCGACCACGGCATACCTGCGCACGCCTTTTTCGTCCTTTCTCTAAAACGCCAACCTCACTCCTCACCATGTCCCGCTCATTCATCTTCTCTTCTGAATCCGTCGGCGAAGGCCACCCGGACAAAGTCTGCGACACCATCTCAGACGCCATCCTCGACGCCTGCCTCACTCAGGACAAATCCTCCCGCGTCGCCTGCGAATCCTTCGCCAAATCAAACGTCGTCGTCGTCGGTGGCGAAATCACCATCCCCAACATCGGCACCAGAAGCCTCGACGAGGTCATCAACATCCCCAAAATCATCCGCGCCGCCGTCCGCGAAATCGGTTATATCCACGATGACGATGTCTTCCACGCTGACCGCATCTTCATCAACGAATACCTCACCACCCAGTCCCCGGACATCGCCCAGGGCGTCGATTCCAAGAAAGCCAAAGGCAAGAAAACCGCCGAACAAGGCGCCGGCGACCAGGGCATCATGTTCGGCTACGCCTGCAATGAAACTCCGGAACTGATGCCGGCTCCTATCATGTTCGCCCACCGCCTCGGCCGCGAACTCACCGCCATCCGCAAAGCAGGCAAAGCCAAATGGCTCCGCCCGGACGCCAAAAGCCAGGTCTCCGTCGAGTACGTCAACGGCAAGCCCACCCGCATCACTAACGTCGTCATCTCCACTCAGCACGCGGCCGGCGTCGAACACGCAGAAATCGAAAAATTCTGCATCGAGAAAATCATCCGCAAGGTCCTCCCCAAAAACATGCTGACCTCAGCCACGGAGTTCCTCATCAACCCCACCGGCAACTTCGTCGTCGGCGGCCCTCAGGGCGACAGCGGCCTCACCGGCCGTAAAATCATCGTCGATACCTACGGTGGCATGGGCCGTCACGGCGGCGGAGCCTTCTCCGGCAAAGATCCCTCCAAGGTCGACCGCTCCGCAGCCTACATGGGCCGCTGGGTCGCCAAAAATGTCGTCGCCGCCGGCCTCGCCGCTCGCTGCGAGGTCCAGTTCGCCTACGCCATCGGCCACCCGCAACCCGTCAGCGTCCACATCGACTCCTTCGGCACCGGCACCGTCTCGGACGACTCCATCCTCGCCGCCGTCCTCAAAACCTTCTCCTTCAAGCCTGCCGACATCGTCGCCCAGCTCGACCTCCTCCGCCCGATCTACAGCAAGACCACCAACTACGGTCACTTCGGCAAGGACGACAAGGACCTCACATGGGAATCCACTGACAAGGCCGCCGCCCTCAAAAAGCTCGCCAAGTAATTCCCTCCCACCCCTCCCAGCCGCGCCCTCCCGCTCACCACGGGTCGGCGCGGCTTTTCTTTTCCACCCACACTCACTCCACATCACTGGCAACCACCGCCCTCCTCCCCAGCCACCCGTACAGCGCCGGCATCAGCAGCAGGCTCATCCCCGTCGACGTCACCAGCCCGCCCAGAATCACCACCGCCATCGGATGCTCGATCTCATGCCCGGGCTCGTTCCCACGCAGCGCTAGCGGCACCACCGCCAGCCCCGCACAAAGCGCCGTCATCAATATCGGCACCAGCCGCTCCCGCGCCCCCCGCCGCACCAGCTCCTCACCAAACTCCATCCCCTCCACCTCCCGCAAATGCTGATAGTGACTAAGCAGCATGATCCCGTTCCGCGCCGCAATCCCCAGCACCGTCACAAACCCGATCAACCCGCCCATGCTCAGCACGCCCCCGCTCCACCACACCGCCACCACTCCCCCAATCAGCGCAAACGGCAGGCTCAGCACCGCCAGCAAGGTCACCCTCGCATTCTGAAAATCCGCCTGCAGCAGCACCACCACCCCAGCCAGCGCCGCCAGCCCCAGCCACATCAGCCGGTCCCGCGCCGCCTCCCGCGCCGCATACTCGCCGGGAAATTCCGCATGGCTCCCCTCCGCAAACGTCAGCCCCTTCACCCGCCGCTGCACTTCCTCCGCCACCGACCCAAGATCCCTCCCCGCCACGTTGCACGTCACATCAATCCGCCGCGACGCCCCCTCGCGCCGAATCTCGTTAGGCGTCGGACTCACCGCCACCGTCGCCACATCCCCCAGCCGCACATGCCCGCCCCCCGGAACATCAATCAGCAACCCCGCCACCGCCGCCGCATCCCCCCGCACTTCCGCACCGCCCCACACCACCACCCGGTGAATCTTCTGATCCTCAAACACCTCCCCAACCCGTGTCCCCTGCACATACGTCGACACCGCCCGCCGCACCGCCCCACTGCTCACCCCCGCCGCCTCCATCTCCGCAGGCCGCAGATCAATGCGCAGATGCGGCACCAGGTTCTGCTGCTCCACCTTCAGCCCCGTCACCCCCGGAATCTCCCGCATCACAGCACTAGCCGCCTCCGCCTGCGCCCGCAATCCCTCCAGATCACTCCCGAAAATCCTCACCACAATCGACGCCCCCGCCCCCGTCAGCACTTCCTTCACCCGTTCCCTCAGGTACGTCTGCACATCCCGGTACAACCCTGGATACCCTTCCACAATCCCGTTGATCCGCTTCACCGAGGTCTCGTAATCCACCCCTCGGTCAAGGCTGATCCACAGCTCCGTGAAGTTCGCCCCCACCACCTCGTCCCCGAACTCCGCTCGACCGATGTGCGACCCGAAATGCTTCACGCCTTCCACTCCCCGCAGCTCCACACTCGCCCGCTGCGTGATCCGCGTCATCGCCTCCAGCGACGTCCCCGTCTTCTCCACCCAGTGCATCAGAAAATCCCGCTCCTTGAACTCCGGCAGAAACTCCTCGCCCAATCCCCGCGCCAGCCAACCCGCACCCGCTAGCGACACCACCACCAGCCCCATCGCCACCCGCGGCACCCGCATCACCGGCCCTAACACTCTCCCGTAGATTCCCTTCAGCCACCTCGGCAGCCAGTGCTCCCGCCGCTCCAGGGTCCGCCCCCGCAGCAGCACCAGACTCAACGCCGGCGTCACCGTCAGCGCCACCACCAGCGAACACAGCACCGACAGCACATACGCCAGCACCAGTGGCCGGAAAAAACTCCCCGCCAGTCCCTCAAGAAAAAACACCGGCAGCGTCACCAGCACCACCACCAGCGTCGCCACCACCACCGCACTCCGCACCTCCAGCGACGCCTCCAGTATCACCGGCAGCACCGGCCGCCGCACCGCCGCCACCGCATTCTCCCGCAGCCGCCGCAGCACGTTCTCCACATCAATCACCGCATCGTCCACCACCTCCCCTAACGCAATCACCAGCCCCGCCAGCACCATCGTGTTGATCGTCTGCCCCTGCCACCTCAGCACCAGCACCGCCGCCAGCAGCGACAGCGGAATCGCCGTCAGGCTGATCACCGCCGTCCGCCAGTCGAACAGAAAACACACCAGCACCACCACCACCAGCCCGCACCCCACCCACAACGCCCGCGTCAGATTCGCCAGCGATTCCTCAATGAAGGTCGCCGGCCGGAAAATCTTCCGATCCACCTCCACCCCGGGCATCCCCGCCTGCAGCGCATCCAGCGCCGCCTCCACCCCGCGCGTCACCTCAAGCGTGTTCCCCCACGGCACTTTCTCCACAATCAGCAGCAGCCCAGGCTCATCATTGATGATCGCATCCCCGATCGGGGGCGCATGCCCCGTCACCACCTCCGCCACATCTCCTAACCGCAACCGCACCCCCCCAGGCACCTCGATCACCGCCGCCCTCAGATCCTCCGCACTCCGCACCGGCGGCGTCATCCGCACCGGCAACCGCTGGTTCGGCGTCTCCACAAACCCGCCCGCCGTCACCACCGCCGCATCCCCAGCCGCACGCACCACCTGATCCAGCGTCACCCCGCTCGCCCTCAATCGCTCCGGATCCACCAGCACCTGATACTCTTCATCCCGCTGCCCCCAGATCGCCACATTCGCCACCCCCGGCACCGCCATCAGCCGCGGCCGCACCGTCCACACCGCCAGCTCGCTCATCTCCATCTGCGTCATCACCCGCGACGTCATCCCTAACTTCATCACCCGGCTCAGTGACGAATGCGGCGGCAGCAGCACCGGTGCCTTCGCCACCGCCGGCAGCCTCACCCGCGCCTGCGCCAGCCGCTCCTGAATCCCCACCCGCGACGCCATCAGCTCAGTCCCTTCCTCGAAAATCAGCACCACCGACGACAACCCAGCCACCGACTTCGACCGCACCGTCTTCAACCACGGCAACCCGTTCAACGCACTCTCCACAGGCACCGTCACCAGCGCATCCACTTCCTCCGTCGACAACCCCGGAGCCTCCGTCTGCACCTCCGCCAGCGGCGGCGCAAACTCCGGAAACACATCCATCGGCGCGTCCCGCAACCCGCGCCAACCCACCCACACCAGCACACACGCCCCGCACAGCACCACCACCCGGTAACGCAACGCCGCAGAAACAATCGCACTCAGCATAATCTTGTCAGTTCATCCCCATCACTCGATTCCGTTCACCTGGCAGGCTCACTTGAACCCTCCAAACTCCGCCCCGAACAACTCCGCCGCACCCGACGTCACCACCTCCACCCCCGCCGCAGGCCCCGCCCCCAGCACCGCCAGCGCCCCCGCCTTCCGCTGCACATCCACCCGCCGCCTCCGGTACGCTCCCCCTCCCGCCGCCTCATAAACCCAGCTCCCGCCACCCGCATCGTACAACACCGCCGACCACGGCACCGTCAGCACTTCCTCACCACTCCCAGCCACCGCAATCTCCACCATCACCCGCTGCCCAGGCACCATCCCCGCCACCGCACACCGGTAATGCAGATCCACCGTCCCCGCCGCCGCACTCGCCGACGGCACCGACACCACCGGCTCCGCCTCCACCGCCGCACCCCCAGCCCCAGCCGTCACCCGCACCACCGCCCGCGCCCCCGCATCCAGCCCCGCCAGCTCCAACGACGGCACCGCCACGCTGATCCACCGCTCCGGCTTCCCTAGCACTTCCCCCGGATCCTCACCCAGCAACCGCCGCTGCCCCTCCGCCGTCCGCAACGCAATCACCGCCTGATCCCTCAACGCCTTCGCCTCATCCCTCGCCCGACCGCTCCCCGCAGACTCCCGCGACAACTCCTCCGCTCGCCGCAACGCCACCGTCGCCGCCTCCAATCCCGCCGCCGCCGCCTCCACCGCCCCATCCGCCGTCACCTGCAATTCCGCCAGCCGCCTCAATTCCTCAGGCGTCGCCCCAGGCCGCGGCTGCAGCACCCCCGGCGCACCCAATGGCAGCAGCACCAACCCACCATACAACCGCACCGCCCCAACCTTCCGCCGCTCCACCTTCGCCGTCGCTATCCCCAGCCGCTCCACCGCCTCGCGCGTCAGCACCAGCCGATTCAATTCCCCCTCCGCCACAGGATGCTCCACCCGAGACGGCCCCGCTCCGCCTCCATCCGCCCCGGCAGCACGCCACGCCACTCCTAACCAGATCGCCAGCAGTATTCGATAGTTCATAATCTTCATGCGCCCACTCGCCCTCCCGTCGCCCGTTCCAGCTCCGCCCACGCCTCCCGCAACCGCCCCTCGCTCTCCGCCGCCCGACCCCGCGTCTCATTCAGCCGCCGCGCCACCTCCACCGCCACCGACGGCAACGCATCCCCAAGCTCCACCGCCCGCCGCGTCCTCGCCAGCACAGTTTCCATCTCCCTCACCACAGGCCCCCATCCCGCATGCACCGCCCTCGCCTGCTCCACCCGCACCCTAGCCGCCCGAATCTCCCCAGCCGCCTGCTCCCTAATTAAATTTAACCCGCGCCGCGCCTTCTCCAATTGCGCCGCCGCCGCCGCCCGCGCCCCGTCATTCCGCTGCCACAACGGCAGGCTCATACTGTCAATCCCCGGCTGCAATCCCTCCTCCCCTCGATAATGCCCCGTCGCCGCCACCATCAGAATCTCCGCACGCGCCAGCTTCGCCCGCGCCCCCGCCGCCACCACCGCCAGCTCCGCCGCCCTCACATCCGGCCGCACCGCCAATCCCCGCGCCACCAGCTCCCCCTCGCTCCCCGGCATCTCCCGACTCCTCATCTCCGTCACCCGCACCTCCAACGGCGCTCCGCCCGCGTTCATTCCTAGCAATCCCCGCAGCCGCTCCCGCGCCAGCCTCGCCTCCCCCTCCAATCGCGTCGCCTCCTGCACCACAGCATGCGCTTCCGCCTCCGCCTGCTCCGCCTCCAGCACACTCATCTCTCCCGCCCCCGCTCGCTTCCGCGCCAATCCCGCCAGCTCCCCCATCAATCGACCCGACTCCTCACTCACCTCACGCCGCGCATCCGCCACCTCGATCCCCGCCCACGCCACCCGCACATCCCTCACCACATCCAGGGCCTGCTGCATCAGCTTCCCCGCCGTCACCTCCGCCTCCAGCATCGCCGCCCGCCGCCGCCCCGGCCGCAGCACCAGCGCTTCCAAAGGCAACCGACTGATGACCTCCAGCGCCCGCCCGTTCGACGGCATGAACACCGACAAGGTCGGATTCGTCAGCTGCCCCGCACGGATCACCTCCGCCCGACTCACCCCCAGCTCCGCCAGCGCCATCTGCAATCCCGGATGATTCCACAACGCCGTCACCACCGCTTCCTCCTCCCCTAACGGCTTCCCGCCTCCCACTCCATCCGGCCACGAAAACACCAGCGCATCCGGCCTCGACCCCGCCTCATAACCTCCAGCCGCCACCCGATCCGCCACCGCCGGATCCACTCCCCGGCACGACACCCCAGCCAACGCCACCCCGCCTGCCACCGCAGCCATGCGGAGCATCAGCGGAAATCCGGCGGCCTTCGTCTGCACCATCACCCACCCTCACCCGGTTCCCCCGCAACGCCATTAACACGTCCGTTATCTTCCTCCCCCAGCCGGAAACCGCAGCGTCATCACCGTCCCCTCCCCCAACCGGCTCTCCACCCCCGCACTCCCCCCATGCAGCCGCATCACCATCGCCACAATCGCCAGTCCCAGCCCCGCCCCACCCCGCACCCCCGCCACTCTCGCCCCGTCCACCCGGTAAAACCGGTCAAACACCCGCCCCAGATGCTCCGCCCCAATCCCGCACCCGCTGTCCGCCACCTCAATCACCACCACCCCATCCTCCCCCGCACCCACCGTCACCACCACCTTCCCACCACGCGCCGTATGCTCCACCGCATTGCTCACCAGGTTCCCCACCGCCTGCTTCACTAGCTCCCCGTCCACCCACACCTCCCCGGAACCCCGACAACTCAATCCCACCCCCGCCGCTTCCGCCGCCGCCCCGTGAAACTCCACCACTTCCCCGCACAACTCCCCCGCATCACACCGCTCCACCTCCAGCCCCGCTCCCCCATCCTCCGCTCGCGCCAGAAACAACAGGCTCTCCACCATCCGGTGCAGCCGCTGATACTGCTCCTGACTCCTCTCCGCATGCCGCCGGTACTCCTCACCGCTCCGCTCCCGACTCAGCAGCAGCCCGGTCCCTAACATCAGATTGTTCAACGGCGTCCGCAACTCGTGCGCCGCATCCGCCGTAAACCGCGCCAGCTTCGCATACGATTCATCCAGTCTCCGCAGCATCCGGTCCGATTCCTCCGCCAGCGACCGCAATTCCTCAGGCCACTCCCGCTCCCCCGGCAACCCCGCACCCCCATGCCGCTCCACCAGCCGCACCGCCTCCGTGATCTCCGCCACCGGCCGCAATCCCCGCCGCGCCACCACCAGCCCTAGCACACCACACACCACCGTCCCCAGTCCCGCCATCAACCCCAGCACTCTCCGCGATTCTCCCAGCCACAACTCCACCCCACCCGCATCCATCGCCGCCTGATACTCCCACTCCCCCTCACCAGTCCTCACCCGCGCCGATCCTAGCAACACCGGCCGCCCCTCCGCCGTCCGCCACTCGCTCAACCGCGTCCACACTTCCCCCTCCCCCACCGGCTCAGGAAATCCCTCCGCTTCAGGCACCATCATCGCCATCCCCGGCGTCGCCGCCACCTCCTGCCCGTCCGCTCCCAGCAACCGCCCGAACACCCGCTCCTCATGCCCGCCCGCCGCCGCCATCCGCAATCGCCTCGCCACCGCCTCCATCCCCCCGCCTCCCCCTAACTCCTCCCTCACCCGCGTCAGCTCCCCGGACAGCATCGCCGCATCCTCCGCCAGCAACTGCCGGTGCAGCGCCCCATGCAGAAACAACGCCGTCCCGCTCAGGGTCACCAGCGCCACCAGCGCAAAGCCCCCCGCCAGCCTCACCCGCAACGACCACCGCCCCTCACTCATGCCCGCGCTCCTCCAGCACATACCCGGCACCCCGCACCGTGTGAATCAATCGCACCTCCCGCCCCTCATCCACCTTCCTCCTCAACCGTCCCACCGCCATGTCCACCGCATTGCTGTCCCCAAACGACATGTTCCACACCTCCCGCGCCAGCATCCCCCGACTCAAGGTCTCCCCGCGATGCCGCACCATGAACGCCAGCAACTGATACTCCCGCACCGTCAGATCCAGCAACACCCCGCCCCGCCGCGCCTTCATCAGCACCCCGTCCAACTCAAGATCCCCCACCTGCTCCCCTCCCACACCCACCGCTCGCCCGCGCCTCTGAAACGCCCGCACCCGCGCCAGAAACTCCACCCACGCAAACGGCTTCACCAGATAGTCGTCCGCCCCAAGCTCCAATCCCCTCACCCGGTCATGCACCGAATCCCGCGCCGTCAGAAACAACGCCGGCGTCCCGCACCCTCCCGCCCTCAATCGCTCCAGCAACCCCCACCCGTCCACCACCGGCAGCATCACATCCAGCACCAGCAGATCATACTTCCCATCCCGCGCCCGCTCCCACCCAGCCATCCCGTCCGCCGCCCCCTCCGCCGCAAAACCATTCTCCCGCAGCCCCTCCACAAGGAACTCCCGGGCCGGTCCTTCATCCTCCACCACCAGTATGCGCATCGCTGCCGCCATCCCCGCACCCAACCCCCTTCTCCCCCACCAGCAACCGCCCATCTTCCCCCCTCCCTGTAAGATCACGCCCCCATCCGTGTAATTCGGGAAATGCGATTCCCCCTGCTCGCCCTCTTCGCCTCGCTCCCTCTCCTCCCGCTCCCCTCCTCCCTCCACGCCGCCCCAGTCTTCGAATCCGAGATCCGCCCGCTCCTCAAAACCCACTGCTTCCACTGTCACGGCGAAGGCGGCAGAAAAGAAGCCGGCCTCGACCTCCGCCTCCGCCGCTTCATCGTCCAGGGCTCCCCCAAAAACGGCCCCGCCATCTCCCCAGGCAAACCCCACGCCAGCCGTCTCCTCGACGTCGTCAGATCCGGCGACATGCCCAAAGACGCCAAACCCCTCGCCCCTCACGAAATCGCCCTCCTCGAATCATGGATCGCCGCCGGCGCCCCCACCCTCCGCGACGAACCCACCTCCATCCCCGACGTCTACATCACCGACGAAGAACGCCACTTCTGGAGCTTCCAACCCATCGCCTCACCCCCCATCCCCCCCGGCCAACCCAATCCCATCGACGCCTTCATCGCCCCGAAACTCCACGCCGCTAACCTCGACTTCCTCCCCCCCGCAGACCCACGCACGCTCATCCGCAGAGCCTCCTTCGACCTCCTCGGCCTCCCTCCCTCCCCGGAACAAACCGATGCCTTCCTAACCGCCTGCTCCCCGCCCACCCCGGAAAACCTCAACCGCGCCCTGGCCTCCCTCGTCGACCAACTCCTAACCTCCCCCCACTACGCAGAACGCTGGGGCCGCCACTGGCTCGACGCCGCAGGCTACGCCGACTCCAGCGGCCACGACGACGACACCACCAGACCACACGCATGGCACTACCGCGACTACGTCGTCCGCGCCCACAGCGCAGACATGCCTTGGAACCGCTTCCTCACAGAACAACTCGCCGGCGATGAACTCGCTCGCGTCACCCACGACTCCGCCACCGCAGCCATCAGCCAGCAAGGCAGCACCGACCTCCTCGCCGCCACCGGCTTCCTCCGCATGGCCCCGGACCCCACCGACGCCGCCGTCGCAGACCCCGACCTCGCCCGCAATCAGGTCCTCGCTGACACCATCAAAACCGTCTCCTCCTCGCTCATGGGCCTGACCGTCGCCTGCGCCCAGTGCCACGACCATCGCTACGACCCCATCTCCCACGCCGATTACCACCGTCTCCGCGCCGTCTTCGAACCGCTCTATAACTGGAAACAATGGCGCCAGCCAGCCCAGCGGCTCTACTCCCTCTACTCCCCCGACGAACGCGCCAAAGCTGCCGCCATCGAATCCGAAGCCGCCGCCCTCGACGCCGCCCGCTCCGCCTTCGCCCTCAACCGTCTCGACGAAATCTTCGCCGAACGTCTCGCCAAGGTCCCCGAACCAGACCGCGAAGCCGTCCGCACCGCCCGCAACACCGAGGACGCCAAACGCTCCCCTGCCCAAATCGCCCTCCTCAAGCAGTACGTCGAAGCCAATGTCGCCCGCAACGAGGGGCTCCTCCTCCTCTTCGACCCTCCAGCCGAAGCCAAACGCAAGGAAATGGAGGCCAAAGCCGCCGCCCTCCGCGCCACCAAACCCACGGAACACTTCCTCATGGCCGCCACCGAATCCGGCCCGCCTCCTCCCACCTTCCGCTTCCACCGCGGCGATCACCTCCAGCCCCGTGAGGAAATCTCCCCAGCCGTCTTCGAGGTCCTCTCCCAACCCATCCGCCCGCTCCTCTCCTCACCAAACCCGGATCTCCCCTCCTCCGGCCGCCGTCTCGCCTTCGCCAACTGGCTCACCAGCCCCGAAAACCCCCTAACACCACGCGTCCTCGTCAACCGCTTCTGGCTCCACCACTTCGGCCGCGGTCTCGTCCCCACCCCCGGCGACTTCGGCACCCTCGGCGACCGCCCCACCCACCCGGATCTCCTCGACTGGCTCGCCACCGACTTCACCTCCCACAACTGGCAGCTCAAACGTCTCCACAAACTCATCCTGACAAGCCGCACATGGCAGCAATCCCACGACCACCATCCCTCCAAGGATCGTGAAAAACTCTACTGCGGCTGGAAACTCCAGCGCCTCGACGCCGAATCCCTCCGCGACTCCATGCTCGCCGTCTCCGGCCGCCTAAACCCTATCATCGGCGGCGAACCCGTCCCCGTCGCCCGCGATGTCTCCTCAGGCCGCATCATCCCAGGCCGCGAAATCATCAACCCAGGCAACGGCATGATCGATAAAATCGACTCCGTCGCCACCAGCGCCGACCGCCGCAGTCTCTACATCCAGGCCCGCCGCTCCAGACCCCTCACCGTCCTCGACACCTTCGACCTCCCCGTCATGAACCCTAACTGCACCTCCCGCACGCTCTCCACCGTCGCCCCGCAGTCCCTCCTCCTCATGAACGACTCCTTCACCGTCGACGTCGCCCGCAGTCTCGCCGCCCGTCTCCAGAAAGACGCCCCCGAAAACGACGACGCCAGAATCTCCCGCGCATGGGCCCTCCTCTTCAACGCCCCTCCCTCCCAGCTCGACTCCGCACGCTCCCTCGTCTTCCTCCATCGCCTCCGCTCCACCGCAAATCCCAACACGCCCTCCGCCCAGGCCGACGCCGACGCCCTCACCGCATGGGCCCAGCTCCTCCTCGCCACCAACCGCTTCCTCTACATCGATTAAAATCCCCTCATTTCCCCGCCCGCACCGCACCCCGACCCATTCCGGGTTGCATCTCCCATCCCGTTGTTTCACCTGAAGAAATGATCAGCCGTCGCTCCTGCCTCGCCGCAGTCGCCGGTGTCCTCGCCCCCGCCTGCGGCCGCAAGAACGCCCCGACCGCCGACAGCAAACCCAAAAAACGCCCAGCCGTCGGCATCCCCCTCCCCACCAAGGACCCAATCGCCGCACGCTGCCGCCCGGATCAACTCACCGCCTTCTCCTCCACCCTCGGCGGCAACGGCGTCGTCCTCCGCCACGGAGCCATCGTCCACCAATGGGGTAAACCAAACGCCCCTCTCGACGTCGCCTCCGCCAGCAAACCAGTCCTCGCTCACCTCGTCCTCCTCGCCGTCCAATCCGGTCGCATCCCCAGCCTCGACGATCCCGTCCTCCG
>JAIXPK010000074.1 GCA_027486335.1 Verrucomicrobiaceae bacterium | reverse complement strand
TCACCCCGATCCCGGCAACGCCTCTCCGCTCCCCACCACGATCCCCTCCGGCCCTCCGACCGCTCCACCAGCTCCTCCGCTCACTCCGATCCCGGAGACGTCTCTCCGCTCACCACGTCGATCTCCTCGACGACCACGTCGTCTCCGCCCTCCGACCGGAACTTCGGCTCCTTCGTCGATCTCATCTTCGATCTCACCGTCGATCCCCTCGACGACCACGTCGTCCACGCCCTCCAACCACTCCTCCGGCCCCACCGCTCACCACGTCGATCTCCTCGCCGACCACGTCGCCTCCGCCCTCCGACCGGAACTCCGGCTCCTTCGTCGATCCCATCTTCGATCTCATCTTCGATCCCATCTTCGATCCCCTCGACGACCACGTCGTCCACGCCCTCCAACCGCTCCTCCGGCCCCACCGCTCACCACGTCGCTCTCCTCGACGACCACGTCGTCCACACCCTCCGACATCCACCCATCCCCATCCCCTTCACTCACCGCAGCAACCACACCAGCGCCACCACCCCAGCCAGCACCACAGGAACCCCCGCGAGAATCGCCCCACGGATCACCCGCCCGCAGAGCATAGCCACCACGCCACAGCATAGCAACACCACCAACCCCAGCACCGCGGCCACGATGAAAACCGGCACCGCCAACGGAAAAAAGGCCGCCACCACCCCAGACACCAGGACGGCAGCGGCCACGTTATTTCCCAGCGCCAACGCGCTCTCACCCCGCCGCGGGGCGGGCTGGCTCATCTGATAGACAATCGGGCGGGGGGATGGCGGCAACGGCTTCGGCTTCACCCCCCGAACATCACCCACCTCCCCTCACCGCACAACCCCCAACGAACAACAGCCATCACCACAACCGAAACAGCGGAGGGACACCCCCACACCACCCCTCGCCTTGATCCTCCCATTTCTCATGCTTCCCCGCCGTATAACGCGCCTGAACCTCAAACGGGCACCCCAAGCCCTTCTTTGCATGCACTCTTGCAGCCCTCACCCGGAACCACGCCGGAATCATCCGCCTAAGCCTAGACGGGAAATAAGCACAAAGCGCCTTAGCCGCCCGCCTGCTCTTCTCGTTCCCTAACTCGATAAACGGTTGCATCTCGCCCCTTAATTCCAGCGCCGCCTCTCCCCCTCGCTTTATCAATTGTTCATCGCACTCCGGAAACGCGCCCCGCTCCACCGGCCCCCCCAATGCCCAGAACGCTCCAAGCCTCTCCCGCGCTGCATCCCCCACCTCAACATCTCCCGCCATTCTCAACACTCGACCCTGCCACCGAAACACCCTAGCCAGCTCTCTCAAAAAGGCAGGATTCCGCGGAAGCGCCCGCGGCTCCGGCCCCTCCGGGGAAAGGGGCACCTTGCCCCCCAAGGAATCCAACCCCCCACGCCCCACAACACCATCAGGCCGCGCCTTATTCCACCACCAATGCTCCATCTCCCCATCACCCTCAATCCCCGTCCAAGCCCCGGCATCTCCCCTGACAACAAACCGCCCAACACTCTCCTTCTTCTCCCTAACCACAACATCCCCAAGACAGCCACCAGCCACACAGAACCCGCGTTTCCTATGCCGTTCAATATCCGCCCCTCCCAAAGACGGCAGCATAGCGACCAACGCCCGCGGAAAATCACCCATCAATTCCCGCGCCTCCACCGCCCTCTTCACCACCTCCTCCATTGCCTCCTCTCTTGAACTTGACCACGCCGAATAATTCACAGGGAGCGCCCCCCACAACAACGGCTCCAGCATGCCACGAACCGCATGCACCGCCGCGCCCGCATCCCACCGCGCCCGCCGCGCCCGTTCAAATTCTTCCGACTCCTCGGAAACCTTCCCCTCGATCAACAGCGCCTGCACCTCACACTCCAACGCATGCGCCTCTTGCGTCATCGCGGCCGCAGCAAACACCACACCACCCCACCACGAACTACTTGCGTAGCTCCGATAACGCCACGCCTCTTGCCTTCTCTCCTTAGACTCCCGCTCAGCCGCCAGCTCCCGCTCCGCCGCCCTCCGGGCCGCCATCGTCTTTGCCCTAGTGGCTTTCGCCCGCTCCTTTTGCTCTTCAGTCATTTTCATAAACACGAAAAAGCCCGCCCGCGCAAAGGCTCCAAACCTTTCCCCTGGGGAAGTGACTCCCAAGGTATTGCACGGACGGGCTTTAATTCTCGATGTTGTCATGGACTTCGCACCCCCGGGCACTACACCGGAAGCTTTGAGACAGCGGCCGCGTTTTTGGAGAACGCGAACGCCTCCACATTAACAGCCGCGCCGCTCCACGCCAGCAAAAAAACGCAGACCTTTTGCCCCTCCCGCAACCGCGCACACCGGCCTCCTCGACGACCCCGTCGTCCACGCCCTCCGACCGCTCCACCAGCTCCTCCGCTCACTCCGATCCCGGAGACGTCTCTCCGCTCACCACGTCGATCTCCTCGACGACCACGTCGTCTCCGCCCTCCGACCGGAACTCCGGCTCCTTCGTCGATCTCATCTTCGATCTCACTGTCGCTCCCCTCGACGACCACGTCGTCCACGCCCTCCAACCGCTCCTCCGGCCCCACCGATCACCACGATCCCCTCCGGCCCTCCGACCGCTCCACCAGCTCCTCCGCTCACTCCGATCCCGGAGACATCTCTCCGCTCACCACGTCGATCTCCTCGACGACCACGTCGTCTCCGCCCTCCGACCGGAACTCCGGCTCCTTCGT
>JAIXPK010000473.1 GCA_027486335.1 Verrucomicrobiaceae bacterium | reverse complement strand
GCCTCGGGTGATGGAGAGGGGCTGGGACTTGGAGAGGATGGCGGTGCCGCTGTAGCCTGGTTTGGCGGCTGGGTTCCATGCGAGGTGCCAGCCGGGGAGCCATGACCAGTCGAGCGAGGTGGGATTGACCTTGGTTTCCTGGAGGAGGACGACGTCCGGGGCTTCGGCGGTGATGAAGTCGGCGAAGCCCTTGTCCATGACGGAGCGGAGGCCGTTGACGTTCCATGTGATGCATTTCATGGGAGCGACGGGAGCGTGGAGGGGTTCGGTGGGAAAGGCCGAAATGGGGGAGGGAGGGTGTTGGGGGGATGATTTTTGGCTCAGCGGGTGCGATGGAAAAAGGCGGGTTGGGGATCAGCGGTTGAGGTTCCAGAGGGTGAAGTTGAGGAAGGCGGCGAAGGAGACCCAGAGGAGGTAGGGGACGAGGAGGGTGGCGGCGGTTTTTGAGACTGGGCGGAAGGCGGCGATGGTGGTGGCGATGGCGAGCCAGAGGAGGGTGATTTCTGCGAAGGCGGGGCCCATGAGGTGGGCGCCGAAGAAGAGAGGCGTCCAGAGGGCGTTGAGGGCGAGTTGGAGGAGGAAGAGGGTGAGGGGGCGTTTCTGGGCGGGCCAGCCGCCGCGTTTCCAGACGAGCCATGCGGCGATGCCCATGAGGGTGTAGAGGGTGGACCAGACTGGGCCGAAGAGGAAGCCAGGAGGGTTCCATGAGGGTTTATTGAGTGCAAAGTACCATGCGCCGGGCATGAACCATGCGCCGGGGAGGGCGGCGGAGAAGCTGAGGAGGATCCAGCCGATGAGGGCGGCAGCGGCGGGGAAGCCGGATCGGAGGGCTGGGGAGTTATCGGAAGGCATAACGACGGGTACGCGCCTCCGGCGGGGTGGAGCGGGGATTCGCTGAGAGGTCAGCTGATGAGGAGGAGACGGGGAGGCTGACCGGGGATGGTGGGAGGGGCGCGATGGACGCAGGGGGGGACGGGACTGCCGTCGTAGAGGCAGGCGATTTTCCAGAGGTGACCGACGCCGAAGGACCATGGGCGAGCGCCTGGGAGCGGTTGGTAGTGGAGGTCGAAGAAGTGTTCGTTGAGGAAGTCGAGGAAGCCATCGTCATCATGGCCGCCGTACATTTGGAGCAACTGGGCGCGGGTGGCGGGGTCATCGACGCGGCGCATGGCGTCGAAGTTCTGGAGTCCTTCGGAGGGAGCGCCGGAGTAGGTGCAGAGCCATGTGTCGGCTTCGTCGGTGGCGCTGTCGACGTGCCATGACTGGACGTGGGTGGGGATGATGACGCCTTCGTCCGAGTGGTTGTAGCCGTTGATGCAGTCGAGGGTGGGCTCGAGGTGGTGCTGGCGGAGGCGCTGGCGGTCGGCGGCGATGATGACGCGTGCGACGCGGCCTGCGGCGCTAAGGGGGAGGGCGTTGAGGGTGGCGTCGGAGATGGAGTTGATGCCGGTGCCGGTGTCGAGCATCCTGACGATTTCGTGGAAGTCGCCGGGGAGTTCGCGTGGCCAGCAGAGAGCGTTGACGTCGCCGGAGAAGGGGGTTTCGAGGAGTTCGTCGAAGCTGTCGACGAGGCCGATGCAGTCGTAGCTGGGGGGCAGGGTGAAGCGGTGAGGACCGGAGCTGGTAGCGCCGAGGGGATCGGAGGAGGGCTCCATGGTCATGTGGGGATGGTGCTGGGAACCTGGACGGCCGTGTGGCTCATGTTATCCTCACATGAGGTGCGGGCGGATGCCGAGAGAAAAGATTCCGCATTCGTGGCGTAACCAGAATGGGGGAGGTAGAGCCATGAAGATGAGATGGGGGTGCGATTTGATGCGTTCGGATTCGAGTGAGAGTGCTAGCGGGTGTCCTTGTGATGAGCGAGCGTGTTCCCTGGCGGGGGTGAGGATGGGCGCTTGACCTTGGGTGGTTGAACCGGTGGAATGGGAGGTATGGAAGCGAATGCGATACCTGCGGCGACGAGGATCGGGCACGTGCATCTCAAGGTGGCTGACCTTGAGCGTGCGCTGGGATTTTATCATGGGGTGCTGGGGTTTGAGGTGACGCAGCGGTATGGGAGGGGAGCGGTATTTCTGTCGGCTGGGGGTTATCATCATCACATTGGGTTGAACACGTGGGAGAGTGCGGGTGGGGGGCCGCCGCCGGCGGGGAGCACCGGATTGTTTCACACGGCGATTCTGTATGCGGAGCGTGGGGAGCTGGGGCGGGCGGTGCGGCGCGTGCTGGAGGCTGGGATTGAGCTTGAGGGTGCGGCGGACCATGGGGTGAGCGAGGCGGTGTACTTGCGGGATCCTGACGGGAACGGGGTGGAGTTGTACTGGGACCGGCCGGAGGCGGAGTGGCCGCGGGGTGCGGATGGGGGGCTGGAGATGTTCACGCGGGCGCTTGACCTCGGGGCATTACTGGCGGCGGGTGTGGGGTGAGCGGCGGCTGCGTGGGTAGCGGCTGAAACCAACGACGAACTGAATATGAATGCACCTGTGAATGCTTTTGCGGCCTTTGAGAAAGGGGCGAGCCTGCGGCCTTACACGTATGATGCCGGGCCATTGGGGGTGGAGCAGGTGGAGATTGCGGTGACGCACTGCGGGATCTGTCATTCTGACTTGTCGATGATTGACAACGAGTGGGGGATGTCGGGGTATCCGCTGGTGCCTGGGCATGAGGTGGTGGGGGTGGTGAGGGAGGCGGGGCCGCAGGTGAAGGGGTTGACGGTGGGGCAGCGGGTGGGGTTAGGGTGGTTTTCGGGGAGTTGCGGTTATTGCCGGTGGTGTCTGAGCGGGGATGCGCATTTGTGTGCGGGGACGGAGGCGACGATTGTGGCGCGGCATGGCGGTTTTGCGGACCGGGTGCGGGCGCACTGGTCGTGGGTGACCCCGTTGCCTGAGGGGATGGATGCGGCGGTGGCGGGCCCGTTGTTCTGCGGGGGTGCGACGGTATTCAATCCGCTGGTGGCGTTCGGGGTGAAGCCGACGGACCGGGTGGGGGTGATCGGGATCGGGGGGTTAGGGCATCTGGCGCTGCAGTTTCTGAGCAAGTGGGGGTGTGAGGTGTATGCGTTCACGTCGAGTGAGGCGAAGCGAGCGGAGGCGATGGGTTTCGGGGCGCGGCATGTGGTGGACTCGCGGGATTCGGGAGCGATGGCGAAGTTGAGGGGGTCGCTGGATTTCATCATATCGACGGTGAATGTGCCGCTGGACTGGCCTGTGATCATTGAGGCGCTGGCTCCGAAGGGGAGACTGCATCTGGTGGGGGCGGTGCTGGAGCCGATCGCTGTGAGTGCGTTCGGGCTGATTGGCGGGCAGAAGTCGGTTTCGGGATCGCCGGTGGGGAGTCCTGGGGTGGTGGCGACGATGCTGGAGTTCTGTGTGCGGCATGGGATTGAGCCGATGACCGAGCGATTTCCGATGACTCGGGTGAACGAGGCGATCGCGCATCTGCGGGCTGGGCAGGCGCGGTACCGGGTGGTGCTGGAGAACGACCTTGGCTGAGAGTGGTGGAGCCCGGGATGAAGGAAAGCCTAACAGACGAGACGATGGAGTCGATGAGCGATCCGGGGAGTGGCGGGGTGATGGAGGCGTGGAGAGCAGAGCGGGAGCGGTTGGAGGAGGAATTGGGGGAAAGGATCACGCTGGATGCGCTGACTGGGCCGCAGGGTGGTGGAGTGGAGGGGTTGAGGGATGATGCGGGTGGGGCGGCGGGGTGGCTGATTGCGCAGCGGAAGGGCGGGCACCGGCATTCGATTGATGACGTGCTGACGGCGTGGTATGCGCTGGAGAAGTCGCCGCGGGTTGGGGAGCATCTTGATCTGGGGACGGGGATAGGGACGGTGGGGTTGCTGACGCTGTGGGGGATGGGCGAGGGGGCGCGGCTGGCGTGTGTGGAGGCGCAGGCGGTGAGCTGGCGGCTGCTGCAGGCGAACATTGGGGTGAATGGGTTGGGTGGGCGGGTGGAGAGCCGGCATGGGGATTTGCGGGAGACGGATTTCGGGCGGAAGTTTCCGCTGATTACGGGGAGTCCGCCGTATTTTCCGCCGGGGACCGGGGTGCTGCCGGTGGATTCGCAGAAGGCGCACGCGCGGTTTGAGTTGAGGGGAGATGTGAGGGACTATGCGGTGGCGGCGGCGAGGCAGTTAGAGGTTGGGGGATGGTTTGTGCTGTGTTTTCCGACGCCGCAGAAGGCGCGGGCGCTGGAGGGGATTGCGGCGGCGGGATTGCGGACGGTGAGGCGGCGGGATGTGATTCCGCGGGAATCGCTAGGGGCGCTGTTCACGTTGTTTGCGTGTCGGCATGCGGCGGACGCGGAGGGGGAGGAAGAAGAGGAGGCACCGTTGACGGTACGGGAGCGGTGCGGGCGGCTGACGGCGGAGATGGCGGCGGTGCGGCGTGGATTCGGATTTGCGGATGGGCCTGCGCATGGCGGGCATGGGGAGGCTGGAGCAGATTACTGAGTTATGAACACAACAAAACCGATGGGACCGACCGCTGAGCGCATTCTGCAGACTGGATTTGCCTTCTGGGGGGCGAAGGTACTGTTATCGGCGGTGGAGATGGAATTGTTCACGGATCTGGCGCGGCATCCCGGGGGGTTGACGGAAGTGAGTGGGCGGATGGGGCTGCACCCGAGGGCGGCGCGGGATTTTCTGGATGCGCTGGTGGCGCTGGGATTTCTGGTGAGGGAGGAGGGGGTGTATCGGAATGCGCCGGATGCGGAGTGTTATCTCGACAAGGCGAAGCCGTCGTACATCGGAGGGATTCTGGAGATGGCGAATCACCGGCTGTATCCGTTCTGGGGCGGGCTGACGGCGGCGCTGCGGACGGGGGAGGCGCAGAATGAATCGCGGGGCGGGCAGGATCCGTTTGCGGCGATTTATGCGGATCCGGCGCGGCTGCGGGAGTTTCTGCGGGCGATGTCCGGGGTGAGTCGGGTGGCGAACATGGCGATTGCGCGGGTGTTTCCGTGGGGGTCCTATCAAACGTGTGCGGACATCGGGACGGCGCAGGGGGATCTGGTGACGCAGATTGCGCTGGCGAATCCGCATGTGAGGGGGATTGGGTTTGATCTTCCGGAGGTGGGGCCGGTGTTTGATGAATATGTGGAGGCGAACGGGTTGGCGGAGCGGGTGCGGTTTGCGGGCGGGAGCTTTTTCACGGATCCTCTGCCATCGGCGGACGTGCTGCTGTTCGGGCATATCCTGCATGACTGGGATCTTGAGACGAAGAAGATGCTGCTAGCGAAGGCGTATGCGGCGCTGCCGGAGGGCGGGGCGGTGGTGGTTTACGATGCGATCATTGACGATGAGCGGAAGGCGAATGCGTTCGGGTTGCTGATGAGCCTGAACATGCTGATCGAGACGCCGGGCGGGTTTGACTATACGGCGGCAGACTGCATGGAGTGGATGCGGGAGGCTGGGTTCCGGGAGTGCCGGGTGGAGCATCTGGCGGGGCCAGATTCGATGGTGGTTGGGATTCGATAGGGTGCGCCGCGGGTGCCGTTAGGGATGGGGTCAAAGGATTGCGGGCGGCGGGGGCCAGACTGTGCCTTGTGCAGCCCGTCTTACAGATGGTATCTTCTGATTTTGTGGGAAGGAAGGAGGATTCAGCCGCTCTGCGGAGGGAGGGGGACGGGTCTTTTTCCCGATTCCTGTGTTGCTCGTCGGTTGCGAATCCTGATTCGCGCCCTCCTCGCGCCGTGGACTCGGAAAAAATCCCTCGTCCATAAGACACCATCTGTAAGACGGACTACACTAGTTCCGGCGGGAGCTGGGTGGGATCGGTCGGGTAGAAGCCGGAGAGGTCTGTGGGGGAGAGGGAGCCTTTGAGGAACTCGAGTTCTTCCGGTGCGCCGATGATGAGCCAGAGGACTGGGTCGGGGGAGTCGTTGAAGACCTGGCGGAGCTGGTCCGGGCCGACGAGGACGCCGCCGTGTTTTGGGATGGTGAGGGAGACGTCGCCGATGCGGATTCGGCCGGTGCCTTCGAGGACGAAGTAGAATTCTTCCGAGCGGAGGTGTTTGTGGAGAGTGTTGGCGCTGAAGGGCGGGAGGTTCCAGAGACGAGCGCCGAGGATTTCGGAGCCGGTGCGTTCGAGGTAATCCGCGTTGGGGATTTTCATGAGGTTGGACTCGCGCCATGTGAGGTCGTCCGGGGTGATGACGTGGTAACCGGTGATGGGATTCATGGCTGGGGAGAGCGGTTTGGCGGGTGGCGGCTCCATGGTTCTGGTGAGGGGAACGTCAGCGTGCCGGAAGCGGGCGCATGGGGTGAGCGTCGTGTGGGAGGGACCGATGGGAAAGAAATTTTCTGGCGGGTGAAACAAGCTGGGGAGGATCGGGAATGAGGGGGAGATGAAACGATTTGTATTTCTGTTGGTGCTGGCTGCGCGGCAGCTGGTTGGGGCGGCTCCGTTTGATGCGTTGGCCGATCG
>JAIXPK010000440.1 GCA_027486335.1 Verrucomicrobiaceae bacterium | reverse complement strand
CGGACGCAGTTTGTGGACAAGATGTTTGAGGGGAAGCGGGAGAATTTTCTGAAGGAGCTGACGAGCAGCGGGATGAGTTATAAGAAGTTTTTCGAGCAGCAGCGGAAGAATGTGATTGCCGAGATGATGAGGGGGCAGTTTGCGGCGGTGAAGGAGACCTACATTACGGAGGAGGAGAAGGCGGCGTATTTGAAGGCGCACGCGGCGGAGTACCGGGAGGGGGATCGGTTGAAGTTGTGGTCGGTGACGATCCCTGGGGATGATCTTGGGTCGACGCCGGCGGGGCAGCAGGCGCTGGTGCGGGAGATTCGGACGAAGCTGGCGAGCGGGGATGATTTTGCGACGATTGCGCGGACGTACTCGAAGGACAGCAAGGCGGAGAAGGGCGGGAGCTGGGATTGGGTGGAGGAGAAGGATCTGGCTCCGGCGATGTGGCGGGTGGTGGTGAAGCTGGAGGATCGGCGGGTGAGCGAGGTGATTACGTTCGGGGGGAATTATTACATTTTCTGGATTGAGGGACGGCAGGCGGGGAAGATGAAGCCGAAGGAGGAAGTGGATGCGGAGATTGAGCGGCGGATCATGATGGAGCGGAAGCGTGTGGCGACGGAGAAGTGGATGGAGAAGCTGAGGAAGAAGGCGACGATCATCCGGTACTGAGCGGGTGGTTGGCGGCGGAGGCGTCCGGGTGAGGGGTGTTAGGTTGATGCGGGCATAAAAAAGGCCGCCCCGACACCCATGGGAGGGCGGCGGGGCGGCGGGGCGGCGTGAAGGGAGAGGAGGGAAGGATTACTTCTTGCCCTTGGCTTTGCCGCCCTTGGCGTCTTTGGCAGGGGCTGCGACGACAGGTTCAGCGGAGACCTTGGGTTCGGAGACGAGGGCGACGATGATGTCGCCGTCGGCGATGGCGCGAACGCCTTGTGGGAGAGGGATCTCGCGGATGTGGAGGGCACCGCCGAGGGCGATGGTGGAGACATCGACCTGGATGGCTTCCGGGAGGTCTTTCGGGAGACAGGTGATGGCGAGTTTGTGGATGAGGTGTTCGAGGAGACCGCCAGCTTTGACCCCTGCGGCGTCGCCGGTGAGGCTGAGAGGGATGTTGGCGTGGATGACCTCGTCTTCGCGGATGGCGTGGAAGTCGAGGTGGATGATGGCTCCGGTGAGTGGGTTGTGCTGGACGTCCTGGATGAGGGCGAGTTTGGTCTCGTTGGAGTCCTCGATGGTGAGGTTGACGAGGATCTGGTCGGAGGCCGAGTGATTGAGAATGGTTTCGACTTCCTTGGCCTTGAGGCGGACGTTGATGCTTGGGACGGATTTCCCGTAGACGACGCCTGGGATGAGGCCTTCGCGGCGGAGGGAGTTGAGGGCGCCGGAACCGCTGCGTTTGCGGCTGTGGGCGGTGAGGGACTGAGCTTTGGACATGGTTATAGATGCGGTGATGAGTTACCCTGTGGGTTCCGGGCCACGCCGCAGCCGATGCTGCGCCCGCAGGGCCGGAGGGCAGGGGGTGCCTGATCCGGGAAGCCCGGAAAAGGGGCGCGAAACTAGCGCCGGGCTATTGGTTGTCAAACAGGGAGGTGACACTTTCGCCCTGATGGATGCGGCGGATGGCTTCGCCGAGGATGGGGGAGATATCCTGGGGGGCGACCTTTGGGCCGTGGGCCATGGGGGTGGTGTTGGTGCAGATGAGTTGTTCGATGGGGCTGGCGGCGAGGCGTTCGAAGGCCATTTCGCCGAGGACGGCGTGGGTGACGCCAGCGAGGATGCGTTTGGCTCCGCGTTCCTTGAGGAGACGGGCGGCGGCGGTGAGGGTGCCGGCGGTTTCGGTCATGTCGTCGACGAGGAGGACGTCGCGTCCTTCGACTTCGCCGATGACATTGATGGCCTGGACCTCGGTGGCGCTGCTGCGGTGTTTGGCGACGATGGCGAAGTCAGCGCCGAGGGTTTTGGAGAAGGCGTGGGACATTTTGATGCCGCCGACGTCTGGGGAGACGACGACGAGGCCGCTGCCGATGAGGCCTTGCTGGCGGAGGTAGCGGGTGAGGACGGGTTGGGCGTAGAGGTGGTCGACGGGGATGTCGAAGAAGCCCTGGATCTGGGCGGCGTGGAGGTCGACGGTGAGGACGCGGTTGACGCCTGCGGCGGTGAGGAGGTTGGCGACGAGTTTGGCGGTGATGGGGACGCGGGGCTGGTCTTTGCGGTCCTGGCGGGCGTAGCCGAAGAAGGGGATGACGGCGGTGATGCGCTCAGCGCTGGCGCGCCGTGCGGCGTCGACCATGATGAGCAGTTCCATGATATTGTGATTGGTGGGCGGGCAGGTGGGTTGGACGATGAAGACATCGCTGCCGCGGACGTTTTCGTTGATTTTGACGAAACTTTCACCATCCGGGAAGGTGGTGACGGTCGCGTCGGTGCGAGACACTTCGAGGTAGGAGCAGATGCTGTCCGCCAGGACGGGGTGGGCAGTGCCGCTGAGGATTTTCATCGCCGCAAACATGGGGTGGATCTCGCGGGGGTTGTGGGAGGGGGCAACTGGAAACGCGTCGGAGGAGGAAATAGCGGTTGGAGAAACGGATGTGGATTCCGCTTGCCTGGTGGCGGGTGCTTTCTAAGGGTGAGGTCGCGGCAACAAAGATGACCGCGCCGGAATGGGGGTATAGCTCAGTTGGTAGAGCGTCTCGTTCGCAATGAGAAGGTCAGGGGTTCGAATCCCCTTACCTCCACCACTCCGGGAGTCCGGGGGAGCCGGCTGCGGAAATTCTGGGGTCGCGGCGTGTCGTCGTGATAATGAGTTGCGGTGGCGGGCGTTATCACTGTGACCATCATCAACATGCGCTTCCGACTGCTTCCCTTGATTGTATTTGTGTGCGGGGTTGTGCCGGTGACGGCGCAGGAGGGGAAGGCGCCGGCTGCGGCGGAGGAAACTGGGGAGAAGGCAGGGAAGGCTGAGGGCAAGGAGGGGGAAGAGGATCCGGTGGTGCCTGATGATTTGCTTGAGGACGAGCACATGAGGGAGGAGTACGGGGTGAATCAGTTCACGACGCCGAGCATTCGGAAGATTTTCGGGCAGTTGGACAAGCTGGGAGGGTTGCCGTATGAGAAATTGAGGAGGGAGATACCGAAGGCGATTTCGACTGACCGGACGCGGGTGGCGCTGGCGCTGGGGTTACTGATTGGGGATGGGTTTTTGTCGGTGCAGACGGAGAAGGTGGATGATTTGGAATCGGTGGGGCGTGCGGTGCTGAAGCATGCGAAGGTGCTGAGTGCGGGGGCGCGGGTGACGGAGCATGCGAAGAGCCTGCTGGAGAATGGGGCGCTGGGGGATTGGAAGGGATTGCGGGATGATCTGGCGGCGACGCAGAAGGATGTGGAGGCGGAGATGGTGTTGCTGCGGGATGTGCAGCTGGCGCATCTGATTGCGATGGGAGGGTGGCTGCGGGGATTGCAGATTGCTTCGGCGGCGGCGCTGGAGGGAGGGTTCAGTCCGGAGCGAGCGGCGGTGATGGCGCGGACGGATCTGACGGATTATTTCGGGGCGATGCTGGCGGATTTGGATCCAGAGTTTGCGAAGCTCGGGCATGTGAAGAAGCTGCGGGCGGGGCTTGGGGAGTTGCGGGCCCTTGTGGACATGCCGGATGGGAAGTCGTTTGACGAAGGCCAGGTGAAGAAGCTGTATGAGAAGGCGACGGAGCTGGTGAATTTAGTGGCTGCGACGAAATGAGTGTTGAAGGGAGAGGAGCGGATAGGGGAGAGGATTCGCTGCCTGCGGTGCAGGAGGCTGAGGTGATTGATGTGGAGGTGGTGGATGATGGGAGGGGCCGGGCCGGGGAAGGGGTGGAGGATCCTGTGATGGGTGGAGGCGGCGGGGTGGCTGATCTGATGGGGGCGCTGCAGGTGGCGGCGAAGCAGCGGTTGGTGCGGTGGGCGGTACGGACGGCGTTATGGGGAGGGGTGCTGGGGTTATTTGCGACTGAGCATGGATGGGCGCGGGTGGCGTTGTGGATCTGGGGGCCGATTGCGCTGCTGAGTCTGGGGTTTAACTTGTTTTTGTGGCGGCTGGCGAAGCGTGGTGGGGGAGCGGTGCGGGGATTCGGGTTTCAGTTTGGCGGGCCGCCGCGTTAGGAGGGTTGAGCGGGAAGGCGGGTGGGGAAGAGCTGGAGGTAGACGATGTCGAGGGTTTTGCCGAATTTCTGACCGACTTCGAGGAGACGGCCGGATTCCGAGAAGCCGTGACTTTGGTGGAGGGCGATGCTGCCGGGTTGGTCTGAGGAGATGGCGGCGACGATGGAGAGGAGGTTAGCGGAGCGAGCGCGGAGGATGAGGGCGTTTAGGAGGAGAGAGCCGAGGCCGCGGCGGAGGTGGAGGTGGTGGACGTAGATGGAATTTTCGACGGTGGCGGCGAAGGCTTCGCGTTTATGGAAGGGGGAGAGGCTGCCCCATGCGATGATTTCGCCGGCTGCTTCCGCGACGATGACGGGGTGAGATGGGGTGCGGTTGGCGAACCATGTGGCGCGGCTTTCGGGGGATTCGGGGGCGATCTGGAACGTGCAGGTGGAGGAGAGGACGTAGTGGTTGTAGATGGCGTTGATGGCGTCGAGGTCGGCGGGGGTGGCGTCGCGGAGCGTGGGGGAGGGCATGGTGGGGGGATTGAGGAGGGGGAGGGACGCAGAACGGGCGGGCTGCAGCAGAAGCCACAACCCGCCCGGGGAATTTGAATACCGACCTGGGGGCCGGTGGAGGAGATTACTTGGTGACCTTGAGGACCCCGTTCATGAGACGCCAGTGGCCTGGGAACGTGCAGATGTAAGGATAGTCACCGGCTTCGGCTGGGGCGGTGAATTCGATGAGATCGCTTTGGCCGATGCCGATGAGTTTGGCACCTTTGACGATGATGTCCTTGGAGTCCGGGAGGTAGAGTTTCTTGAGGGCTTCCGGGTCGGTGAGCATTTTGTCCGCGAGGGCTCCGACGGTGTCCTTGGTGCCGGGTTTGAGGAGGATGAAGTTGTGCTGGAGCGGGCACTTTTCATTGCGGAAGAGGAGCATGACCTTGGCGCCTGCCTTGACGGTGAGTTCCTTTTTGTCGTACTGCATCACGTTGGGGACGACGCCGAGCATGAGTTTGGTGGCATCGCCGGCGGCGGGTTTGGCTTCAGCGGTGGCAGGCTTCGCGTCGGTTGCGGATGGCTTGGCGTCAGCGGGTTTAGCGTCGGCTGGCTTTGCTTCAGGCGCGGCAGGCTTCGTGTCGGCGGCGGCAGGCTTGGCGTCCTGGGCGTTCAGAGCGGAGACACCGATGAGGGCTGCGAAGAGCGAAACGAACAGTTTCTTCATGGATACGAGTATTGGGCTTTTGATACGTGAGTAGGGTAAACGCTTTCATCCTTGCCTCCGGATGCGGGCCGTCAACGGCAATGCTGAGGCGTCTCCTGTGAAGGCTACGCCCGTGTTGTTTCCTGTCTTTCAAGACGGGGATTCTGCGTGGGTTTGGGCGGGGGTGAGGAAACTGAAGATTGCGTGAGAAGGGGGAAGCGGCAAGAGTTGGGGATGAGACCACGCAAGACCCCGGAGACGCTGCGATCACACCGATGGTTCGGGCCGGATGATTTGAGATCGTTCGGGCATCGGTCGCGGACGAAGCAGATGGGTTATGGGACCGAGGATTTTGCGGGGAAGCCTGTGATTGGGATTTTCAACACCTGGAGTGATCTGGCGACGTGTCACACGCACCTGAGGGAGCGTGCGCAGGAAGTGAAGCGTGGGGTTTGGCAGGCGGGCGGGTTTCCTGTGGAGATACCGGTGACGAGTTTGAGTGAGATGTTCATGAAGCCGACATCGATGATGTACAGGAATCTGGTGGCGATGGAGGTGGAGGAGATGCTGCGGTGTCATCCGCTGGACGGCGTGGTGCTGATGGGAGGGTGTGACAAGACGACGCCGGCGCTGCTGATGGGGGCGATCACGATGGATCTGCCGAGTGTGTATTTACCGGCTGGGGCGATGGTGCGAGGGTGCTGGCGTGGGACCGTGCTGGGGTCTGGTTCGGATGTGTGGAAGTACTGGGATGAGCGGCGGGCGGGGCGATTGGATTGCGATGGGTGGGCGGAACTGGAGGATGGGATTGCGAGGAGCCCGGGGACGTGCATGACGATGGGGACGGCGGCGACGATGATGAGTGTGGCGGAGGCGATGGGGATGACGCTGCCGGGGGCGTCGGATATTCCGGCGGTGCATGCGGCGCATGCGCGGATGGCGACTGGGTGCGGGCG